>DASWDF010000048.1:0-2166 GCA_036395475.1 Casimicrobiaceae bacterium
ACGGACACCCTTGCTGTTCGGCTAACGGTTCCTACCATCAAGGTCCGTAAGGGACTTTCACCCTCCAGTCCTCCGACTCGCCACCACCGCGAACCGGATAGCGCCAGTCACGGCGCTGCGCGCCATGCCTGGCGCACCAAACAAAAACGCCGGCGGTATGACTCCGCCGGCGCGCACAGCTGAAGATGCAGCTCAGAACCGGTATTGCACTCCGATCGAGACCTGATCGGAGTCGGGCATTCCGCTGCCGATCATTTCTCCGGCGAAGCGGCCGAAGCGCGCGTACTCGACGCGCAGCCCCAATGAATATGTAACGTCGTAGCGCAAGCCGACGCCGTAATTCACGCCATCGCGCTGCCGCCGCGGATCGCTCTGCACCAGCGATGCGCCCGAAAAGAACGGGCGCGGATCGCTTTGCGCATAACCCAGGCGACCGTAGAGCGACAGGCGGCGGATGACTTCCCAACTGGTGTAGACGTCCGCATTCCAGGTTCGAGCCGCGAAGTCGCCGAGGGTGAGCCCCAATCCCGGCCCGACCGTCAGGCCCGCGCCGCCGGGCCGCAACGCATATTTGTCGGCGGTATTGAACGCCGCCTCGACGGCGAGATCGTTTTTCCAGCGATAGCCACCGAAAACCAGTGAGCGCTGATCGGCGTCGTCGGCCAAAGGCGCGGTGAACCGGCTCCAGGCAAGCGGTTGGTCGCCGAACATGAGGCCACCCGATTCGGCGCCGCGGTCGCGTATCGAAACGCCACCGTAGAAACCGCTCTGGGCGCAAACGGTCGCGGCGGTGCATATCCCCAGCGCCGCACCGAATATCCCCAGAAGCTTTTGTTTTTTCACGACTTTTAGCTCCGCTATCCACCTGCGATCCACTACGGATGCACAGGGATGTCCACAAATCGACCTTACGCCCAAGCCCCCGCCCAAGTCAATTCCCACGTCCCTCCAGACCGACATGGCGGAGGATGAATGTTGCAACGGCGTCAGGGTCTCCCAGGGGCAGAACCGGAAGCGCGGTCGCCAATGGCCCGTCGGTTGCTACCGCGACGATCGCCGGGTCGCGCGGGTGCAGCAACGGCTTCCCGACGCTTTCCCGATAGACCTCGAGCTTGGGGATCGGGGAACCCTTGAAACCCTCGACCAATGCCAGGTCGCAGGGTGACAGCCGTTGGAGCGCCTCGTCGAGCGTGAGTTCCGGTTTTCCCCGCAGCTCGTGCTGCAAGGCCCAGCGGACGGCAGAGGTCACGAGCACCTCGCGGCATCCTGCTTCGCGGTGCCGGAACGAATCCTTGCCCGGCTGGTCGAGGTCGAACTCGTGATGCGCATGCTTGACCAGCGACACCGTCAGTCCATGTGCCATGAAGCGCGGGATCAATTGCTCGATGAGCGTCGTCTTGCCACTGCCGGACCAGCCCGCGAATCCGAACACGCGCATCGAAGCCATGCTCAATGGGGGCCGATGACCGAGGTGATGAACTCGCGCTTGGCGTAGGTGTAATCCTTGGGTTCGAGCACGCCGGACTCCAGAATCGTGCGCTTCTTGGCCTGATAGGCATCGCGCAGCGCGGCGTCGGCGCACAGCACGTCGCGGAAGCGCCGCAGCGTTTCTTCTTCCGGGCTGTTCATGCCGATCAAGTGCACGTGCAAACGATAGCGCTTGCCGGCGTATTGGATTGCGCCGACGCGCATCGGCCGCTCCTCGGGAAAAATATGGCCCGCCATCTGGCGCTGGAAGCCGAGCGCGTCGATCGCCTCACGCGTCGCCTCGAGCTTGCCCGGCGGATACCTCGCCATCAGATCGACGATGCCCTTGCCCGCGCAATCGGGAATCGCGGTGCTGCCGATGTGCTCGACCTTCGACCACGGCGCCGCGGCCTCGATCAGCGCGGCGGCCCGGGCCGCGGCGCCGATCGCGCCGGGATCGTACTCGACGTACGCGGTGCGCGAGTTCGAGTACGGCAAGATCTGCGGCGTACGTTTCACTCGTGATCGCCGGTTGTCGGCACTGCAAGCACAGGCCGATGCGTCGTACGCACCACATCCCCCCTCGTTTTCTGGCGCCGATTGTAACCCGTATACTAGCGGCGTCTGCGCGACCGGCTCGCGACGCTGCGCAGCGACGTAGCCCGGGCTGAGCGCGAAGCGCGATGCCCGGGGAAGCTG
>DASWDF010000049.1:0-177187 GCA_036395475.1 Casimicrobiaceae bacterium
TACGGCTGGCGGCGGGAGAGCAGTATGACCTGCAGATGTTATCCAAGGATGTGGTTCATGCCTTTTCCGTTCAGATGGGCGATACCAGCTACAACGCCGTCGTCATGCCGAAGATGGTGACGGCTCTCAAACTGAAACCGATGAAGCCAGGTACTCACCTTGTTGTCTGCAACGAGTACTGCGGCATCGGGCATGACTACATGTATTTTTCCATCATCGTCGAGGAGGCTGACAGCGAAGAACATCATGAGAACATGAGCAAAGAAGAGCACGAAAAGATGAGCACCGGCACGAAAGGTCACAAACCTGGTGAGCGACATGGCAAGTAAAGATCGTCAACACTCAGCAGCAATGAAGAGAATCAGGAGTGTGGCAAGCGAGCGGAGGATCTCATGTCTCTAGTCCAGGAAATAGGAAAAAGCCATCCCGATGACCAAAAGCTCATGGCCGCCTACGGCATCGCCGGGTTGCTATCCCTCGTGGGTGCCTTTGCCCTGGCTGCCATTCTGGTCGTGATCAAAACGCCGGCTGCCGGTCTTGCTAGGGGAGATTTGTATTATCGAATGTTGACCGGACACGCCATTCTCGGCTTCGTTTACTGGTTTGCTTTTGTTCAAGCGGCTCTGCTGATCGCCGGGGCTACTGCTTTAAGGAACGGGGGACGGTTGTGGAGCCTCAAGCTTGGTTGGCTGGCTTTCGTTTTCACCACTGCCGGGCTAGTCATCAATATGGTGGGCGTTTTTTCCGGCGCCGATGTGTTGTACACCGCCTTCCCTCCTTTGGCTGAATCCTTTGCGGCCACTCCGCTGATTTACCTCGGCTATCTGTTCGTGGCTACGGGCGCCTTCCTCATCACTCTGGATTTCCTGGCGACTGTGATCACCTGGGTGGAGCGAAAGGGTTCGGTCGAGGCGTGGAAGAGAATGCTGAGCGAAGTACACATCAGCACTTTTGCCGCCATCTGTGCGGTCCCGCTGATATTTTCCATAGTGCTCGCCGCCTTTTTCCTTTACATCCCCGCCTTCCTTTGGTCTGTGGGCTGGATAGGCACGGATGCCAGGGAATTCGCCTTGAACTTCAGGCTGACCTATCACGTGATGTTTCACATAATCCATTACATTCCCGCAATGGCGATGATTGGCGCTGCCTACGTGCTAGTGGAGCTCACCACAGGCGCCGATTCGGTATACCGAAAAACGGTAGCGAAAGGCTTATTCCTGATGTACCCAGCCGTCGTGCCGCCGACGTTCGTGTATCACCTCATGGCCGACCCTTCCATCACGGAGGGCATCAAGATCATCGGCTCGGCGCTTTCCTTGCTGGTATGGATACCTTCCATCCTTCACATGTTCATCATCACGGGCATGATGGAAGCCCGCATGAGGTCGGCCGGGCACGGCCTTTTCGGCTGGATAAGGCATCTGCCCTGGAAGAATCCGGCATTTGCCTCCTTGATCATGGGCATGATTACTTTTGGCATTGCTGGAGGCCTGACTGCCGTTCTTCTGCAGGAGCAGACGGCCTCGCTGCTTCACGGGACGTTTGCCGTACCAGCCTATATTCATCCGATGGTTGTTGGTGCCGCAAGCCTGATTTACATGGGGATCATTTATTACGCTGTGAGCATCTGCATGAAGCGTGATATCTGGGGCTCGGTCATTGCCCGCATACAGCCTTATCTGCTAAGCATTGCATTACTTGTCTTTGCATGGGCGGGTACTCTGGCCGGATATGCCGGTGTTCCCCGGCGCGCCGCAGACATAAGTTTTGGCGGTGCGGCTCCTAAATCCTGGGAGGCATTGATGAACGTGGCGATGGGTGTCGGGGGTACACTGACGTTGATCGCCGGTGTTCTTTTCTTCGTGGTCATCGGGATGACCATGTTCGCCGGCAAGAAGCTGCTGGTTGCTTCTGAACTGGGCAGTGACCTGGCGACGCTCAAGTTGACGCCGACACGGGAGTTTGTCTATACGCCGACGGCCCTTATACCGGGCGTTATCTTCGTCCTGGTGGTGCTGATCTTCACGGCTGGCGCTTTTGGAATAATGGGTAACTGGCCTATCCAGTTCGGCTAACTGCACCGCTGGACTTGATACTTAGGAAGGACATAGCAGGATCAACCCGGGAGGTGGTTATGGCAAAAACGACTTCAGAAATTAGTGACGATGCAATCCAGCCCATTGATAAGGGGACGGGCTTTCTCTTCTGGGGATGGATCGTGGTGACCTTATTAAATCTGGGTATGGTCAGCGTATCGTTAGCTTTCTTTGCTCCTTAGCCCGAAGTTCTGTGAGGCTGTGACCGACCGGAAGATCAATCGCGCTCTTATCGCGCGCCTGGGCGCTCGCCATGGTCGCAAGCCGATCGGGGAGCTTGGGTTGTGTCAACGATGTTTCGCATAGATGGACGCCCCGCTATTGTCAAGCATTCGCGACGGGCGGCGCAGAAGGTATCGATTGCAGCCATAGATCCGGACTTTGTGCGAGGCTTTAGCCTCCGTCCCTGATGGAATACGCTGATCGAGGGCCCTAACACTTTCACGATCTCTGAAGATCGCTGCGAAAGACGGGTTTGCCTGATCACGGTATTACCTATCTTGCCATCACATCGTGATTGCCTGAGCAACCGGTCGAGAAATCTTCCAGCGTTGTTCGTGCATATTGCTATTGAGCTGCCATCATGCTGCCAGCCGTGCAGAGGCATAGCCTGGGTCGAACCGACGTCCGTGAGCAAGCAGCGCCCAAGCGATTCGAGCGTTCCTATTGGCGAGCGCGACGGTGGCGACGTTTTTGTTTCGCCGCCGCAACAGATGAGTGAGCCAACTGTTTTCCCGGCCCGTCTTGTGTTCCCAGTGGCGGATCAACGTTCGCGCGCCGTGAATGAATAGCGTGCGTAGATATGCATCGCCGCGTTTGCTTATCCCAAGTAGGGTGGCTTTCCCGCCCGTGGAATGTTGTCGCGGCACAAGACCGATCCAGGCTGCCAGTTGCCGGCCATTGCGGAATGCACTTCCCTGTCCGATCGACGCCAAGAGAGCGCTCGCCGTCAATGGTCCGATACCCGGGATTTCAGCAAGGCGCCGGCTTGCGTCGTCTGCACGATGCACCGATTGGATCTCGCGCTCCAATTCCGCCACTTGCCGCTCGAGCTCCCCGAGGTGCGCGAACAGCCGATCAAGCAGCTTCCGCAGAATTCCCGGCAGACCGTTCGCGCCATCTTCCAGGATCGCAGGCAGGCGCTGGGCGATGTACCCGATGCCCTGCGGCAGGGTAATCCCGAATTCATGAAGGAGCCCGCGAATCTGATTTGCCTGCGCCGTTCTTGCCTTGACCAATCCCGATCGTGCTCGATGCAGGTGTCAAGCGACATCCGGAACTGACCCCTGGCGACATGAGGAATTGACCCCCTGTTGGTCAAGCTGATGCGTTGACCGCCGCCTTGGCGGTGGTGGATTGGGTGAGCAATCCGGAACGACGCTTTTCACGCAGGCGATAGCTCTCTCCGCGAATCGTCACTACATGACTGTGATGCAGCAGGCGGTCCAGGATCGCAGTGGCAACGACCGGATCGCCGAACACCGTTCCCCACTCGGCGACTGCCCGGTTGCTGGTGATCAGCAAGCTGCCGCGCTCGTAGCGACGCGACACCAACTGAAAGAACAGGTGCGCGGCATGCGGTTCCAGCGGCAGGTAACCGAGTTCGTCCACGATCAGCAGCTTCGGTTTGGCGTAGTGGGTCAGTTTCTCGTCGAGCCGGCCGTCGAGTTGCGACTTCATCAAGGTAGCGACCAGCGCAGCGGCGCTCACGAACAATACCGAGTAGCCGACCACAATTGCTTCGCGCCCGAGCGCCACGGCCAGATGCGTTTTCCCAACCCCCGGCGGACCGAGCAACAGCAGCGCTTCGCCGTTGGCGATGAAGCGACCGGTGGCGAGCTCACGGATCTGCTTGACATCGACGGACGGCTGCGCCTTGAAATCGAAGCCGGCCAGGTCGCGCAGGAATGGAAACTTCGCAATGGAGAGCGCCATGTCGATGCGCCGCTGGTACTTGCGGCTGATCTCGCGCTCGCATAGCAACGCGAGCGCATCGCGCAACGTCAATTCGCCCCGACCTGCCTCATCGAGGAGGCTGTCGAGCTGATCGCGGATCGCGGTCAATTTCAACCGCGTCAACATGCGCAGCAATTGATCTTGTGCGACATCCATCACCAGCTCCCGCCGGCGAGCGTCTCGTATTCAGCCAATGGTCGCAGCAACTCGTTCGCCGTGGCCGTCATCGCCGATGGCGGCCAAGCCTTGGCGACTCCCACGTAATGTTCGGCCAGCACGGCGCGCTCGCGACGCCCCAGCCGTTCGACATGCTCGGCGACCTGGCGTCCGGCGTGAAAGATCCTGACTTGACCGCCACCCAACTCAACGTGCACCGGCTCACCGATCAGTCGCCATGGCACGCTGTACGCATTGCGTTCGACTTCGACGCAGCAGTCGGCCTGCACCCGCCGTTGCAGCAGGCGCGAGGCCGTAAACGGTGGCTTGCCCGCGATCGACTTGAGCGCGGCGGCCTCGCGCGCGAAGCGCGCTATCGGTGCTTCGCCGGTCGTGCCATGCACGCGCACATCGGCAATCTCGCGCACCCACTGCTCGAGATGGGCTTCCAGCGCGGCGAAGCTCGCGAACTCGCGCCCAGCGAGCGCGTTGTGCTTCACATAGCCCACCCCGCGCTCATCCTTGCCCTTGGTGCGCGCTCGATACGGGGCACAGGCGCGCGGCACAAACTCCCAGTGCTTGGCGAAGGCGAGCAGGCGGTCGTTGAACTGCACTTCACGCGTAACCGGATCGTGATGGACCACCAACGCCCGGGCATTGTCCAGCAGCACTTCGGCGGCGACCCCTCCGAAGGCCGCAAAGGCGCTTTCCATCCCGTCGAACCAACTCGCCTGGCGCTCATGCCGAAACACCCGCAAGTGCAGCCGCCGCGAATAACCGAGCGTCGCCACAAACAAGTACACGCGCTCGCGCTCACCGGCGATCATCACCGCGCGCTCGCCGAAGTCGATCTGCAGTTGTGCTCCCGGCGCCGTCTCGAAGCGCACCGTGGCCAGTGCCTGGGCTCGCCATTGCTGGCGCAACGGCTTTACCGCCCGCTCCACCGTGCGCAGCGACACCGCAACGCCGTGCTCGTCCGCGTCGAAATGCGCTTTCGCGGCGAGCCCGTTTCGCTGGTTGCCCCCGGTTTCGAGCGGCACGTAGGTCGGCTTCGGGTCGGACCCGGCCGATCGCCACTGCGCACTGCGGCTAGGCGCTGCCGTGCGCTTGGCCGGGGGATTGCGGACGTGGGCGAGGATTTCGCGTGGCGTTGACGCACCGGTGGCGGGGACTACGTTGTCCTTGAGATGCGAGGCGCGGGCGTGCTGCGCAGTCGTTGCGCGCTTGAATCCACTGCGTCAAGAAGCTTTCTTGCTGCATGCCTCGCGGGGCAGCAACCGCGCGAGTTCGGGGCCGCCTACCAGCTTGATCGCGTGCTTGATGGCAAAGGCGCGTGCGTTGTCGGTGATCTCGCCGGCGGCTACGTAGATGCACTCATGCGCATTGCGCGCTTCTTTCATGGCGTGGAGGTCGTGCAGAGGCTCGACGCCCGTGTGCGCCACCTTCCAGCGCTTGCAGTTGACGAGCGCGGTACGCCCCTCCTTCGTGATCTCGAAATTGGCAGCGGTCCCGCTAACGGCGCTGACTCCGTATCCTTGCCGCCGATATGCCGCCTCGAGGGCGCGGGAAAATTCGACCCACGACATGGCACGAACCGCGGCGAGCGTGTTGTCGATGCGGGCGATCGACGGCGCCTGGAAATGCTTCCAGGCGGCAATACACCCGATCGCCAGAAACGGCAAACCGGTAACGGTGCCGAAGATCCGGTACGCCTCGGGTAGCAGCGCGATTGCGACGGCGGCCACCGTGCCGGCGATGGCGAAACTGATCCACCACGACGAGCGCAGCAGGACCGCGAACAGCGAGTTCTCATTCATCGTCCACTTCATGCGCTGCCTCGCGACTTCCCCGGAAGCATGGACTGCTTAGTATAGAGGAGCCAGATCGCGTGACGTCCCCCCGGTTTCGCGTCAGTTCTTAACAGCATCGGTGCACTGCTGAGCATGTTGACTCGCATCGGTAAGCACGTGCGTCTCGCCGTGCAGTGAATCTCTTGCTTGCAGACGACCTAAATAATCGAGCAACTGCCATATCCCAACGACCAGTGCTCGCCGTTCTATCGGTTCACGGAGAAGGGTGGCAACGCTTATCCGAACACCGACAGGATGTGGTGCAAGTACATGCCAAGTGCCTTACTTCGGACCTGTCGCAACGGGAGATGCGCGCTGTCCGACATATTCTTGCGACGATGCGTGAACGGCTGGCCGTCGATGACGAAGGAGTGACCCGATGAAATTCCACGTTCATGCGATTACCGGCCCGATCGCAATGCTGTGCGTGTTCGGCCTCTGGAGCTCAACCGTGATTGCCGAGTTGTTCCTGTTGCATGAAGCGATCACTGTGGTCAAGCGCGGCATCGTGTATGCGAGTGGGTGATGGTTCCAGCAATGGCGGAGATCGCCGAAAGCGGCTTAGCGCTCTGCAGGAACCGAAGCGGATGGGTGCTCGACCACAAGAAGATGTGCATGCCGTTCATCGCGGCGAATCGGCTGCTCATCCTGCTTCCCGCGGCTATTATCCGTATTCCAAGGCGGTGATCGGCGAGTTCGATGATGCGTTCTAAGCGGTCCCAAGCCGTCGAGCTGCTGCTTGGCGCAACCAACTTTGTGCGGATGAGCCTGAACTTGCGTGATGGCCTCAGGCTCGCAGGGCGGTTGCGATAAGCGTCGACGCGAAGCGATGCCGGCACGGAAACGGCAACCGATCCGCGAGGGTTCAGGCGCCGCATTGCGGGTCGATTTCATTGTTTCAGATGTGCAGTGCGTGTCCCAGCGCCCGCCGCGCGCCTTCCTGGACGGCTTCGCCCAGCGTTGGATGGGCATGGATGGTGCCGGCGGCATCTTCGAGGCGTGCGCCCATCTCGAGCGAGTGCGAGAAGGCCGTGCTGAGTTCGGAAACGTTGCCGCCCACCGCCTGCCAGCCCACGATCAGGTGGTTGTCGCGCCGCGCCACGACACGCACGAAGCCATCGGCCGCTTCGAGGGTCATCGCGCGGCCATTGGCGGAAAACGGAAACATCGCACTTATGCACTCGAGTCCCGCGGCCGCCGCTTCTTTGGGCGAGAGGCCCACTACCACGACCTCGGGATCGGTGAAGCACACGGCGGGAATCGCTGCCGGCGCAAAGCGGCGCCGCTTGCCGGCGATGATCTCGGCCACCATGTCGCCCTGCGCCATTGCGCGATGCGCGAGCATCGGCTCGCCCGTCACATCGCCAATCGCCCAGACGTTCTTCATCGACGTGCGGCACTGGTCGTCGATGCGCACGGCACTGCCATTCATGTCGAGCATGAGTCTCTCGAGGTCCCAGCCTTGGGTGCGCGGACGGCGGCCGACTGCGACCAGCACCCGATCGGCGGGCAGCAGCGACTCTTCCGCCTGCGCATTTTTAACGCGCACCGCGTCGCCCTTCGCGTTCAGCCCGTGCACGGTGCAGCCCAGGTGCAGTTGTACGCCCAGCCGCCGCAGCGCCGCGGCGACCGGCTTCACCAGCTCCTCGTCATAGGCGGGCAGCACGCGATCGAGCGCCTCGACCACGGCCACTTCTGCGCCCAGCTTGCGATACGCGATGCCCAGTTCCAGGCCGATGTAGCCGGCACCGACAACCACCAGCCGTCGCGGCAGCGATGGCGGCGATAACGCCTCGGTGGAGGAAACGACGGGTCCGCCGAATGGCATCTCCGTCAGCGCAACCGCCTGGGACCCGGATGCGAGCAGCAGGTGCTCGCAGGTGATGCGCACGGTGTCGCCCTGCACCGATACCTCGACCGTCTTGCCGTCGAGGATGCGCGCCCAACCTTTGATTACCTGCGCACCGTTCTTCTTCAGCAGCGCAGCGACCCCACCCGTGAGCCGGCTGACGATGCCGTCCTTCCAGCGCACGGTGTGCGTCAGATCGATAGTGGGCGACTGTACATGGATGCCCAGCGCCGAGCTTCCGGCATAGCGCCGCGCTTGGTCGAACTCCTCGGCGGCGTGGATCATCGCTTTCGACGGAATGCAGCCGATGTTGAGGCAGGTGCCACCCAGAAACTCGCCTTCGACCATCGTGGTGGCGACACCGAGTTGCGCGGCGCGGATTGCCGCGACGTATCCGCCGGGACCGCCACCGATGACGAGAAGGGTGGTGGAGAGTGTTTGCATCATTACTCGATGAACAGCGACGCCGGGCTTTCCAGATAGCCGCGCAGCGCCTGCACGAACTCGGCCCCATGCAGGCCATCGACGACGCGATGGTCGAACGAGGACGACAGATTCATGATCAGCCGCGGCACAATGGCCCCGGCGCGGATCACCGGTCGCTCGACAATGCGGTTGACGCCAACAATCGCCACTTCCGGGTAGTTGATTACCGGCGTGGTGACGATGCCGCCCAGCGGACCCAGACTGGTGATCGTGATGGTCGAGCCGGATAGTTCTTCGCGCAAGGCTTTGCCGGTGCGCGCCACTTCAGCGAGGCGCGCGACCTCGGCCGCGCACGACCATAGGTCGCGCGCTTCGACATGCCGCACGACCGGCACCATAAGCCCGCCCTCGGTCTGTGTGGCGATGCCGATGTGCACCGCGCCGTAGCGCGTCATCGTACCGCCGTCATCGTCGTAGCGCGCGTTGATCTGCGGGTACGCCGGCACCGCGCACACGATCGCGCGCATCAGGAACGGCAGGATGGTCAGCCGTCCGCGTGCCGCTCCCCAGCTGGCATTCAACCGCGCGCGCAGCGCTTCCAGTTCCGTGACATCGATTTCCTCGACGTAGGTGAAGTGAGGAATGCGTCGCTTCGACTCCTGCATCTTCTGCGCGATCTTGCGGCGCAGGCCGATGACCGGCAACGTTTCCTCCTCGTGCCGCTCGACATAGCGCATGCCGCCGATGCCCGCACGGGACGCGTCGGCGCCGCGCGCCGCATACGCATCGAGATCCTCGTGCATGATCCGCCCGCCGGGCCCGCTGCCCTGCACGAATTGCAGCTCGACACCGAGATCCCACGCACGCCGGCGCACTGCAGGCGAGGCGATCGGCTTTTCTCCCGATGCGCGCCGAGGTGGAGTTGGCGCTGCAGCGTGGGCTGTGGAAGGCGTGGATGAGGGCTTGGACGCAGCAGGTGAAACGGCGGTCACGCGCCCAGGAGGGAAGGGTGGCGCAGGCACCGCTGCGCGCTGCACCTGCGAAACCGGTGCCGGCGCGGCAGCTGCCGCCGCAGGTTGTGCACGCGCCGCAGCCGGAGATGCATCGGCCGCGACGTTGCCCGCGCCCTCGACTTCGATCCGTATCAATTCGGCGCCGACTGCTATCACGTCACCCGGCTTGCCGCCGAGCGCCAGCACCTTGCCCGCCACCGGCGTCGGAATTTCGACGCTCGCCTTGTCGGTCATCACATCGGCCAGGCTCTGGTCCTCGGTCACCCTGTCGTCCGGTTTGACGTGCCACTCAACCAGTTCGACCTCGGCAATGCCTTCGCCGATGTCCGGCATCTTGATTACGTATATGCCCACAACGCCTCCAGCGCCGGCCTATCGCGCATTGCAGAAATCGATGACGCCACGTTTGTCATCCTTCGTCATTCGTTTGCAAGCGGGAATCTCCGCGGCATCCCGAAACGATTCCTGCGCGTGAGGTCGCGCCTTCGAAATGACCGCCGTTTTGGCTCCGGCGCCCTGATGGACGTGTCAGCGCGCTAGGCGTCGTTCATCTACCGCTCCATCACCCGTCTGAACGCCTCGCCAATCCGCTTCGGGTCGGGAAAGTACGCCCACTCCTGGGCGTGCGGATACGGCGTGTCCCAGCCGGTCACCCGTTCGATCGGCGCTTCGAGATGGTAGAAGCAATGCTCCTGCACCAGCGAAGCCAGTTCGGCGCCGAACCCACTGGTGCGCGTGGCCTCATGCACGACCACGCAGCGGCCCGTCTTCTTCACCGAGGTGACGAGGGCGTCGAGATCGAGCGGCCAAATGCTGCGCAGGTCGATGATCTCGGCGTCGAGGCCGGCCTCGAGCGCTGCCGCCTCCGACACGAACAGCATCGTCCCATAGGTGAGGACCGTCAGGTCGTTGCCCGGACGGAACAGCCTTGCCGACTCCAGTGGCACCGTGTAATAGCCTTCGGGCACTTCACCCAGCGGGTGCTTCGACCACGGCACTACGGGCCGATCATGGTGGCCGTCGAAGGGGCCGTTATAGAGGCGCTTGGGTTCGAGAAAAATGACCGGGTCGTCGTTCTCGATCGACGCGATCAACAGGCCCTTGGCGTCGTACGGGTTCGATGGCATTACGGTGCGCACGCCGCATACATGAGTGAACAGTGCTTCCGGACTTTGGCTGTGCGTCTGCCCGCCGTAGATGCCGCCGCCGCAAGGCATTCGTAGGGTGATCGGCGCGCTGAACTCGCCGGCCGAGCGGTAGCGCAGCCGCGCCGCTTCGGACACGATCTGGTCTGACGCGGGGTAGAAATAATCGGCGAACTGGATTTCGGCGACCGGCCGCAACCCGTAGGCGCCCATGCCGACCGCGGCGCCGACGATGCCCCCCTCGGAGATTGGCGTGTCGAACACGCGCGATTTGCCGTACTTTGCCTGCAGTCCCTCGGTGCAGCGGAACACGCCGCCGAAGTAGCCCACGTCCTCGCCGAAGACGACCACGTTAGGATCGCGTTCGAGCATCACGTCCATCGCGGAACGCAACGCTTGAATCATCGTCATTGCCGGCATGATCAGATCCCGAGGTGCTGGCGTTGCCGACGTAGATGCTCCGGCATGTCCTTGTAGACGTCCTCGAACATCGTCGCCGGGCTGGGGATCCGGCCGTCGGCCAAGCTGCCGTAGCTCTCGGCCTCCTTCTGTGCGGCGATCACTTCCGCCTCGACGTCCTTCTGCAATCGGACGTGCTCCTCTTCCGACCAGGCACCGCCGACGATCAGGTGTTTCTTCAGCCGCTCGACCGGGTCCCCCAGCGGGAAGCGCGCCCAGTCGTCGGCCGGCCGGTACTTGGATGGATCATCGGATGTCGAATGCGCGCCGGCGCGGTAAGTGATCCATTCGATTAACGTCGGCCCCAAATTGCGGCGCGCGCGTTCGGCGGCCCAGCGCGATGCCGCATACACGGCAAGGAAGTCGTTACCGTCGACTCGCAACGAGGCGATGCCGCAACCGACACCGCGCGCGGCGAACGTCGTCGCCTCGCCGCCGGCAAGGCCTTGGAACGACGAGATCGCCCACTGGTTGTTCACGACGTTGAGGATCACCGGCGCGCGGTAGACATGGGCGAAGGTGAGGGCGGTGTGAAAATCAGCTTCTGCCGTCGCGCCGTCGCCGATCCACCCCGAGGCGATCCTGGTGTCACCCTTGATTGCCGAGGCCATCCCCCAGCCGACCGCCTGGATGAACTGGGTGGCGAGATTGCCGGAAATGGAGAAAAAGCCGGCGCGGCGCACCGAGTACATCACCGGCAACTGCCGGCCCTTCAACGGATCGCGCTCGTTCGAGAGCAACTGGCAGATCATCTCGACCATCGGCGCGTCGTCGCGCGCGAGGAGCAGGCTCTGCTGGCGATAGGTGGGAAAGCACATATCCCCGTCCCTTAGCGCCATGGCATGGGCGCCGCCGATCGCCTCTTCGCCCAGGCTTTGGATGTAGAACGACATTTTCTTCTGGCGCTGCGCGATCAGCATCCGGGCGTCGAACACGCGCGTCTTGAGCATCGCGCGCAACCCTCTTTTCAGAAAATGTGCGTCCACCTGCGGGACCCACGGACCGACCGCGCGGCCATCGTCGTCGAGCACGCGAACCAGTGTATAGGCGAGATCGCTGGTGTCGGCGGGCGAGGAATCGATTGGCGGCGAGCGCACTTCGCCCGCGCGCGACAGGTGCAGGTAGGAAAAATCGGTGTCGTGGCCGGGGCGCCCGGTCGGCTCGGGCACGTGCAGGCGTAGCGGGGGGTATTGGCTCATCCGAAAATCTCTTGCGGCAATTGTGGCACGCGGGGCGCGGTTGGCACGTGGCGGTAGGAACCGCCGGTGCTCGGTGAAGAATTGTGCCGGACGACGAAGGTCGCACCGCCCCGTGTATGGACCTTGCGTGCCCACCCTGTCTACGCGCGTGGCGCGATGCGGCTCCTTCAACCGCTGACCCGACGCGTGGTCGCCGTCGCGCCGCGACCACCGATGGTTATCGCGCCGGCGGCGAATGGATCATGAACGCGTCTGCGCGACCTGCGTCAGGCCACTGTGACGCGGGGCTGACCTTCGGCCAGCTCGCCGATGACCGCGGCGCGATCGAAGCCCTCGCCGCGGAAAATCGACAACACGTCGTCGGCCGCGTCGGGCGCACAGGCCACCAGCAGCCCGCCGCTGGTCTGCGGATCGGTCAACAGCGCCTTCTGCGCCGCGGTGATCGTCGAGGCCAGCGCGACTTCTTCGCCATACGAGACCCAGTTGCGGCCGCTCGCGCCGGTCACGAGGCCTTCCGCCGCCATGCTTTCCACACGCGGCAGCAATGGGATCCGATCGATCGCAAGTTGAGCGTGGAGCTTCGCACTGCGGCACAGCGGCAACAGATGCCCGAGCAAGCCGAATCCGGTGACGTCGGTCATCGCATGTACGCCGGGTAACTGCGAAAGCCGTTGGCCCGGTGTGTTGAGCTTGGTCGTCGTCGCGATCAGGTCGCGATAGCCGGCCGCGTCGATCCTGTTCTTCTTTACTGCCGCAGACAGCACGCCGATCCCGAGCGGCTTGCCGAGGATCAGCTTGTCGCCCGCTCGCGCGCCGCGGTTCCTCTTCACCTTGTCCGGATGCACGAGTCCCATGACGACCAGCCCGTAGATCGGCTCGACGGAATCGATCGTGTGGCCGCCGGCGATGGGGATGCGGGCCTCGGTGCAGACCGATTCGCCGCCCTCCAGGATCCGGCGGATGACTTCGAGCGGCAGCTTGTCGATCGGCATGCCGACCAGAGCGAGCGCCATGATCGGCGTGCCGCCCATCGCGTAGACATCGGAGATGGCATTGGTCGCGGCAATGCGCCCGAAATCATACGGATCATCGACGATCGGCATGAAGAAATCGGTGGTGGCGACCAGCGCCTGGCTGTCGTTGAGCTTGTAGACCGCTGCGTCGTCGCCGGTCTCGATGCCCACGAGGAGCTGCGGCGGCAGAAATGGCGCGCGCGCGTTCTTGAGAATGTCCGACAATATGCCGGGCGCGATTTTGCAGCCGCATCCGCCGCCGTGCGAGAATGAAGTGAGCCTGATGTCTGTCGCCGTGTCCATCATGGTTTCCTATCGTTCGGGTTGATTGCTGTCAAAGCGATCCGATTCGCCGTGCAAGCGATTGACGTCGATACGCGGTCCTCTGTGCTCGAGCGCGTCGTTCACGAGCCGATTGACCTCCGCGGCCTCGCGCGCGGGTTCGAACAGCGGCGCCCGCACGGCGCACTGCTGCTGCAGGTGCGCGAGGAAAGCGCGGTCGCGGCTGATGCGGTCGAGCAAGCGCGCGAGCTCGCGGTCATCGCCCGGACCGAAGTAGCCGTCGTAGTCGCGGCCGAGCATGCCGATGTTGCCGGAGATCCGGCTCGCGATCACCGGCACGCCGCAGCTGACGGCCTCGACGATGACGTTGGCGCCGCCCTCCATTACGCTCGAGATGACCATCGCGTGGGCATCGCTTATCCGCCGTCGCGTTTCGCCGTGCGGGCGAT
Organism: Casimicrobiaceae bacterium; assembly: GCA_036395475.1. Classification (GTDB taxonomy): domain Bacteria; phylum Pseudomonadota; class Gammaproteobacteria; order Burkholderiales; family Casimicrobiaceae; genus PALSA-1003. The sequence continues at coordinate 13,894 of DASWDF010000049.1, forward strand.
CCCCGAGCCAGCGATACCGTTGCACCGACGGCCAGGCGCGTGCCTGCAGCGCCTGCGCGGCACGCGCGTACTCATCGCTCAGGGCCTCGCCGATCTGAATAAGCCGCACGCGCGAGTCCGCCGGCAACCATGCCAGCGCGCGCATCGGCGTCAGCGGGTCCTTTTCGGCGCGCATGTGGCCGACGAAGATCACATCGAACGTACGACGGCTCTGCATACCGGCCCTGAGGGGCGGTGCCGACTGGTAGATCACCCGGCATTTGCGCCGATACCGAGACTGCAGCAGGTCGACAGCGGCTTCCTGCAGCACCACGAGGTGCGATGCGAGGTCGAGCGAGCGCCGGGCCTGGGCGTCGCTTGGCACATCGCGGTAGAGATCGGTTCCGGTCAGCACCACGATGAGAGGGCGATCGGGATGCGCTTCGGCGAAGCTTGCCACGGCGGCCGCCGATCGGCGGGCGTGCAGCGCGATCATGCATTGCGCGTTGGACCTGGCAGCCGGGGTCCATGCGCTGCACACCTCGACGTCGAAGCATGGCCGCAGAAACCGCGACCAGCGATACGCGGTGCGCCAATTGCCATTGTTCGCAGCCCGCAACGCCGGGCTGATCACGATCACGTTCGTTTTGGGAGCACGCATCGATGCAAGCGGAAGGATTTGCCGCCAGGAAAGTGAACAAGGCCGATCTCGAGCGTGCGCTGATCGACGCGCACGCGCGCACCTGGGCCGTCCTCGCCGATCTCGCGCCCGAGCAATGGCAGGTGCCTTACCACCCCGGCATCAATCCGCCGCGCTGGGAGTTCGGCCATGTCGCGTGGTTCACCGAATGGTGGGTGCTGCGCGAGGCGCATTGGAACGAACGCGACGAGCTTGTGACGGGGCGTCCCTCGATCCTGCCCTGCGTGGACGACTGGTTCGATTCGGGCCGCATCGCGCACCGCGACCGCTGGACGCTCGATTATCCGCCGCTTGCGCAGTTGCGCGAGTACGCGCGCGCCGTGCTCGACGGCGTGTGCGCCAAGCTTTCGGCCGGCGACGAGCGCGATCTGTACTTCTTTCGGCTGGCGCTGTTTCACGAGGACATGCACGCTGAGGCGCTCACGTACATGCGCCAGACGCTCGATTATCCGCCGCCGTTTCCGCTTGCCGTTCCCATGTTGCGCGGCGAACGCGGCGACGTCGAGATTCCGGGCGGCGTGTTCCTGCAGGGCTCGCGCGCGGACGGCGGCTTCGTGTTCGACAACGAAAAATGGGCGCACGAAGTCATGCTCGCGCCCGCAAGCATTTCGCGTGAGTGCGTCAGCAACGCCGCGTATGCCGAGTTCGTCGAAGCGGGCGGCTATCGGGAGCGCCGCTGGTGGTCGGACGAAGGCCGCGTCTGGCTCGAGGACGCGCGGCTTGGGCATCCGCAGCGCTGGCGCAAGATGAACGATGGTTGGGAGCATCGCTGGTTCGGGCGCTGGGAGCCGCTGCCGCCGGATCGGCCGGTCTGTCACGTGAATGCCTACGAAGCGCAAGCCTACTGCCGGTGGGCGGCACGCCGCCTGCCGACCGAGGCGGAGTGGGAGCGGGCCGCGACGCTCGGACTGATCGAATGGGGCGGCTCGGTATGGGAGTGGATGGCCGACCCCTTCGCGCCTTATCCTGGGTTCTCGCCCGATCCTTATCGCGACTACTCGCAACCGTGGTTCCACACGCACCGCAGCGTGCGCGGCGGTTCGCTGGTTACGCAACCCCGCATGCATCATCCGCGCTATCGCAATTTCTACCTGCCGCATCGCAACGACATTTTCGTGGGCTTCCGGACCTGTGCGCTGACCTAGGGCCTGTTCACGCTATGGGCGTTTTCGGCAGCAACCCAAAGGGAACGGGCGGCCTGGGGCGCCACTCTGCGTTGCTCTCCTCGCGAAGACGCCCGGTCTTCGCTTCGTCGGGCGCCTTGATTGGCGCCCCATGCCACCCGTTCGCGTTTGCGCCCATGGCGTGAACAGGCCCTAGGCGCTCAAGCGATCGCGAGACGCCGTCGAAGCGTCGCGCTCAACGTATCAACGAACGCCGCCAGCAGCAGCATGGCGATGATGACGGTACAGGCCTGCGCCTGATGCAGCAGCGACAGCTCGAAGTAGAGCATTTGTCCCAGCCCGCCGGCACCGACAAAGCCGAGGATCGCCGCCATGCGAATGTTCATTTCCCAGCGGTACAGTATGTATGCCAAAAGCTGTGGCAGCACGCCGGGGAGCGTGCCATAGAGGAAGGCGAGGGCGGGCGCAGCGCCCGCTTCCGCAAGCGCATCGGCCGGCGCACGGGGCGCATTTTCGAGCGCTTCCGCGAACAGCCGACCCAGCACGCCGGATGTGTGCGCCGCCAGCGCAAGCGTCCCGGCGAAGGGACCAAGTCCCGCGGCGAGCACCATGAGCGCGGCCCACACGAGCTCGGGGATCGAGCGCAGCAGGTTCAGCATGAAACGGGCCGACATGCGCAAGCCCGCGCCGTAGCGGCCCGACGCCGGAAGGGCGAGGAGCAGGCCGCAGAGCACGGCGAGCAAGGTGCCGACCGCCGAGACGGCGAGCGTCTCGATCCCTGCGGTTGTGGTTTTCGCGATAAAGCTGCGCGAGACATCGGGCGGAAAGAAGGAAACGAAGAAACTCGTGAGATCGCGCAACGCATCGAGCGTGAGCAGGCGCTCGAGATGGAGCGAAAGATAGGCGAAGCTCGCGCAGACGAGCGCCGCGATGCCCGCAAGCGTCAGCATGCATCTCGTACATAACTGCAGTGCCTTGCTGCGATCGGGACTCATGCTTCGACGCGCTCGTGCATTACGCGAGCTGCCGGCGAAGCGCAGCGCTGATCGCGTCTGCCATCAGCACGAGCACGAGGAAGACGACCAGAATGGTCGCCGCCTCGCCGCCATTCATCATCTTCATCGACTGGTCCATCAACTGACCGAGCCCTCCGGCACCGACGAAACCCATCACCACCGAAGCGCGGATCGCGCACTCCCAGCGATACACGGTGTACGAAACCAGCTCCTGTGCCGCGTTCGGCAGCAAGCCGTAGAGCAGCGCCAGCGTCCGTCCGCTGCCAGCCTGCAGCAGTGCGTGCGCCGCGTCCGTGTCAGATGACTCGAGAATCTCGGCGTAGACCTTGGCCAGCATGCCGCCGTAGGTGACTGCCAGGGCGAGCACGCCGGCGGCGGGTCCGAGCCCGAGCGCGCGCACGAACAGCAGCGCCCACACGAGCTCCGGAACGCCACGCAGCGACACCATCAGTGCGCGCGTCACCCCATGCAGCACGCGGCTCGCGAACAGGTGAGGACCTGGTCCGACGCGCGCGATCGACAGCGTGCGCGTTGTCGCGAACGCCAGCGGGGCGGCAATCACGAAGGCGAGCACCATGCCGGAGGTCGCGATCGCCAGCGTTTCGAGCGTGGCGCGCGCGACATCGCCGAGAAAGTCCGAGGACGTCTCCGGTGGCACGAAGCCCGCGAGGAAATGCGCCATCGCGGCGAGGTTCCGCGCTTCGAACAGCGACGCCGGGTGAAACTGCGACCACACCAGAAGCGGCCACAGCAACAGGAACGCAATGACCAATGCCGTCGCGCGCTTGAGCGCGTCGGGGTCGAGCCGATGCGTGCGGCCGGCGATCACAGTTGGGGCGATCGTCCGCGCGTGGCGGGGCGTACGCCGCGCGCGGGCAGCGCGAGCGGCTCCGGCGCCTGCGTGGGCGGAACGCTCGATTCGGACGCGTACAGATCGCTCAGCAGCGCGTCGGTAATGCGCACCGGCGGCAGGTCGAAGACGACTTCGCCGGCCTTGAGTCCGACGATGCGCGGAAACCAGTGCAACGCCAGATCGACAGCGTGCAGGCTGGCGACCAGTGTCACCGCGCGGGCCGTTGCGTCCTGCACGAGCTCGCCGAGGGTCACATTGGCCAACGTCGGATCCATCGCGGAAACCGGCTCGTCCGCAAGGACCAGCTCGGGTTGCTGATACAGCACGCGCGCGACACCGACGCGTTGCAGTTGGCCGCCCGAAAGACGGTCGCAGCGCTCGAACAGCCGATCGGCGAGCTCGAGGCGGGCAAGCTGCGCCTCGGCGCCCGTGATGTCGGCGGGATAGAACAACGAAGCGACCGATTTCCACCACGGCCAAACGCCTAGCCGTCCCGCGAGAATCGCCGTGATCGCGCGCTGGCGGCCCGGAATCGGCGGCTTCTGGTGCACCACGCCGATTCGGCAACGCATACGCCGCAGCGCACGCGCCGACAACCGCCACGGCGTTTGCCCCAGCACGTCGATGCTGCCGTCGTCGGGGCGCAGCGAAACCGCAAGCAGGCGCAACAGCGACGTCTTGCCCGCGCCCGATGGTCCGATGATGGCGAGTCGCTCGCCGCGTGCAGCGGCGAGCGTGACCCCGGATAGCGCGCGCTGCCCGTTCGGATACGACAGGCCGACGTTCGCCAGTTGGAAGCTCATGGGAGCAAACCCGCGGCGCTCAGGGCATCAGCTTGGCGGCACGTGCCGCACTCTCGATGGCGTCGTAGTTTTCGGGCCGGGTCGGGACGAATTTCGACGCGCGCTGCAGATCCAGAATGCGTCGGTGCTCCGGGCTGCGCGGATCGAGCTTGAGAAACGCATCGGTGATCTTACTGACCAGCGCCGGATCGAGGCCGGCGCGCACGGTCCAGTTGTAATCATGGTAAGGCGCCGTCACGGCGAACACGCGCACCTTGGCGGGATCGATCTTTCGCTCCTCCACCAGCTTGTCCCAGACCGAACCATTCAGCACGCCGGCGTCCACCTTCCCGCTCTGCACGAAGGCCGCCGTCGCATCGTGCGCGCCGGAGTACGCGATGTTGCGGAAGTCCCGATCGGGATCGATTCCTGCCTGCAAGAGGAAATAGCGCGGCATCAGGTGTCCCGACGTCGATGCCGGCGACCCGAACGCGAACGTCTTACCTTTGAGATCGGCCAGCGTGCGAATGTTCTCGTTCCCGGTGATGAACTTGCTCGTGAAATGCGTGTCTTCCTCGCGCTGGACGATCGGAGTGGCGGTTCCGCCTGTGCGCTCCTTTGCCTGAACGTAGGTGAAGCCGCCGAGCCAAGCCATGTCGAGCCTTCGGGTGACGAGCGATTCGACGACCGCGGCGTAGTCGGTCACAGGAATGAATTCGACCTTCATCCCGGTCTGTTGTTCGAGATAACGCCCGAGCGGTGCGAACTTCCTCTGCAGCTCGGTCGGCGCTTCGTCGGGAATGGCCGAGACGCGCAGGATCGCCTGCGCGGCAACGGCGTGCGGCAACACCCACAGCAGTGCCATTGCGGCCGCGATGAGCGCCCGCGGAAGCAGCGTGCATATGCTTCGACGGGCCTCGGGAACGCGGCTCAGTAGCGACATCGCGCATCCATGCTTGATTGAAATTCGCAATCCCGTTGTTCCGGAATTAGTGCTCATGCGCGGCATCACGGGCCGAGTTCCCCAAGAGCGCCGAACTCAGCAACGGGATCCGCGCTACGGCAGACATTCGGCATGATGCGTCCGCACGGCGTCCGCGCGACGGTGTAGAGTGCCCTGTCATACGCATCGATTCAGGGAAGGACAAGATAGCATGCAACCGGCATCCGGTTCATCGATTCGGTCGGTGATCGGCGATCGTAGTGCGAATGCGCCGAGCGAGCCTCGCCTGGTGTATCGGTTTCGTAGCGATCAGGGCGCCGAGCGTCGCGCATTGGTCGCGGGCTTGCGCAGCGCGAATGCAGTCATCGCGCCCAAGTATTTCTACGATTCGCTCGGCGCCGCGCTGTACGCTGCGATCTGCGAGCTGCCCGAGTACTATCTCACACGGACCGAGCGCGCGATTTTTACGCGACATCGCAACGATATCGCCGCGGCGGTCGGCCGCGGCACGCAGCTCGTCGATCTTGGCGCCGGCGACGGCGCCAAGGCCGCGGCATGGCTGCCGATTCTTGCGCCGTCGCGTTATGTCGCCGTGGACATTGCCGCCGGAACGCTGCGCGAAGCGCTCGCGCGCCTTGCGCTCGAATTCCCGGAACTCGAGACGATGGGCGTGGTCACCGACTTCACGCACGGCCTCGATCTGCGTACTGAGCTTAAGGAGGGTGCGGTCACGTTCTTCTACCCCGGCTCGTCGATCGGCAACTTCACGCCGGAGGAGGCGAGCGCGTTCCTGGCCGATATCCGGCACCACTGCGTTAGCGCCGGCAGCGGTCTTTTGATCGGCGTCGACACACGCAAGGACCGCGCGCGGCTCGAGGCGGCCTATGCTGACCGGCTCGGCGTGACCGCGGCGTTCAACCGCAACGTCCTGCTCCACGTCAATCGCGTGCTCGGGTGCGACTTCGATCCGGACGCGTTCGCGCACCTCGCCTTCTACGATGCCGCGCGAGGACGCATCGAAATGCATCTCACGGCGATGTGCGATTCAATCGTCCACATCGATGGCGTGCCGCGCCGGTTCCGCGCAGGAGAGCGCATCCACACCGAGAATTCGTACAAATATTCGCCGGATCAGTTCACAACGATGCTGCAGGCAGTCGGCTTCGCTCATGTGCACGTGTGGCAGGATGACGCCAGAGACTTCGCGGTGTACCACGCGGCCTAGGCATTGAGCGGTTGCTGAGGGCGAGCCTCAGCCAAAGCGGTGCCGCCGGTCGCGTCGGTGTCGATTCCCGCATGGGCGTTACGGCGGCTGCTGGCTCGCGACCGGCGCAGCGACGTGCAATCGGCGCACCTGGCGAAGCAACATGCCCGCGGTGATCGCGGTTTCCGACCGCACCGGAAGATCCGCTGCCTCGAGCGCGCGGGCCACCCATACGTTGCAGTTCTCCAACGCATCGAAGGTGCGCGGCGAAGCGTAGAAGCGGCTTCCGTCAGGCAGCTCCGAATTGATGACGATCGCGCGACCGTGGGCGTCGAGCTCGTGCGTCTGGCGCACGAATTCGACCATGCGCTCGAAGCCTGCCTGCGACAGCTGCAGCTCGATGATTTCGCTATCGCGGAAGAAGCCCGTCAGCGATGCCCAATCCGCGCGCAACGGACAACCTGTATGCGCCGGTGCGCGGGCATCGAGACGCGCGCGGTCGATTCGGCGCGCATGCCAAAATGCCGCGCCGTCATCGTCGATCCGGACCGGGTGCGCGCGGCATTCGCCGCGACAGCGCTGTCCGCGCTCGCCGTGCTCGCCGCGGTCAACCTAGTCAAGCGCTGAATCACGGCCTACAACACCACATCGAGGCGCACGATGCATCCGACCCCGTTGGCACCGCACCGGGTATCATCGGCGATACTCGATCGGCTGATGAACGACCTTTCCGTGTTCACGCGTGCGATGACGATTCCCCAGGTCTTAAACGTCTGGAGGGGACAACAAGCGGGACGCGTATGGCTTTGGTCATGGAACGCGTACCTACTGGCCGCAGTCGTCTAGCATAGAGCGCGCGGCATGCAATAGACTGGTTGCCATTTGTTTCACTCCAAGAGGCCAAACATGGCAATGCACCACAAACCCCGCGGACCGCAACCCATACCTAGCGAGCAAGACGTGTTGCGGCGGATGCCGAAACCGCACCAGTCCGGCGTCGAGCCGAACGAGAGCGTCAAGCTCCCAACCAAGCCCAACGCCAAGAAACCCGCGAAGTAAACGGGAAGGTCCGCGCGGTCGGCGATTGCACCTGCTGGCGTGCGGCGAGTGCTGTCGCGGATCGTCGTCCATCGTAATTGAGTTTCAATGCACCGGCGCCAAAGCGCTGGAGCCGACTCGCGTCGGCGAGCTGACAGTCCTGCTACCCGCATCGCAACTGCTGGCTACGCGAAGGCGGCTCTACCGCAATCTGCTACTGTCGGAAGAACGTGATCCCTTCAGCTGTGCTGGTGCCTACCGGATAGCCAGCCTCTTCCCGGGCGCGGCCGCCTTCGCAACCAGCTTGAGTTCAAGGACACCGTTGTCGTATGCGGCCACGGATGCCGACTCGTCCAGCTCTGCCGGCAGGGTGAAACTGCGTTAGATGTTGCCGAAATACCGCTCGTTGCGCAGCACCCGGTCGCCTTCTTTCCTTTCCCATTCCTGCTTAACTTCGGCCGTGATAGTGACCTGATGCCATCGATCGCGACGGCGATCTCTTCCTTCTTCACCCCGGCATTTCGCAATGAATCAGGTAACCGTTCGAGGCCCGACACATTTGAACGATCAGCGCGCCTTCAACACCTGGAATCCTTGCGAGAAGAAGGCGATCAGCGGCAGCCTGCGCCTTGGTCCTCATCACCGTACGAAGCGCTTAGTGATCGAGGCCATAAGGTGGCAATGTGGTCAGGCGAGGATCCTCCACATGGCCGCCGATCGTAAAGTGGTAGAGCGACTGAAACGACATCGCGCTGAATCCCATCAGGTCATGGACCGGGTCATCGAAAAAACAACCGATTCCCGTGGCGCGGACGCCTGCGGCCTCCGCTTCCAAATAGAGCACCTGGCCAATCAACCCGGTTTCCCAGAAGAGTCGGCGGTAGAACCACGGTCCGTACCGATGCAGGCTCGATTCGAATTCTGCGATCATTGCCAAGGAAAACGCGCTATCACCGGCGATATCCTGGTGGCAACTAATCTCGGCCGCCAATTGCCGCGCGTCACCCTCCTGCAGAAGAAAAAGAGGTAAGTCGACGGGACAGCCGGGCGGTGAGGTCCAGACAAATTGTGGGCGTGTCGACTGCGTGAGTGACTTCACCTTTATGGGATCACGAACCAGCATGTAGAGCCCGGGAACAAGGCCATCCACCCGATGGATGAACAGCACGAGATGAATGGCTGGCGCCCAGGGCAGGACGTCCCAAGGCATCTGACGATTGCACAGATCACGCTCAACCTGTGGCATGACGCGGACCAGCATCGTGAAGAAGGTACCGAGTGAAATCGAAGTCTTGCCGTCGAACGCGAGTGCGCTGCGTCGCTGTCGAATTACCTGTCCGGCCGTTGGCGGATCCGAATGGATGCTCGGCGCGCGAGGATCGTCGTTGGTCCGACTCTTTCCGGAAGAACGGTCGCGATTCAGTTCGACGATCCTGTGTTCGGTACTCGACTTCCACGACGCAAGTTCCACCTGATCGATGGCCTCCCATGACACCGGGTCGTCTCGACTCAACCTGTTGGCCTTACCGTGCCACGTGTGGCGCGTCAGCCCGCGAAGAGCATGAGCGGCGATTGACAGCGGTACGAAGATCGTCTGTCCGGCGGCAAGACCGCGAGCTTGGTCGGTGGGAAAGACGACGGCGAGACAATCCGGGTGTTCCCGTTCGGCGTCCTCGAAATCCTCGACGCGATCGAGTCCCAACAACGCGGCGATCGTCTCGTCTGCCACCCCGTCCAACAGCAGCATGCGCCAACCCAGAGTTCGGGCCGCAATGCGCGCGCTTGCGATCGCATGCCCTACGTCGTGCTGACAATAGCGAAACGCTCGCTCGCCATACTTCCACGCTTCCCGCCAGTTCACGGAAGTAAAGCCGACAAGAAAGGCGCGTGACGGGAATTCTTGCATGAGCCAATCAAAGCTGTCTCGCGGCAACTCGGCGCGCAGCTCCAGCGCATGCTCCTTGGCCGCGTAGTGATGCAGACCAGGGAACGGCGACAGGCCGGCGACTCCGTCGATGAGCAAGTAACCTTCGGTAGGATGCAGGTTGCCGCTCGACGGATTGGTTCGAAGCGCCCACCGCACCTCGCCGGCCTGCTTCCAGGCCGAAATCGCGAGCGAATACTCAAAAAATCGCGAAATGCTGCGAATGGTAATCGGAGTGCTGACGATTGCATCATCAAGATAAAGGTCGTGGTAAAGCGGCGAGCGTGGCGCCTCGTCAGGCTTCAGCAGCGGTAAAGCGGTGAGCGGCGATCCTTGGAATCGTCGAAACGGATTCGGCTGATTCGCCCAGTCCAGGTATCCAGGCGAGCGCGCATAGCGCGAAAAATGGTGTTTGGTCTGCTGGTGATACCGCATGACCGTTAGCAGGGGATCGGGCGCGTCTGCGCCACGAATGGCATCTTCGTTCATCGGATTGTTCACGGACCGTAGACTCGTTGCCACAAAGTCTACGTCGTTCCTTCAGTCATCGCCGTCTCAGTGTGGCCGCCTGCCGTGGAAGACGGAAAAACGCAAACTCGCCCGCGGCGTACTCGGACTTGTGCGGTGGGCAACCTGACGCTGGTCCAACACCATGAGCTTATCGATCACCGGAAGGCGCTCCGAACTGGGTGGCATGCTCGCGCAGCGGCGTATCGCGAGCGCCACCGAAAATATACATATCAACCTTGCCGGGCAGCAGGCGAACACTCTGTTGCACGACGGCCACGCTTGGAAGGATTTCGCCCGCACGGCGCTGGCCGGAACGCGCCGCGCGATGCGGTCGGCCCAAGCGGGTGACGCGCCGATGCTCGTCCACGCCAGCTTCGCCTTCGTGCATGCCGTCGAGCGTGGCGCCAGTGTGAAGGAACCGTTGCGCTCGTCGGTCGATGCCATCCTCGAATGCGAAGCGCTGGCGCTGTCGGGTCCGGTGCCCGCATGCGTCGTGCGCCTCGGCTATCTGTACGGCCCGGAGAGCGCTGATCTGCGCGCTTACCGCACCGCCTTTCGTCTCGGCCGGCCGTACTGGTCCGGCCCGCCCAAGGCGCTGCAGTACCACCTCCATCAGTTCGATGCCGCTGCGGCCTTGCTCGCCGCTGCCAGACCGCGAAACGAGGGCAAGATTCTCTACGCCACCGACGGTCACGCGGTCTCGTTCATGAAGCTGATGGATGCGTTCGCGCATCGGGTCGGCCGGCGAACCCCGCTGCATCTGCCGTTGTTTTCGAAGCCCGTCGCCAAGGTGATCATTCGCGAAGACCACATGCAGCAAACTGCATTGTCCATGCCACCTGAGGCTCCGACGCCGCGCGTATCAGCATGGAAGCCGAGGTTTCCTGATTACCGGGTCGGACTCGATCAGGTCATCGACGCCTGGGGCAACTAAACAACGCAAGTGCGAGCTCAGTATCGAGTCAATCGGAGCGCAGATACGCGAGGCTGCAGTCGAGAAGCGAAGCGTCGATCTCCTGCTCGAGGACGTCGAACATGCTGTCGACAAAGCCGATCAGTTCGTCCAGTGCCTTGAGCGCCTGCTCGACGTGTCGGTTGGCGACGGCGTCGAGCAACTTTATGTGACATGCCACCGAGCGTTCGACGCTGCGGCCGCGGGCAAGCTTGGTGTGATACAGCCAGCCAATACGTCGAAAAAGAGTATGCAGCGGACGCAGCGTGTGTTCGATAAAGGGCTCACCGGCCGTCGCGATGAGCAATTCATCGATATTGCGGTCCACGAGGTTGAAGCGATCGATCGTCAGTTTCTCGGGCGGTTCCCGTAGCGACCGCAACAAGCTGAGCATCTGGTTGCGCTGCGAGGCTCCGGAGTGCTTTGCCGCCAGTCGGATCACGAAACGCTCGATATCGCGGCGCAACGGCAACAGGGCACGTTCGCGGGCGAGATTGATCGGCGCGATCTGGAGGCCGTGCCGCGGGCGAACGATCAGCAGCGTATCCGAGGCGAGCCGGCTGACGGCTTGATGCACTGGCGTACGTCCCAGGCCTACGAGGTCTTGAAGATCCTGCATCGCCAGGAAACGACCCGGCGGAAGCTGGCAATTGACCAGCATTTGCTCGATGCGCTCGTAGGCGAAGTCGACCTGCTTGAGCAGACCATTGGGCTGCGGTTTGGGTGCCGCACCGAGCCGATCGCTGCCGATTGCCGGAGCCGGACTGCCTCGCGTGCGCTTAGCCATGGTTGTCACGGCGACGTGGTTGAATGGTTGCGGATGTCGCGGCAACGGCTCGTCGGGACGAGCTGCTCCGCGGAATCCTTCATCTCCGCGCGGTACGCTTTTTTGAGCTGCGTGAGGGATATCAATGGGGTCGAAATGCTTGGCCAAAATTTTTTCTAACAGTAGTTGACATGATGTGAAATATCACAGTATTCTAACTACATGTCAAGACATATTTGCGCTAACGGCAGGGCAGCTGCCACCGCTGTGCGCCGCGGACTAGACTCACCGAGATGCCCGTTTTCAACGAACGTCTCCACTGCCAGGCGCGCAGCTGCGCCGCTCGCGGCTTCGTCCGCGCTCGAGAGCGGGAACGCAATCGCGCCTCGGTCGTCCGACCCGCAAATGACATTCGTTGTCCCACCACATGGATCTTCCGGAGGAATCACATGCACACCCCAGCCCGCCGCCAAATGATCAGGTCGCTCGCACTCACCGTTGCAACAGCCGCGATGATCGGCGCGAGCGTCAGCACGCTGGCTCAGGAGGTAAAGCATGTTCGGCTCGGACATTCGTTCGCCGACTCGCATCCGCGTGCGGTCGCCATGAACCGCTTTGCCGCAGAGGTGGACAAGGCCACCGGCGGCAAGGTGAAGGTCGACGTCTACGGCAACGCCGTGCTCGGATCGGAGGAAAAGATGCTGATCGCACTGCAAAGCGGTGTGCAGGAGCTCTACCTCGGAGCGCTTTCTCCCATTGCGGGACGAAAGAAGGAGTTGCAGATCTTCGATTACCCCTTCCTGTTCGCAACCGACGCCGAAGCGGCTTATGTGCTGGACGGCCCGGTGGGCCGCAAGATGCTCGACGGTCTTTCGGATATGAACATCCAAGGCCTGGTGTGGGCAGGCGGCGCATTCCGCAACATGTCGAACAGCAAGCGTCCCCTCAACTCGATGGCGGAGATGAAGGGACTCAAGGTGCGCGTCATGCAAAGCCCGATGGCGCTGGCGAGCTTCAATGCGATGGGCATGAACGCCGTGCCGATGGCATTCACCGAGGTCTACACGGCGCTCGAAACGCGCGCTCTTGACGGATACGAGCACCCTGTCGTCGACATGTACGCGAACAAGATGTACGAAGTGCAAAAGTACCTGACGATTACCAATCACGTGTACACGCCGGTCGCGCTTCTGGCATCGAAGAAGTGGTGGACGAGCCTCGCTCCGGAGCAGCGGAGCGCAATTCAAAAGGTGGCAGAGGATACGCGGGCGTTCGAACGAGCCGAGGAGCTCCGGCAAGCCGCTGAAGTCGTGAAGGAGCTGAAGTCGAAGGGCATGACGGTGAACGAGATGCCACCGGCCGAGCTCGAGAAGATCCGCGCTGCCGTCCAACCCGTCATCGACAAGAACGCGGACACGATCGGCAAGGAGTTCGTGCAGTCGTTTTACACCGAGGTCAAGAAGGCGCGCGCGCGCCGGTGATCGTATCGCTTACGTGCCACGGCCTCCGATCCTGTCATGAAAATCACATCTATCGAAACGCTTCGCCTGGCGGAGTTTGCCAATCTGCTTTGGGTACGGGTTCATACGGATTCGGGAATTGTCGGACTCGGTGAAACCTTCTATGGCGCCGGCGCCGCCGAAGCCCACGTCCACGAGACGCTGGCCGCGCGACTCATCGGCCAGAACCCGCTGCACATCGAGGCCTTGAACCGCGAGATGGTGAATCTCCCGATGGCGCAGTCGTCGACCGGCGCGGAATATCGCGCCGCATCGGCGGTCGACATCGCGTTGTGGGATCTCTTCGGCAAAGTCACCCAGCAACCCGTTCACCAGTTGCTCGGCGGACTGTGTCGCGACAAGCTCCGCATCTACAACACGTGCGCAGGCTATCGCTACGTGCGCTCGTCGAACATCCGGCCCGTTTCCAACTGGAGCGTTGGCGAAAGCGCGGGCCCGTTCGAGGATCTCGATGCATTCATGAATCGCGCGGACGCGCTGGCGGAAAGCCTACTCGAAAGCGGGATCAATGCGATGAAGATCTGGCCGTTCGACCCGGCCGCGCAAGAGAACAAAGGCATGAACATCTCGGCGGCGCAAATGAAGCGGGCGCTCGAGCCGTTCGAAAAAATCCGCAAAGCGGTCGGCGACCGGATGGACATCATGGTCGAGTTCCATTCGCTTTGGGACTTGCCGACGGCGAAGAAGATTGCACGCGCCATCGAGCCCTATGCGCCCACGTGGTACGAAGACCCGATCCGCATGAACTCCCCGCAGGCACTGGGCGACTACAGGCGCTCGACCAACGTCTGGGTGTGTGCGAGCGAAACGCTCGGTTCTCGTTGGCCCTACAAGGACATGCTCGAGCACGACGCGCTCGACGTCGCGATGGTCGACCTTTGCTGGACCGGCGGTCTCACCGAAGGCAGGAAGATCGCCGCGCTTGCAGACACATGGCACCGTCCATTCGCTCCGCACGATTGCACGGGGCCGGTCGGATTTATCGCGGCCGTGCACACGTCGTTCAGCCAGCCCAACACGCTCATCCAGGAATCCGTGCGCGCGTTCTACCGTGGTTGGTACACCGAGATCGTGACCGCACTGCCGCGCATCGAGAGCGGATATGTCTATCCGATGGAGGGTCCGGGTCTCGGCGTTGAGCTGCAGCCGGGTGTTTTCGAACGTTCTGATGCCACCGTAAGGCGCACTTCGGCTTGAGTGTCGGAGTTCAATATCATGTCCACCGCGCTTTTCAATCTGGTTGGCCGCACGGCGTTGGTCACCGGCTCTTCCCGTGGCCTGGGAAATGCGATTGCGGCTGGCCTCGCAGCAGCGGGTGCCCGATTGATCATCAATGGCACCGATCACCACCGCCTCTCCGCAGCCGCGACCGCGCTGCGAGAAAAAGGGTACGACGTCACTGCGGCACCGTTCGATGTGACCGACGAGAACGCGGTCGGCCAGGCTTTCGCGAAATTCGACAGTTCGGGTATTGCCATTGACATCCTCGTCAACAATGCGGGGATCCAGCTGCGCAAACCGCTGGTCGATCTGTCCGCCGTCGAGTGGCGGAGAGTCATCGACACCAACCTGACGAGCGCCTTTCTCGTCGGCCGCGAGGTCGCCCGACGCATGATCAGCCGCGGAACCGGAGGCAAGGTCATCAACATCGGCTCCCTCACGAGCGAAGTTGCGAGGGCTACGGTAGCGCCATACACCGCGGCCAAAGGAGGTCTCAAGCTTCTGACCCGCGCGATGGCGGCCGAGTGGGCGGAGCACGGCATCCAGGCGAACGCGATCGGCCCAGGCTACATGGTCACCGAGATGAACCAGGCGCTTCTCGAGAACGCGAGCTTCGACGCCTGGGTCAAAGGGCGCACGCCCGCGCGTCGTTGGGGCAAGCCCGAGGAACTGATCGGCGCGGCGATTTTTCTCGCCTCGCACGCTTCGGATTACGTCAACGGACAAATCATTTATGTCGACGGCGGAATGCTTGCTGTGCTCTGAACGCATCGACGCGCGCAACGAGCATGTCGGCTACCAATTTGGTGCGCCTTCATAGCACGACGCAATGAAGGCGGCGCCGCCAATGGCAACCAATCGATACTCTTGTTCCAGGAGGAACCATGATGAAGCAACGCTTTGCAAAGAGGTTTATCGCGCTCACCGCGATCTGTGCAGTGACGGCTCTCGGCGCCACGCCGGCGGTCGCCGAGATCAAGGCGAAGCTCGGCCATGCGATGCCGGATACCCATCCGCAGGCAGTCGCGATGAACAAGTTCGCCGAGCTCGTCTCGACCAACACGAAGGGCAACGTAAAAATCCAGGTGTTCCACAGCGCCGTGCTCGGCAGCGACGAGAAGCAGCTGCAGGCTGTGCAGGCGGGAACTCAGGAGTTCTACATCGGCACGCTCGCGCCGCTGTCTTCACGCGTCAAGGAAGTGCAGGTCTGGGACTTGCCGTTCATGTTCCGCGACGAGAAGGAGGTATATGCGGTTCTCGACGGTGCCTCTTCCAAGAAGATCTTCGAAAAGATCGAGCCGACCGGTCTGCACGGTCTGACGTGGACGGGAATGGGCTTCCGAGACTTGTCGAACAGCAAGCATCCGGTCACCAAGCTCGAAGACGTAAGAGACCTCAAGATCCGCGTCATGGCGAACCCCGTGGCACTCGACACATGGAAGAGTATCGGCGCGAACGCCGTGCCAATGGCGTTTGCCGAGGTCTTCACAGCTCTCGAGGTCAAGGCGCTCGACGGACAGGAGAATCCGCTGCTGCACATGTATGCCAACAAGATGCAGGAAGTGCAGAAGTACATTACGGTGACCAACCACGTCTATACGCCGGTCGCGCTCGTCGTCTCCAAGAAGTTCTGGGACACGGTGTCGCCGGCGGACCAGGCCGCGATTCAGAAGGCCGCGGTGGAAGCAGGGCTGCTGCAGCGCAAACTGCTCGATGAGGGCGATCGCGACGTCATCGCCAAATTCAAGGCGGC
The DNA here is from genome assembly GCA_036395475.1 of Casimicrobiaceae bacterium. Taxonomy (GTDB): domain Bacteria; phylum Pseudomonadota; class Gammaproteobacteria; order Burkholderiales; family Casimicrobiaceae; genus PALSA-1003. The sequence continues at coordinate 30,179 of DASWDF010000049.1, forward strand.
CGGCATCACTGTCAACCAGCTGCCGCCGGCCGAGCTTGCGCGCATACAGGAAAAGACTAAGCCTGTCGTCGCCAAGTTCTCTTCGACCATCGGTGAAGATTTCGTGAAGGGCTTCTACGCCGAGATCGAGAAGGCGCGCGGAGCGAAGTAGTCCCGCCGAACGGATGCCTTCACCAAGGGTGCCCTCGATCGGGAAGTAGCACGCGGGCGTAGCTGCGCTCGCCCGTGTGCTCACACCGGATTTCCGCAAGAAAGGTACGGCAATGGGCCACGCGCTTGCACGGACGATCGACCTGTTCTACCGGCTGCTCGAGATCGTCATGGTCATCTGCATGATCGTGATGCTGGTGATGGTGTTCGGCAATGTCATGCTGCGGATCTTCTTCAATACGGGTATCGATATTTCCGAGGAGATGCCCCGTTACGCATTCGTGTGGATGACGTTCATCGGCGCGATCGTCGGCATGCATCGCCGCGCCCACCTCGGTGTGGACATGGTGGTCCGGATGTTACCGGTGCTCGGCCGTAAGGTCTGCTGGGCCATCAGTCAAGTCGTCATGCTTGTGTGCAGCCTTTACATCTTCTACGGCACGTGGCTGCAACATGACATCCTCGCCGGCACCTCTTCTCCCGTCGCACAGATCAGTACGCTGTGGGTGTTCGGCATCAGCTATGTCACCGGCGCGGCGATCGCGATCATCTGCGCATCCCACCTCGTGCGCCTCGCCCTGGGAAAGGTCCAGGAAAACGAATTGATCGAAGTCCACGAGGAGGGCTTGGAAGACGCAATCGAGGCGGAAGAAGAGATCAAGGCGCAGGAAGCGCGCGCCGGAGTGCGGCCATGATCGTATTCATCTTCATCGGGTCGCTGCTGGGGCTCATGGCGCTCGGCATGCCGATCGCGTTCGCGCTGATCGGCTGTGGCCTCGCGATGATGTTCTACATGGGTTTCACGGACCCGCAGATCATCATCCAGAACATGTGGGACGGCGCAAACAGCTTCCCGCTGCTCGCCGTGCCATTCTTCATGCTCGCGGGGGAGTTCATGAACGCCGGGGGCATGACTCGTCGGATCATCACGATGGCCATGGCCTGGGTTGGCCACATTCGCGGCGGTCTCGGCTACGTCGCGGTGGCCGCGGCGGTGATCATGGCCTCGTTGTCGGGATCCGCCGTCGCCGACACCGCCGCGCTCGCCGCCGTGCTGGTTCCGTTGATGCGCAACGCCGGATACGACATCAATCGCTCGTGTGGTCTGATCGCCTGCGGCGGCATCATCGCTCCGGTGATCCCACCTTCGATCGGCATGATCCTGTTCGGCGTTGCCGGAGGCGTGTCCATCACCAAGCTCTTCATCGCCGGAATCGTTCCAGGCATTCTGATGGGCTTGGCCATCATGGTTGCCTGGCGCTGGTCCATCAAGCGCGATGTCGCGCGGGTCGAGGCCAAGCGCACGACCCACGAACGAGTGGTCGAGACACGGCGCGCGCTATGGGCGCTGATCCTCCCGGTGGTGATCGTCGGCGGCCTCAAGATCGGTGTCTTCACGCCTACCGAGGCTGCGGTCATCGCGGCCGTCTACTCGCTCGTCGTGGGTTTGGCGATCTACCGCGAAATAAAGTTCAAGGATCTATTCCACCTGATCTACCGCGCAGCCGAGACGACGGCGATCGTGATGTTCCTCGTCGCTGCCGCCGGCGTATCGGCATGGCTCATCACCACGGCGAATATCCCGCAGCAGCTCGCGGACATGGTCCAGCCGTTCATGGGCAACAAGACGTTGCTGACGCTCGTTTTGATGGGACTCGTATTGGTCGTGGGTACGGCACTCGATTTCACGCCGACGGTGCTGATCATGACGCCGGTGCTCATGCCGGTGCTCAAGCAAGCGGGCATCGATCCAGTGTACTTCGGCGTGCTGTTCATCATGAACAACGCCATTGGGCTGGTGACGCCTCCGGTGGGCACCGTGCTCAATGTTGTGTGCGGTGTCGCCAAGATTCCCATGAGTGGCGCCATCAAGGGCGTTATGCCGTTCATGATCGCGCAAAGCATCGTCTTGTTCGCGCTTGTGTTCGTCCCGCAGATCGTGATGTGGCCGTTACAGTGGATGACACGATGAAAGGAACCTCCATGCGTTCAGTTGTCGTTCACGCTCCCCTCGATCTGCGAGTCGAAGACATGCCTCCGGCGAGCAGTCCGGGTCCCGGTGAGGTAAAGGTGACTCTCGCCGCGGGCGGAATCTGCGGATCCGATCTGCATTACTACCAGCATGGCGGATTCGGCACGATTCGCCTGAAGGAACCGATGATCCTCGGACACGAAGTGGCCGGCATCGTGGCCGCGATCGGCGGAGGTGTCACGCGGGTCAGCGTCGGCGATCGCGTAGCGGTCAACCCGAGCCGCCCGTGCGGTCACTGTCGCTACTGCATCGAAGGACATCCCAACCAGTGTCTCGATGTGCGCTTCTACGGCAGTGCAATGCGCTTTCCGCACGTCCAAGGTGCGTTCCGTGACGAGATCGTCATCGCGCAAGAGCAGGCATTCGCGGTGAAGCCCGATGTACGTCTCGATGAACTTGCGTTCGCGGAGCCGTTTTCGGTGGCGCTGCACGCGGCGACCCGTGCCGGCTCGGTGCTCGGCAAGAAGGTATTGGTAACGGGATGCGGGCCGATCGGCTGCCTGACGATCATCGCCGCGCGGCAGGGCGGCGCAAGCGAGATCGTGGTGACGGATGTCAGCTCTGCGCCGCTCGCCACGGCGGCGAAGGTCGGTGCCGATCGAACCCTCAATGTGGCCGAGAAGGCCGATGCGTTGGCGCCTTACATGCATCACAAGGGATATTTCGACATGACGTTCGAATGCTCCGGTAACCCACGTGCGCTGGTGGGCGCGCTCGAAGTTACGCGACCTCTCGGTGCCGTGGTGTTGGTCGGACTCGGGGGTGAAGCGACACTGCCTGTGAACTCGGTCGTGACCAAGGAGCTCGAGGTGTGCGGCGCATTCCGAACCGGCGTTGAGTTCGGCTGGGCGGTCGACCTGATTTCCAATCGTCGCGTCGATATGCGGCCACTCTTGACTGCCACGTATCCGGTCGAGCAGGCGATCGAGGCCTTCCAGTTCGCCGGCGACAAGGCGCGGGCGATGAAGGTGCAGCTCGCGTTCGCCGGCGCGGAATAAGCTTTCACCAGCGGTTCGGATCTGTTTGCGCGCACGAGCGTGGATTGAAAGGAGCGATGCGGTGGACGTGCGCGAAATGATGCGAGTAGGGCCGGTGATCCCGGTGATCGTGATCGACGATGTCGACCAGGCGGTGCCGCTCGCAAGAGCATTGGTCGCCGGCGGCGTCCGTGTACTCGAGGTCACGTTGCGAACTCCGGCCGGCATTGGTGCCGTGGCAGCGATCGCTCGCCAGGTCGAGGGCGCGATCGTCGGCGTGGGCACGATCACGCGCCCTGAGGATTTCGCACAAGCCGTCGCAGCGGGTGCACGTTTCGGTGTCAGTCCAGGTCTTACGCCGGCGTTGGTCGATGCTGCACATCGCGCCAGCCTCCCGCTGTTGCCCGGCGTCATGACACCTTCCGATGTCATTGCGGCCAAGGCCGCCGGTTTCACTGAGCTGAAGCTCTTTCCCGCGCTGCAGGCGGGCGGCATCGGCATGCTGAAGGCGCTGGCCGGACCGTTTCCGGACATCACGTTTTGTCCGACCGGAGGCGTTACCGCCGCGAACGCGCCGGACTTTCTCGCGCTGCCCAACGTCGCGTGCGTCGGTGGTTCATGGCTAACGCCGAAGGACGCGATCACCGCGGCCGACTGGATGCGCATCACTTCGTTGGCCCGCGAAGCCGCTGCGCTGCGGGCACGTCCGAACTAGCTCTGCAAGGTCGAATCGACGTGGAACCCAGGCGACTTGACGCCGATGCGCAGTCACCCGCATGAATCCGCGATGAGTCAGACCTCTTTCGGAAGCACAGGATTCGATATCGTCGCGCTGGGCGAGCCGATGATCGAATTCAACCAGAATCCCGACGCTCCGCTCGAGTACCGGCGCGGCTTCGGCGGCGATACGTCGAATTTCGCCGTGTCGGCGGCGCGCCAGGGTGCGCGCGTCGGCTACATCACGCGCATCGGCCGCGACGCCTTTGGCAAGGCGCTGCTCGCGCTGTGGCGCGAGGAAGGCGTCGATGCGAGCGGCGTGGCGATCGACGAGAACGCGAACACGGGCATCTACTTCGTCACCCACTCGGCGGCCGGCCACGCCTTCGCCTATCTGAGGGCAGGCTCCGCGGCGAGTCGCATGCGGCCCGCGGACGCGCCCGTCGAGCTGATCCGGCGGGCGAAATACCTGCACGTTTCCGGCATAAGCCAGGCGATCAGCGCGAGCGCGTGCGATACCGTGTTCCATGCGATCGAGGCGGCGCGCGCGGCCGGCGTGAAGGTCACGTACGATCCCAACTTGCGGATGAAACTATGGAATCTGCCGCGTGCGAAAGCGATCATCCGCGCGACCGCAGGAATGAGCGACCATTTCCTCCCCAGCCTCGATGACGTGCGCATTCTGAGCGGCCTGAACGATCCCGAGGCAATTTACGACTGGTGCCTTGCGCTAGGCGCGAAGGCGGTCACGCTGAAGATCGGGCCGGAGGGAGTAATCGCTGGTCACGCCGCGCAGCGGCGGCGCATTCCGGGCAACAAGGTGAATTGCGTCGACGCGACCGGCGCCGGTGACTGCTTCGACGGCGCCTTCGTCGCGCGGCTGGCAGCGGGCGACTCGATATTCGATGCCGCTCGATACGCAAACGCTGCAGCGGCATTGACCACGACCGGATATACCGCGATTGCACCCATTCCGCGTCCCGCGGCGGTGCGCGATTTGATGGCTCGCGCGAGCTAGCGATATTCAACGCATGGCCGACTGGCTGGCTCGTGCCATAAGATCGTGAATGCGCACAGCTTGCAGTCCCTCCTCGCGTCGCTCGCGCTGCCACGCCATGTTGTGTTCATCGTACTGACTTGTTTGCCGCGGTACGGGAACACCCAAAGCGGATGCAAACGACGTTGTGTCTCGATAATTGACCAAGCGGTGTCGTTCAGAATCACAACGTAGGCTCGCCCGGACTTGGACGCTTCGGGCGGAATCACGAACACGCTGCCAACTTCGGGCACTGCTACCTCCCACGTCCAGTCCAGTCCGCAGACATTGCTTTCCCGTAGCCCCGTGTTGACCGCGAAGAGCATCGTGATGAGTGGCGGCATTGTTTCGGGCCACGGGCGGCCTTCATCATCACGATAGGAGCGTGCCGCGCGATTCAATATGGTACGCACGACTTCGAGGCTGCGATTAATAGTCGTAGCCGTGGCGCCTGACGCCATGCGGTCATCGACAAAGGGCTCGAGCGTGCCGTCGTGGATCCGATGTACGTCAAGTTTGCCGATATAAGAAGTAAGCAGTCGGACATCCACGCAGTAGCCCGACCGAGCGCTTGTCTTTCGACTGCTCGAGATAGCGTACGGCGCAGTCCGCGAATCTTGGACGCCGATTCGCGTTGCTCTCAAGCTCGGCATTTACACGAGCAATCTCGTCCGCCAACCTTCGCTCGGCGTGTTCTTGACTGATAAATCCGAGCCGAAGATAGATCTCGACACGCCGGTATTCTTTGTCGATGACGCGCCGACCGTCACGATGGAGTACGAGTGCGCGCCATGATGTCTCTCCCGCAATAGGACAAAAATTGCTCGAACCGGCTCTCGCACTCGGCAAGCGTGGTCGCCGCGCGCGACGCCAGGCCATCGCTATGGTTCAGAGGGAATTGAAGGCAGCGATGGCCACCGTTCAGATGCGGTGGATCGATTCGAGGCGGTGTGGCCCGAGGCGTGGCCGGAAGGATCCGACGTATCGCGAAACGCCTAACTATTGTGGCTTGCCTCTGTTGCTGAATTAAACCGCGGTGCGCTGGACTGTGTCGCGATGGTGCCGCGAAAGCGGCCTGACCCGAGGCATCACGCGAGCACGATGGGTAAACCGCTTTGGCGAATGATCTTGTGCAGTCCCCACCAGTATCCGAACGGCGGAAGCTCAGTCGATGGTGGCGTCGGTAGCACGACGCACTCGGCGCCGATCTCGTTTGCAAGTTGCGTGATCGCCTTTGCCGGTTCGTCGAGGCGCACGTGGCAGGTCGGCGCGATGCCGGCTTCACCGAGCCGATCGCGGTAGGCGCGCAGCAGTCGTTCCCCTTGTTCGCGCTGCCACGAAACGACGCGCGCGCAGGCCCAGAAGCGCAGCACCTGCCACGCGATGATCGGTGCCGATGCGTACAGCACGTGGACGCAGAGGGGACCGCTTTGGCGTGACCGCTCGATCACATAGGCGGCGCCCCGCAGGTCCTTGTCCCAATCAGTCGCGACGATCAGTAATCGCGGCGATGTAGCGGTGGGCGAAGGGTCGGCGCCTTGTGCGGGGAGAAGGAGCGGCGCGCTCATAGCAGCAATACTGTTGCTACGACGGCGGTCTGCGCAAGTGCGCCGATGAACTGTGCGCGGCAGTCACGCCGGCGTCGCCAACGTTGCCCTTGGCAATCGACAGGCCGACGGGATTGATTGCACTCGCGAACAATCACAGGGTAGAGACTTCAGCTGTCAGCGGAAATGACGAACAGTTGGACTCGCCGAGCGATTCTATCGCGATGGCGTTCCGCTCGATAATGTGGCCTACGAGGACGATGAGGGCTGCGCACATCAACATCGATGGTGCGATTCGGCCGGAGCTGCACCGCATGGACGAGACCTGGCGAGCCGGTGACGGAGGCAAGCGTCGACAGTACCCCATTAGAGGAGGCCGCCCCGTGCGTCAGCCGACGAAACGCAACGGCGAAGACCCGAGGGCCCGAACCCATTGTCCGATTGTGGTAATTTACGCCGCTGGCCTGTGAGAGCTAGCCGAAGCGGTACGTAGATATGGCACAAAGCGCCGCTTGACAGTGAGGAGGAAGTCGATGCTGCTCAGCCTGAGTGCATTTGTCCTGCTGTTTGCTTTCTGGCTGCTCCTATCCGGCCATTTCACTCCGTTCCTGATCGCTGCAGGCGTTGGCTCAGCGATCGCTGTCGTGCTCTTCGGGCGGCGGATGGAAGTGGTCGATCGGGAAGGTCATCCGATCGACTTGTGGCGGATCGTGATTTCCTATTGGCCGTGGCTTTTAAAGGAGATCGCCAAGTCAGGATGGGATGTCTCCAAGGCGATCCTTCATCCGCGTTTGCCGATCAGTCCGACGCTGATTCGCTTCAAGCCCTCGCAGCAAAGCGTAGTCGGTCTCGTGACGCATGCGAACTCCATTACGCTGACGCCTGGCACGATCACCGTTGAGGCAAGACCGGGGGAGTTTCTTGTGCACGCACTTAAGCGAGCGGGTGCCGAGGGTGTGGTCGACAGCGAAATGGATCGGCGAATCACCCGATTGGAGGAGTCCCGATGATGTTCGCGGCAGCAGCGGTCGCACTTCTCGTCAGCCTTGCACTCGTCCTTGTTCGAGCAATTCTTGGCCCAACCGTTTTCGACCGCGTGCAGGCCGGCAACACGGTGGGCACGATAGCAATGATGCTGCTCGCAGTCATCGGTTTTCTCACCGGACGTCCGGAGTTCCTTGATATCGCCATCACGTACGGTCTACTCAACGTAGTCGGAACGATTGCAGTTCTCAAATTCTTCCAGCGAGGTAACCTCGGTGATCCGGGTGAAGAGAGGCAGCTGTGACGATGGCGATTGAAATCGTGAGCTGGCTGTGTCTGGTCACCGGCGGTGCTTTTTCCATAATCGGGGCATTGGGCCTGATTCGCATGCCGGACTTCTTTACCCGCATGCACGCAGCCAGCGTTACCGACACGCTCGGTGCAGGACTCCTGATCGTCGGTCTCATCCTGCAAGCAGGATTCACGCTGATTGCCGTGAAGCTGCTGTTCCTCGGGTTGTTCATCTTCTTTACGAGCCCTGCTGCTACACACGCATTGGTCAAGGCAGCTTTCGTCCGTGGCCTGCAACCGCTGCTCGCACCTGGAGACGAACCATCGAAGCGCTGATCATCAACACGCTGCTGACGTTCATGGCCATATTGGTAGTCGCCATGGCCGTGCAGCGAAATCTCTTCGCCGTAGTCGTTCTCGCCGGCATCTACAGTTTTTTAATGGCGTCGGTGCTGGTTGCTCTCGACGCGGTCGACGTCGCCATGACCGAGGCCTCGGTGGGAGCGGGCGTGTCGACGGTGCTGTTGCTTGGCGCGCTATACCTAACCAAAGGGGAGGAGGCCAAGCCCGCTCACAGAGCAGCTGTGCCGTTGTTGATTTCCATAGGCGTCGCCGGCGCGCTCGTGTACGGAACGCTTGGATTGCCCGCGTTTTCCGATCCGGACGCGCCGATCCATACGCACGTCGTGCCCCGGTACCTGAACGAATCGCTCAAGGCGACGGGCGTGCCCAACGTGGTCACCGCGGTACTCGCGAGCTATCGGGGCTACGACACGCTCGGGGAAACGACCGTAGTGTTTACGGCTGGCGCCGGGGTTGTTGCGCTGTTGCGTCGCCGGCGTCGTGACGAGGCGGCACGATGAGAGGCGATCTCGTCCTGCGTGTCGTCGCGAAGCTGTTCATTCCGTTCACATTACTGTTCGCGCTGTATGTGCAATTCCACGGTGAGCTGGGACCAGGGGGCGGGTTCCAGGCGGGCGTCATCATCGCAGCTGGCATCATCTTCTATGCATTGATCTTCGGTTTGCCCGACGCCCGCCGGCTGCTGCCGGACGCAGTGGTGGAGACGATGATGGCGGGCGGGGTGCTGATCTATGCGGGAGTCGGCATTGCAGGGTTGCTGCTCGGCGGCAATTACCTCGACTATTTCGTGCTCGATCCGAATCCGGTGCACGGCCAGGAGCGCGGCATCTTCTGGATCGAAGTCGGCGTCGCGGTGACGGTGTCCGGCGTAATGCTCAAGATCTTCTACATGTTCGCCGGACGCACGCACGATCCGGAGGATTGATGGCGCTCGCGAGCCACTACAGCTACGGGATCGCTATCTTCCTGATGATCGCGGGGCTTTTCATCACGATCGCCCGCGGAAACCTGGTGAAGAAGTTGATCGGTCTCGGCATCTTCCAGACCTCGGTCTACCTGCTTTACATCGCGCCCGGCAAGCTCATCGGGGGAACCGCGCCAATCATTTCTGAGGCATTCAAGACGTACTCCAATCCGCTGCCCCATGTGCTGATTCTGACCGCAATCGTGGTGGGCGTCGCGACGCTCGCCCTCGGTCTCGCGATCGTCGTGCGCGTTCGCGAAGCCTATGGCACGATCGAAGAGGACGAAATCCTCGAGCGCGACCGCGCTGCGGAACAACAACCGGTGCGATGATTTCCGAGCACCTGCCGGCGCTCCAGGTGGTGCTACCCCTGATCAGCGCACCGCTCATCGTGGTCGTGCGCCGTGAAGCGTTCGCATGGTCGCTCGCGACAGCCGTCAGCTGGATCGGACTGGCGATCGCGGTAGAGCTTGCAATGCGCACGGCCCAGTCGGGCGTTATCTCGTATGCCATCGGCAACTGGCCACCGCCGTGGGGAATCGAGTACCGCGTCGATCGGCTCAACGCGTTCGTGCTGGTGCTGGTCTCATTCATCGGTGCGATTGTCATGCCGTACGCGCGAACGAGCGTGGCGGCGGAATTATCGAGCGAGCGGCGCTACCTGTTCTACTCGATGTACTGCCTTTGCCTTGCGGGGCTGCTTGGTATAACGATTACCGGCGACGTCTTCAACCTGTTCGTATTTCTCGAGATCTCGTCGCTGTCCGCTTATGTGCTGATCGCCCTGGGACAGAGGCGGAAGGCGTTGTTTGCCGCTTTCCAGTATCTGGTGCTGGGCACTATCGGCGCTACGTTCTATGTGATCGGCATCGGACTGCTGTATCTGATGACCGGTACACTCAACCTCGCCGATCTTGCCGTTCGCATGGCGACCGTTCACGAGCTGCGTCCCGTGCTCGCCGCGCTCGCCTTCATCACCGTGGGCGTCGGGATGAAGCTCGCGCTCTTTCCGCTGCATCAATGGTTGCCCAACGCCTATACATATGCGCCTTCAGTCGTAACCGCGTTCCTCGCGGCTACGGCAACCAAGGTTTCGCTGTATGTGCTGGTGCGCTTCTACTACGTTGTGTTCGGCAATGCGCTCGTGTTTCGAACGCTACCGCTGGACGACGTGCTGCTCGCTCTATCGGTTGTCGCCATCGTGACGATGTCGCTCGTGGCAGTCTTCCAGTCGGATCTGAAGCGGATGTTCGCGTATTCGAGCGTCGCCCAGATCGGCTACATCACGCTTGGAATCGCGCTGACCAATGCCGCGGGGCTGACCGGTGCGATTGCACATCTGTTCAATCACGGCGTGACGAAAGGTGCGCTCTTCCTGCTTGCCGGAGGTATTTCGCTGCGCTGCGGGGGAACGAGCTTTGCGGCAATCGCCGGGCTTGGCCAGCGGATGCCGCTCACGTCGTTGGGGATCGTCATCGCAGGCCTGAGCCTGATCGGAGTCCCGGCGACGGCCGGCTTCACGACCAAGTGGTATCTCGTCGTTGGAGCGCTGGAACGAGGCTACTGGTGGCTCGCGGCGCTCATCGTTGCGAGCTCGCTCATCGCGGTTGCCTACGTCTGGCGCTTCGTTGAAGCGGCGTACTTGCAGGCGCCAGGACCGGAAGCACCGCGCCGTGGTGAGATGCCGCTCAGCATGTTGCTGCCGGCGTGGTTGATGGTAGGCGCCTGCATTTACTTCGGCGTGTGGACGTCATTCAACATCGGCTTCGCGAGCAGCGCCGCGGAGCTCCTGCTTCATAGCGTGCGATGACACCCGAAGCGCTTATCGCAACTGCACTCGTCGTGCCTGTCGTCGCCGCGGCGCTGGTTGCGGCAAGCGATCGGGCGCCGAATCTGCGTGAGGCATTCACGCTGGCCGCAGCAGGGGCGCTATTCATCGCAGTTGCGTCGCTACTGCCAGCCGTGCTTGCGGGCGATCGGCCAACTCTTCGCTTGGTGGAGCTATTCCCCGGCCTCGCACTGGAATTTCGCGTCGAGCCCTTTGGCTTGCTGTTCGGGCTGATTGCATCGGGGCTCTGGATTTTGAGCTCGCTGTACTCGATTGGCTACATGCGGGGCAACCACGAATCGCATCAGACGCGATTTTACGTTTGCTTCGCGCTCGCGCTCGCGAGCACGATCGGCGTTGCTTTCTCGGGAAACCTGCTGACCTTGTTTTTATTCTACGAGATGTTGACACTCGTCACGTATCCGCTGGTCACGCATCACGGCGACGACGAAGCGAGGCGCGGTGGGCGTACCTATCTCGGCGTCCTTCTCTTCACATCGACAGCGCTGCTTCTTCCTGCCATCGTGGTTACCTGGCTTTTTGCAGGCACATTGGATTTCGTGCCGGGCGGAATCCTCGAAGGGAGGATTTCGCCCTTTGGCGCTACCGTGCTGCTCGCACTTTTCATGTTCGGGATCGGCAAGGCGGCGATCATGCCGTTTCATCGCTGGCTGCCCGCCGCGATGGTCGCTCCGACGCCCGTCTCCGCGCTGTTGCACGCCGTCGCGGTGGTGAAGGCCGGTGTCTTCTCAGTGGTAAAGGTCATTGTCTACACCTTCGGATTCGATGCCGCAGGCGCGAACCTCGCGTGGCTGCCGTACGTTGCCGGGTTCACCATCATTGCGGCGTCCATCGTTGCGCTGCGTGCCGACAACCTGAAACGCCGGCTTGCCTATTCGACGGTTAGTCAGCTTTCCTATGTGGTGCTCGCGGCGGCCGTACTTGCTCCCATTTCGGTTGTCGGAGCAGCGTTGCATATCGCCGCTCATGCGTTCGGAAAGATCACGCTGTTTTTCGCTGCCGGGGCTATCTACACCGCGTCACACAAGACGCAAGTAAGCGAGCTTGACGGCATAGGGCGCCGGATGCCTTGGACGTTGGCAGCTTTTGCCGTCGCCTCCTTATCCATGATCGGGTTGCCGCCGACCGCGGGCGTGATCAGCAAGTGGTACATCGTGACCGGCGCGTTACAGGCGCAGCATTGGGCTGCGCTCGCGGTCATAGTGGCGAGCACGCTGTTGAACGCGGGGTACTTCGTCCCGATCGTGTATCGCGCTTTTCTGCGCGGATCATCGACAGCGGACAAGCCGCATGGCGAGGCGCCGTGGACGATGGTGGTCGCGCTTGTCGCAACGGCGGCAATGACCATCCTGCTGTTCTTTTTCGCCGACGTGCCTCTCGCGCTGGCGCGCGGCCTGCTTGGAGGTTGACTGATGGAACAGCACTGGCTAACGCGCCCGGAGACAATCCGTAAGCTGTGGAGACTATTTGTCGCCGTCCTGGCGGCAGTTGTGTTTGTCGAAGTCTTTGTCACGCACGACGCGCATTTCGACGTGGAACGGTTGTTCGGCTTCTACGCATTATTCGGGTTTGTTGCGTGCGCAGTGCTCATCGTACTCGCCAAGGCCATCGGCGTCGTTCTCAAGCGTCCCGATACTTACTACGACGACGAGGCGGGCGATGCCTGACCTGCATCCTGGTCTCGTGCTGATGTTCGGCGCATTGCTGGTGGCGCTGCTGCGCGGTCGTGCGCGAAGCACCGTGGCGCTCGTCGTGCCGCTCGTTGCGCTGGTAATGGTCTGGAGTGTCGGCGACGGCGTGATATGGGGCGGTCGACTTGCCGGTTACTCGATCATCCCGTTCGCAGTGGACAAGCTCTCCCGTCTATTTGCGACAATCTTTGCGCTGATGGCGTTCGGGGGAGCGCTGTTCGCGCTCAACCAGCCGTCGAGACTCGAACTGCCGGCTGCATTTCTGTATGCGGGAGCAGCGCTGGGCGTGACGTTCGCCGGCGACTTGCTCACGGTGTTCGTGTTCTGGGAGCTAATGGCGATTGGCTCCACGCTGGTCATCTGGAGCGCTGGCACCAATTTGGCTTACCAGGCGAGCCTCCGGTACCTGATGATCCATTTGACCGGTGGTGTGCTGCTAATGATCGGAGTCGCCGGACATGCGCTGGAGACGGGCTCGCTTCAATTCGTTGCGATGGCGCCGCATGGGCTCAGCCAATGGCTCATTCTGGCGGCGTTTCTCGTCAATGCCGGTGCGCCTCCGATCTCGGCATGGCTCCCCGATGCTTACCCGGAAGCCTCTTGGAGTGGCACCGTTTTCCTGTCGGCTTTCACTACCAAGATCGCTGTCTACGCGTTGATGCGCGGTTTCCCCGGCGCCGAGCCGCTCATCTACATCGGGCTTTACATGGTGTTCTACGGAATTATCTATGCGCTGCTCGAAAACGACATGCGGCGCATCCTCGCATACAGCATTGTCAACCAAGTGGGATTCATGGTGACCGGAATCGGTATCGGCACCGAAATGGCCTTGAACGGGGCGGCAGCGCACGCTTTCACCCACATTCTCTACAAGGCGCTGCTGCTGATGTCGGCGGGATCGGTGCTCTACATGACCGGCAAACGGAAGTGCACCGACCTCGGCGGCCTTTTCCAGAGCATGCCGATCACGGCGCTGTGCGGAATCGTCGGCGCGCTCGCCATCTCCTCGTTCCCGCTGACGTCTGGTTTTGTCAGCAAATCAATGACCGTGCAATCCGCGGCAGACGAGCACCTATTCGTCGTATGGCTCCTCCTTGGCGTGGCCTCGGCTGGCGTATTTCTACATGCGGGGATCAAGTTCCCCTGGTTCGTGTTCTTTCAGAAGGATTCCGGCTTGCGGCCGCCGGATCCGCCGCTCAACATGCGCCTTGCGATGATCTTGTTCGCCATCCTTTGCGTGGGGTTGGGTGTGTTCTACGAGCCTCTTTATCGCCTGCTTCCGTATCCCGTCGACTTCCAGCCCTACACGGGCGCACACGTCGTCTCGCAATTGCAGCTGCTGCTTTTCTCGGGCCTCGCTTTCTTTGTCATGCTGAAATGGCTGCAGCGGACCCTGACGATCACGCTCGACTTCGATTGGTTCTATCGCGCGTTCCTGGTTGCCGCAGTCGAGCGTATTGAAGGTTGGGTGACGGCAGCGCGCGATCGAATCACGGCGAGGCTTCGCGATGGAGGTGCCCATGTTTCCGGTGCGGTGCGTCGGTTGCATGACTCGGACGGGGTTTTCGCACGCACGTGGCAATCGGGCACGATGGCAATGTTGATGCTGATCATGCTCATGACCTTACTCGTCATTGGCTATTTCGCGTAGGTGCCGGGTCGTCGCGTCCGGTTGATGACGGGATAGCGCCAGGAGAAGACGTGCCGAAGCGGTGGGAGTACTGGCTGTATCCAGAGCTACGCAAGTTCGATCCTGCCGATCGCGAACGCGCTTTGAAAAAAGCAAAGGGCGCCAAGCTTGATTGGACCGAAATTATGGGCATGACGCTTGCCGTGGCGCTCACCGTATTTTTGACTCGGTATTCCGCGACAGGCTTCGGGTTGCTCGAGCGCGTAGGTGCAGCGCTCGCGAACTTGGTGGTCGCGATTCCGCTCTTGCTGGTCCTTGCAGGGCCCTTTTACGTGCGGCGGGTCCGCCGAGGGCTCAGAGCGCAGTTCAAGGATCAGCCTCGTTGAGCCGATTCCACGGTTCGAGCGGAGGACGCGCGCGTGAGAAGCGCGTGAATCAGTCCGTCCCAGTGGCGCTCGCTACGGAAGCGATGCGCGGACCGCCGTAGGCGCAAGTTATTGATGCGTACAGCCTCGCGCAGGTCCGTCGCTGACTGGTGCGTCCGCGCGCGCGGTTTGGTCCAATAATTGGCTTGACAAAAAGGTTGGACCAAAGCTACGATGGCCTCTGTCGGGCTTGTTCGCGCTGAACTTGTTGGTGCGCTGGCCTGCTTCTGAAACGCGGAGCGACCATGCAAGTCGGATTTGCGCTTTGGTATCCGAAGCGAGTCAACGTCGCGACGGCGGGCATTGAGCCGGAATAGGGCGGCCGGGGAAGCGATCGCACCTCGCGAAGCGGACGACGAAATGCCTGACGACGACTCACGCGCACCCCTGATTACGGTCAGCCGGATCACGGCTCCCAAGGCATCCGATGTGCTCGCCGAGGAGCTGCGCAGCCGCATCCGCTCGGGCCAGTGGCCCGAAGGGCTCGCGCTGCCGGCCGAGCGCGAGCTGTCGATGCAGACGGGCCTCAGTCGCACGAGCGTGCGCGAAGCGCTGCGGATGCTCGAGCTCGACGGACTGATCGAGATCCGGCCCGGCCGCGGCGGCGGTGCGCGCGTGCGCCGGCCGGCCGGTGACGAGCTGTCGCGCCAGCTCGAGCTGTTCATCTGGGGCCGCAACATCAGCGCCGAGCATCTGCACGACGTGCGCACTGTGCTCGAAGCGCTCGCCGCCGAGCGTGCGGCCCGCAATCGAATCGACGCCGATCTCGCCGATCTCGTCGCGAAGACCGAAGCGGTCGAAGCCGCTGTCGACAACCTGCCCGCATATCTCGACGCGAACCTCGCGTGGCACATGGCGGTCGTGCACGCGAGCCATAACGAGTTGCTGGTGAGCTTCATGGAAGTGCTCGCGCAGGCGATCCACGACGCGACCGAGCTCGAGGCGTTCGATTCGGCGGAGGTGCGCGCGCAGACGCTGAAGATCCATCGCGCGATCCTCGCGGCGATCGTCGCCGGCGACGCCGACGCCGCGCGGCGCAGGATGACGCGGCATGTGTCGGCAGCGCGCGACGTTGCGTTGAAGGGCGCGATCGTAGCGGGTCCGAGCGAGCCATCCCCGGTCGGCAAGAAGGCAGCACGGAAACGGTCTCGAGCGTCGGCGGGTTCCGCGAGCGGCCGCCGCGCGAGCCGCAAGCGATCCGGCAGTAAGGAGGCGAAGTGAGCGCGGTCGTTGGCATCGATGTCGGTGGCACGTTCACCGATCTGTATTGCGTCGATTCGCAGAGTGGCGCGGAGAAGATTCTGAAGGTGCCCTCCACGCCGGACGACCCGTCGCGCGCGCTGCTCGATTCGCTGCGTGCCGCCGAGATCGACCCGGCGCAACTCGAGGCGCTGCTGCACGGCACGACGATCGCGACCAACGCGGTGATCGAGCGCAAGGGCGCGCGTTGCGCGCTCGTGACCACGCGCGGCTTTCGCGACGTGCTCGAGCTCGGCCGGCGCGACCGGCCGCTCATGTACGGACTCTACGGCGTGCAGCAACCGCTCATCCCCCGCGACCGTCGCTGGGAAGTGACCGAGCGTATCGACTATCGCGGCGGCGTGCTGGTGCCGCTTGTCGAGGCCGAAGTGCACGCGCTCGCCGCGGTGCTCAAGCAACAGGACGTGGACGCGATCGTCGTGTCGCTGATGCATGCCTATGCAAACCCGGCGCACGAGGAGCGAATCGCCAAGCTGCTCGTGGCGGCGAATCCCTCGTGGGAGATCGTCACGTCGACCGGCGTGATCCGCGAGTACTACGAGTTCGAGCGTACGAGCACCGCGGCCGTGCAAGGCTACCTGCAGCCGCTCGTGTCGCGCTATGCACGCAATCTGCAACAGAAGCTTCGCGATTGGGGTTACGAGCGCGACGTGCTGATCATGCAGTCGAACGGCGGGCTGTCGCCGCTGTCGCAGCTCGGCCGCCGGTCGGCGTACATCGTGCGCTCGGGACCTGCCGCCGGCGTGATCGCCGCGGCTGGGCTCGCGAAGGAAGCAGGCTTCGACCGCATCATCACCGCCGACATGGGCGGGACGAGCTTCGACGTCGCGGTCGTGATCAAGAGCGAGCCGCGCGTTGCCGAGAAGACCGATCTCGATTTCCGCGTGCCGCTGCGGCTCCCGATGATCGACGTACACACGATCGGCGCCGGCGGCGGCAGCATCGCGTCGATCGATCGCGGCGGCATCCTCGAAGTCGGTCCGCGCAGCGCGGGCTCGGTGCCGGGGCCGATCTGCTATCGGCGCGGCGGTGTCGAGCCGACGGTGACCGACGCCAACCTCGTGCTCGGCCGCATCGCAGTCGACAGCCCGATCGGCGGCAAGGGCAAGATCAGCCTCGACGTCGAATCGGCGCGCACCGCGTTCGCCGACCTCGGCAAGCGGCTCGGCTTGAGCGTCGAGGAGGCCGCGGAAGCGGTGCTCGCCGTCGTCAACCAGCGCATGGCCGGGCGCATTCGGCTCATCTCGATCGAGCAGGGACTCGACCCGCGCGATTTCGCGATGGTCGCGTTCGGCGGCGCCGGCCCGATGCACGGCGCCGCGCTGATCCGAGAGGTCGGGATCAAGACCGAGCTCGTGCCGCCCTATCCGGGCGTGCTGTGCGCGATGGGCTGCGCGATCGCGGACATCCGCTACGACTATTCACAGACGTTCGAGCAGCGGCTCGACCGCGCGGACATCGGCGCGATACACGAGGTGCTTGCGCGCCAGCGCGCCGAAGGCGAAGCACAGCTCACCAAGGCCGACGCGCCGCACAGCGGCATCGAGGTCGCGCATTTCGCCGACATGGCGTACGCGGGGCAGATCCATGCGTTGCGCGTGCGCATCGAGCCGCGCTGGGACGCCGACCAGTTGCGTGAGGCGTTCGTTGCGACGTACGCGGCCGAGTTCGGTAACACGCTCGGCGATATCCCGGCCGTGATCGTGAACCTGCGCACGCGCGTGGTCGGAAAGCGCGGCGGCCTTGCGCGCAAGAGCGCGCGTAAGGCGGGCCACGGCATGCCGCGGCCGATGAAGCGTCGTCCGGTCTATTTCGGCGGCTGGCACGACACCGCGATCTACGCTCGCGAAGATCTGCTGCCCGGCATGAGCTTCGATGGCCCGGCGATCGTCGAGCAGAACGACTGCACGACCGTCGTCGAGCCGGGCATGGTGACGCGGGTCGACGCCGCGGGCAACTTGCTGGTGGAACTGGAATGAGCGAGCGGGGCGAAGCCAAGGCTCGAAGAGCCCGTCCGCGAGCGATCGACACGATACCGACACGGACGTCGCTTCGTACGGCGCGGTGGGCGCAAGGAGGTAGAGAAATGAGCATCGATCCGGTCACGCTCGCCGTCGTACGCGGCTCGCTCGAGCAGATCGCCGACGAGATGGATCTGCATCTTATCCATGCCGCGATCTCGCCGATCATCTCGGAGACCAACGACTGCGCACACGGCATCTTCGATCCGCACACCGGCGAGACGGTCGCGCAGGGACGCTACGGCCTGCCGGTGTTCCTCGCCAACATGCAATTCACCACGCAGAACGTCGTCAAGATCGCGAATGCGCAAGGTGGCTTCAAACCGGGCGACGTCTGGGTGCTGAACGATCCGTATATCGGCGGCACGCACTTGCAGGACACGCAGCTCGTCGCACCGTACTTCGTCGGCGACAAGCTGTTCGCGCTGCTGGCGAGCACGGGCCATCTGATGGACGTCGGCGGCAGCGTGCCGGGCGGTTGGGCGCCGAATGCGCAATCGATTCATCAGGAAGGCACCGTCATTCCTCCGGTGAAGCTGTATGACGACGGTCGCCTCAACGAAGCGCTGATCGCGATGTTGCGCGCGAACAGCCGGCTGCCGAACGAGATCGCGGGCGACCTGTCCGCGATGACCAACGTGTTCGGCGTGGGCAAGCGCGGGCTCGATCAGCTGGTCGTGCGCTACGGCGTCGAGCGGCTGCAAGCCTGCATCGACGAGATGATCCGGCGCTCCGAGCAGCAGATGCGCTCGTACATTGCCGAGATTCCGGACGGCACGTATCGCTTCGAGGACTATATCGATAACGACGGCATCGTCGACGAGCCGCGCAAGGTCGCACTGGCGCTCACCGTCAAAGATTCCGATCTGCACTTCGACTTCACCGGCACCGCACCGACCTCGCGCGGGCCTGTCAATCTGTCGCGCAACACGACGATGTCGAGCTGCTATGTCGCGATGAAGCACGTGTTCCCGGAGGTCCCGGTCAACGGCGGCGCGTTCCGTCCGGCGAGCTTCACACTTCCTGACGGCACGATGCTCTCGGCCGAATATCCGAGCGCGGTGGGCGGCTACCTGGAGCCGCTCGGGCGCGTCATCGACGTCGTGTTCGGCGCGCTCGCGCAGGCGTTGCCGGATCGCGTGCCCGCGGCGTCGTTCGGCACGATCGGTGTGTGCACCGTCGGCGGTCGACACCCCGACAAGGGCAACTTTTTTGTCGGCGTCTTTCCTTATCCCGGCGGCTATGGGGCGACAAAGGCGACCGATGGTCTCGTCAACGGAACACCGCCGCAATCGATGGCTAACTTCATGTCGCTCGAGATGTGCGAGCACCGCTTTCCGCTGCGCTTCGACTTCTTCCGGATGCGCGAGGATTCCGGCGGCGCCGGATGGCATCGCGGCGGTTGCGGCACCGAATATCAGTTCACCGCGTGGTCTGATTGCGTGACCACGGTGCTCGGCGACCGCGCGGATTACGCGCCGTTCGGCGTTGGCGGAGGCAAGTCCGCGCTACCCAATCGCGTTGAATTCCGCACCGGCGGCAACACGTGGACGCCCGAGATGCGCAGCAAGTACGAGAACGCGGCGCTGGGCGCGGGCGACGGCGTCCATGCATGCTCGCCCGGCGGCGGCGGCTTCGGCGATCCGCTCGAGCGCGATGTCGCCGACATCGAGCGCGACCTCAACCTGGGTTATGTGAGCCGCGCAACCGCCGAGCGCGATTACGCCGCCGTCATCGCCGAAGCGCAGCCGCTCGGCGAGCGCACCATCTATCGCGTCGATGCGAGCGCGACGGCCGCGGAGCGAGCGCGCCGCGGCGCCGCGACCCGTTCGATGAACGAGAAGGAAAGCGCACGATGAATCCGCTCGGAAGCTGGCAGCTGCCGGACGAGCTGCGGATGCTCAAGGAGACGACGCGCCGCTTCATGCAGCGGGAAGTCAAAACGGCGGAGGCGAGCGAGCCGCACGACTCCTGGCATTTACCGGACGAAAAGCTGAAGCCGTTGCAGGCGAAGGCGAGGCAGCTCGGCCTGTGGTGCGTGCAGACGCCGGCGGAATATGGGGGCGCGGGCCTCAACCTGCTGGGCCAGAGCATCGTCGCGGAGGAGGCCTCGCAGTGCAAGATGGGGCCGTATATCGCCGCGTGCGGCGCGTTCGGCTTCGACCCGCCGAACATCATCTTTCGCGGCACGCGCGAGCAGATCGAGAAGTACGCCGTTCCGGTGATCGAAAACGGCGACAAGACATTCGTCGCGATAACGGAGCCGAGCGGCGGCTCGGACCCGGCTCGCGCGATCCGCTCGCGCGCAGAGCGCAAGGGTGACCGCTACATCCTGAACGGCACGAAGATCTTCATCTCGGGCGTCGGGCAGTCGAAATGGGGGATCGTGTTTGCGCGCACCGGAGGTCCGGGCCGCGGCGGCGTCAGCGCATTCATCGTGGAGCGCGACAAGCCCGGCCTTACGTGGTCGCCGTTTCCGGTGATCCGGTCGTACTTTCCCTACGAGCTTAACTTCACCGACTACGAAGTGCCGGTCGAGAACCGCCTCGGCGAAGAGGGCCAAGGATTCAAGTTCGCCGAGGAATGGCTCGTCCATGAGCGCGTGCCGTACGCGGCGGCGACGATCGGGCTCGGCCAGGCGGCGCTCGACCTGACGATCGAATGGTCGCGGCAGCGCGAAACGTTCGGTGCGCCGCTGTCTGAGCGCCAAGGGGTGCAATTCATGCTCGCCGATTCCGAAATCGAGTTGCGCGCGGCGCGCCTGCTCGTGTACGAAGCCGCGTGGAAGGCCGATCGCGGCGAGGACATCAAGCACGAGGCGTCGATCTGCAAGGTGTTCGGCACCGAGACGGCGGGTCGCGTCGTCGACCGCTGCATCCAGATCTTCGGCGGCATGGGCGTGTCGCGCGAGATGCCGCTCGAGCGCTGGTACCGCGAGCTTCGGATCAAGCGAATCGGCGAAGGACCGTCCGAAATTCATCGGATGGTCATCGCGCGCAACCTCATCGGTGCACGCAAGGGAGCCTGACGCATGTCGATCGACGTCACTGTCGAGCAGGGCGTCTGCACGATCGTGATCAACCGCCCCGAGCGGCTGAACGCGATGGACGCCGAGCATTACCGCGCGTTGTCGCAGGCGTGGTGCCGCGTTCGCGACGATCCGGACATCACGGTCGCGATCGTGACGGGCGCCGGCGAAAAGTCGTTCACCGCAGGCGCCGACATCAAGAGCTTCCTCACCGGCCCGCCCGGTTACGACGAGATGTGGCTCACGCAGCGCGACCAACTGCTCAATCGCGGGCTCGAAGTGTGGAAGCCGGTGATCGCGGCGGTCAACGGCTATTGTCTCGGCGGCGGCATGACGCTGATGCTCGCGACCGACATCCGTGTCGCGGCGACGCATGCGACGTTCAGCCTCGCCGAAGTCAAGCGCGGCGTGGTTCCGGGCAACGGCGGGACGCAGCGCATTCTCGCGCAGCTGCCGCACGCGATCGCGATGGAGATGCTGCTGACCGGCGAGCCGATGGACGCGGCGAGCGCGGCGCGCTGGGGCCTGGTCAACAAGGTCGTGCCGGGCGGCGAGCTGATGGACGCAGCTCACGACTACGCGCGTCGCATCGCGGCCAACGCGCCGCTCGCGCTGCAGGCGGCGAAGGAGCTCGCGCTTCGAAGCCGTGACATCGACCTCGCGACCGGGCTGCGAATGGAACAGGTGATCAACCGCATGCTGATGGCGACCGACGATGCTCGCGAAGGCCCGGCCGCGTTCGCCGAGAAGCGCGCGCCGCAATTCAAGGGCCGCTGACGATGAACCAGCATTATCCGCTCGAGTCGCTGACCGTCGTCGACCTCGGCCAGATCTACAACGGATCGTACGCGACGTTCCTGATGGCGATGGCGGGCGCGCGCGTGATCAAGGTCGAGCCCCGCGAGGGCGAGCACCTGCGCAAGCGCGGCAACGTCGGCGGTGCCGGGCTTCCATTCGCCATGCTCAATTCGAACAAGCTGTCGGTGACGCTCAATCTGAAACACGAGCGCGGCCGTGCATTGCTGTTCGAGATGGTGAAGCGCGCCGATGTGCTGCTCGAGAACTTCGCGCCGGGAACGACCGAGCGGCTCGGTTGCGGCTGGGCCAAGCTCAAGGAAGTCAATCCGCGCCTGATCTACGCGCAGGGTTCGGGCTACGGCCAATCCGGACCGTATCGCGACTATCCGGCGATGGACCTCACCGTGCAGGCGATGGCCGGCGTGATGAGCGTTACCGGCTACGCTGATCGACCGCCGGTCAAGGCGGGCCCGGCGATCTGCGACTTTTTTGCGGGCGTCCACTTGTTCGGCGCGGTGATGACGGCGCTTTACGAGCGCGAGAAGACCGGCGTCGGACGCGCCGTCGAAGTGTCGATGCAGGAGTCGGTCTACGCATCGCTCAGCTCGAACCTCGGCCTTTACTACGGCAGCGGCGGCAACGTGCCGATGCGAACCGGCAACCGGCATGGCGGACTCGCCGAGTCGCCGTACAACGTCTATCCGACGAAGGACGGCTACATCGCGATCATCTGCGTCGGCGAGACGCACTGGAAGTCGCTGATCGATGCGATGGGACAGCCGGAGCTCGCCGCCGATCCGCGCTTCGCGAGCCTCAAGACGCGCGTCGCGCACATGGACGACGTCGATGCGATCGTCGGCGCGTTCACGCAGCGCTACGACAAGCAGGCACTGTTCGAGCTGTTGCTCAAGCATCGCGTGCCATGTGCGCCGGTGCGCGATCTCGACGAAGTGGTCAACGATCCGCACATGATCGCGCGGCGCGCGCTGCAGTGGATCGACCATCCCGAGCTCGGTCGCATCCCGGTGCAATCGTCGCCGCTGCGCTTCGAGGGCGTCGATCCGCTGCCGATCGTGCCGAGCCGCCGGCTCGGCGACGACAACGCGGCCGTGTACGGCGACTGGCTCGGCCTCGCGCGCGACGAAATCGAAAGCCTCAGCTCGGAGCGCGTCATCTAAATGCGAGGCAACGTCGTCATCGCCGGGATCGGCCAGACCGCGTTTGGCAAGCTGCCGGGCCGCAGCACGATTTCGCTCAACATCGAAGCCTGCCGCAACGCGCTCGCCGACGCCGGCATCGAGAAGGACGCCGTCGACGCGCTGCTGGTGAAGCCGCCGACGTCGAATCCGCAGTTCATGTATGGCCAGACGCTCGCCGAGGCAATGGGGCTGCAACCGCGCGTCGGCGGCGCGTGGGACCAAGGCGGTGCCGCGAACATCTCGCTGATCGCGTTCGCGGCGATGGCAATCGAGCATCGGCAATGCGACATCGCGCTCGTCTGCTACGCCGACAACCCGCGCACCGGCAGCCGGCACGCGTACGAAAAGGCGTGGGGCGACGACGCGGCGTACGGGTGGTTCGGCGTGCCGGCAGGCTATGCGATGCTGGCACGCCGCCACATGGAGGAGTTCGGCACGACGAGCGACCAGCTCGGCGCGATCGCGGTTGCGATCCGCAAGCACGGCGCGGCGAACCCGAACGCGCAGCTGCGCAAGCCGCTGACACTCGAGCAGTATCGCGAGTCGCCGTGGGTCGTCGATCCGCTGCGCCGCGACGACTGCTGCCTCGTCTCCGACGGCGCCGCCGCGGTCGTGCTGATGAGCGCGCAGCGCGCGCGTTCGCTTGGTGTGAAGAAGCCGGTGCCGATCCTGGGCTTCGGTCAGGGCCAGACGTCGTGGGATGTCGCGCAGCGCGCCGACCTTACGCAAACCGGCGCCGAGGTTTCCGGCGCGACCGCGTTCGAAATGGCGGGCCTGCAGCCTCGCGACATCAATGTCGCGCAGATCTACGACTGCTTCACGATCACCGTGCTGATGACGCTCGAGGCGTACGGCTTTGCGCCGCGCGGCGCCGGCGGTCCGTTTTGCACCGGCGGCCGGCTCGAAATCGGCGGCGAGCTGCCGGTCAACACGGCGGGGGGTCTGCTGTCGGAGAGCGGAATGCCGGGGCTGCAGCTCGTTACCGAAGGCGTGCGCCAGATGCGCGGCGAAGCGAACCTGCAGGTGCCCGGCGCGCGCACGTGCGTGGTCAGCAACCAGGGCGGAATCATGCACACGCATTCGACGCTGATCCTGGAGCGCGCGACATGAGCGCCGCACGGCCCGCCGTCATTCCCGCGAAGGCGGGAATCCAGCGTCGTTACGCTGAGGCAAGCCCAAGGCGAAAGTCGCTGGGTCCCCGCGTACGCGGGGAGGACAACCTATGACGACCGAAGACATGATCGAGGCGGCGTTTCCCGCGCCGCAGCCGAACGAGACGGCGACGCCGTACTGGCGTGCGCTCGACGAGGGGCGGCTCGCGTTCCAGCGATGCAACGCGTGCGGCAATGCGTGGCTGCCGCCGCGAAGCGAGTGTCCGCGCTGCCTTGCCGCCGATTGGCAATGGGTGAGCGCCTCCGGTGTCGCGAAGCTCGTGAGCTGGGTTGTCTACCATCACGGCTACCACGACTACTACGCGGCGCGGCTTCCGTACAACGTTGCCGTCGTCGAGCTCGCCGAGGGCCCGCGGCTCATCAGCAACGTCGTCGACGCGTCGCAGCCGCTGTCCATCGACATGCCGCTTCGCCTCGTCATCCAGCGTGAAGCAGGCGTTGCGCTCGCGCGTTTTGAGCCCGCGTGAGCGGATCGCACAACCGGTTTCAATCCCAGGAGGAAACGAAGATGCTGCATTCCCGATTGTTCAAGACCGTACTCCTTTGCGCGATGGCGGCGACGTTCGCGTCCGTCGCGTCGGCGCAAGCGCCGGTTCGCATCGGCGCGATCAACCCGTACAGCGGTCCGCTCGCGCTCTACGGTGACGAGCTCGCGCGCGGCTACCAGCTCGCCGTCGACGAAAAGAACGCGAAGGGCGGTGTGCTCGGGCGCAAGGTCGAGCTCGTCCGCGGCGACGCCGGCAATCCGCAGCAGGGAATCGCCGCCGTCGATCAGCTCGCCACCCGCGACAAGGTCGATCTGTTCATCGGCACGTACATCTCGGCCGTTTCGAACGCGGCGAGCGACGCGGCGCAGCGTCACGGCAAGCTGTACTGGGACACCAATGCGCTCGCCGCCGACCTGACCGAGCGCGGCCTGCCGAACTTCGTTCGCGTCGGCCCGAACGCGATGACGTTCGCCGACATGAGCGTGCGCGCGATCGTCGAGCTGATTCCGCCTGCGCTCGGCAAGCAGCCGCGCGACGTGTCGGTGTGGATCGAGCATGAGGACTCGATCTACGGCAAGTCGATCGGCGACAGCCAGAAGAAGCTGCTCGATTCGAAGGGCGTCAAGGTGCTCTCGCAGGGCGCGCACAACTTCCGCGCCGCCGACCTGACCGACGTCGTGCTTCGCACCAAGCGGGCGAATCCCGAGATCTGGCTGATCACCGGCTACGTGCCCGACATCAACCTGCTGCTGAAGACTGCGCGCGAGCAGGGCTTCAAGCCACCGGTGATCCTGCTCGTCGGGACCGGAGACACCGGCGAGACGCTTGACGCGCTCGGCGCAGAGTTCCTCGAGGGCATCATGGTCGTGTCGTATCCGCGGCCCGACATTTCCGAGAAGTACGGCCCCGGCGCGAGCGCTTTCCTGGCCGAGTATCGCAAGGCGCACAACCGCGATCCAATCGCGCCGCAGAGCCTGACCGCCTATACCGGGATGAAGGTTCTGCTCGAGACGATCGACGCCGCCGGGTCGACCGATGTCGAGAAGGTGCGCGCCGCAGCGGCGAAGATGGACAAGCCCCTTAACACGTATCCGTCGGGTGTGGGCGTCAAGTTCGACGACAAGTTCCAGAACACGCGCGCGGCCATCACCGTGATCCAGTGGCAAGGCGGCAAGCAAGTGACGGTGTTCCCCGCAGAGGCGCGTGCCGCAGCCGTGGCGCTGAAGAACACGCCGCGCAAGCAGTAGAACGACCGCGGCCGCGCGACGCGCTTCTGCGTTTGCGCGGCCGAATTCGAAAGCCCGGATGGACAACCTCCTGCACATCGTCGTCGTCGGCCTGCTGGTCGGTGGCATCTACGGCTTGGTCAGCATCGGGCTGAATCTGATCTTCGGCGTCATCCGGATCGTCAATTTCGCGCACGGCGAGCTGGTGATGCTCGCGATGTACGGCGCGTATCTGTGCTATGCGACGATGGGTCTCGACCCGTATGTGTCCGTGCTCGTCGTCGTACCGGCGCTGTTCGTCGTCGGCGTGCTGGTCCACCGGCTCGTGCTGCAGCCGCTGCACGCCGAACCGTCGATGCAGATCTTCGCGACGTTCGGCCTGCTGATCCTGTTCCAGAACGTCGTGCTCGCGTTGACGCGTGGCGAGGGCTACAGCGTACCGTCGAAGGTCGCCGGCATGACGCTTGGCATCGGCGACATCCGTGTGACGATGTCGCGGCTCGTGATCTTCGCCGCCGTCACGCTGACGGCGATCGCGCTGCACCTGTTTCTCAAGCGCACGCTCGTCGGCAAGTCGATCCGCGCGGTGACGCAGGACCGGCAGGCGGCGCGTCTGATGGGCATCAACGTCGAGCGCACGTTCACGATCACGTTCGGCATCGGCGCCGCGCTCGCCGGGCTCGCCGGCGCGCTGCTGTCGCCGATCTACACGCTGTCGCCCGGGATCGGCGGCAACTTCATCCTCGCCGCGTTCGCCGTCGTGGTGCTTGGCGGCCTTGGCAGCGTCGCGGGCGCGTATTTCGGCGGCATGATCGTCGGGCTCGTCGAGGCGTTCGCCGGCTTCTACATCGATCCGGAGCTGAAGCAGGCGATCTGGTTCCTGATCTTCCTCGCGGTGCTGGTCGTTCGGCCGACCGGTCTGTTCGGCCAGGTCGGCGCCGAGGAAGTCGGATTTCGCGAGCAGGAATGAGCACGCCGAATCCGAGCGACGCGGTCGCGGCACCGCTGCCAGCCGGCGTCGCCGCCGAAGCGCCCGATCCGGCGCTCGGGCTCATTTCGTGGCGCCGCGTGGCGATGCTCTATGTCGCCGGACTCGCGGCCGCGCTGCTACCGCTCGCGTTGCTGTCCAGCGAGTTCTTCTGGGTCAACATCCTGACCTACACGTATCTGTTCGCGGGCCTCGCCGTCGCGTGGAACATCATCGCCGGCTTCGGCGGCCAGTTCTCTCTCGGCCACGGCGTGTTCTTCGCCGTCGGCGCATACACGACCGCACGACTGTTCCTCGACTGGCACGTCTCGCCATGGCTGGGCATTCTGCCCGGCGCGATCGCGTGCGCGGTGCTCGGACCGCTGATCTTCCTGCCGACGTTCCGTCTGAAGGGCTCGTTTTTCGCGATCGCCACACTCGCGTTCAACGAGGTCGCGCTGGTGTTCGCGAACTATCTCGAATCGCTCACCGGCGGCCCGCGCGGGCTGCAGGTGCCGTTCCGCGCCGGCCTCGCGAACATGATCTTCGCGAACCCGCGGGCGTACGCGCTGCTCACGTTCGCATTCATGGCGATCGCGGTCGCGATCGTGATCGTGCTGATGCGAAGCCGCCTCGGCTACTACCTGCTCGCGGTGCGCGAGGACGAGGACGCGGCGCGCGCGGCCGGCATATCGGTCACCAACGTCAAGCTGCAGGCGACGGCGCTCAGTGCCGCGCTGACCGCGCTCGGCGGGGGCTTGTTCGCGATGTACGTGCGCACGATCGATCCGCTGACGCTGTTCTCGCTGCCCGACGTCGGCGTCAAGTTCGCGCTGCTCGCGCTGATTGGCGGCATGGGAACGGTCACCGGGCCCGTATTGGGCGCGTTCCTGATCGTTCCGCTCGAAAGCTATTTCCGCGCGACGCTCGGCGGCGCCGGTGCCGGCTTGCATTTGATTCTGCTCGGCCTGGTGATGGTGCTCGCTGCTCTGTTCATGCGCCGCGGTATCGCGGGCGCGCTCGATGCGCTGTGGCAGCGCTGGCGGCGCCGGAGCGCGCGATGAGTGAGCCGTTCTTCGAGGTTCGCGGCGTCGTGAAGCGCTTTGGCGGGCTTACTGCCGTGAACGACGTGTCGTTCGACGTTCGGCGCGGCGAAATCGTCAGCATCATCGGGCCGAACGGCGCGGGCAAGACGACGCTGTTCAATCTGTTGACAGGCCAGCTTGCACCAACCGCCGGCGAGGTGAGCGTCGATGGCAAGGTCATCAACGGTCTGCCTCCCAACGAACGCGCGCGGCTCGGACTGGGGCGCACGTTTCAGATCGCGAAGCCGCTCGCCGCGCTGACCGCGCTCGAGAACACGATGGTGGGCGCGTTCCTGCGCCATCCGAAGCTGCGCGCGGCCGAAGCGAAGGCGCACGACGTGCTGCACGAGGTCGGTCTCGCGCAGCGCGCCGATGTACGGGCGTCGCAGCTGACGCTTTCCGAGCGCCGCCGCCTCGAGGTCGCTCGCGCGCTCGCGCTCGAGCCGGTGATGATCCTGCTCGACGAGGTGATGGCGGGTCTCAACCCGAGCGAGGTCGCGGAGTCGATCGACCTGTTCCGCCGTCTCAACCAGCGCGGCCTCACGTTCCTCATCATCGAGCACAACCTGAAGGTCGTGCGCGCGTTCTCCGAGCGCGTCATCGTGATCGACCGCGGCGCGAAGATCGCCGAAGGCAACGCCGACGAAATTCTCGCGATGCCGCAAGTGATCACCGCCTATCTCGGACAGCGGCGCGCATGAGCACCGGAGTGCGCGGCACGAAGGTAGTCCAATGAGCCGACTGCTCAGCGTCGACAACGTTTCGTCCGGCTACGGCCTGACGCCGGTGTTGCGTGACGTGACGATGCACGTCGATGCCGGCGAGGTCGTCGCCGTCGTCGGGGCTAACGGCGTAGGCAAGAGCACGCTGCTGCGCACGATCACCGGCCTCGTGCATCCTAGCGCCGGCGACATCACGTTCGACGGCGCGCGCATCACCGCGATGGCGGCGCACGCCATCGTCGGCCACGGACTCGCGACGGTGCCCGAGGGCGGCCGTTTGTTCACGTTCATGACAGTGCTGGAGAATCTCGAGCTCGGCGCGTTCGCGCCGGCGTCGCGCCCGGAGGTCGGGCGCAGCCTCGACGAGGTGATGGCGCTCTTCCCGATCCTGAGCGAGCGGCGCAACCAGCTCGCCGGATCGTTGTCGGGCGGCGAACGTCAGATGTGCGCGATCGCCCGCGCGTTGATGAGCCGTCCTCGGATGCTGATGCTCGACGAGCCCTCGCTCGGCCTTTCGCCGATGATGCTCGAGAAGGTGTTCGACCTCGTTCGCGCCGTCGTCGCCTCGCGCGACCTTACGGTGCTGTTGATCGAGCAGAACGTCGGCGATGCGCTCGAAATGGCGAACCGCGCGTACGTCATCGAAGGCGGCCGGATCGTGAAGACCGGTCCGGGTGGCGAGCTGCTGAACGATCCCGATATCCAGCGCGCGTACCTGGGACTGTAGGCCGTGGCGACGAAATCCGCGAAGGGACGCTTCACGATCGGCGCCGGTGCCGGGTTCGCCGGAGATCGCATCGAGCCGGCGGTGCGCATGGCGCGCTCCGGCGAAGTCGACGCGATCGCGCTCGAGTGCCTCGCCGAGCGCACGCTCGTCAACGCGATCCGGCTGCGCGAAGCCGATGCCGACGCCGGCTTCGATCCACGGCTGGCGCGGCGATTTCGGCCGCTGTTGCCGTACGTCGCGCGCGGCTGTGCAGTCGTCACGAACCTCGGCGCGGCGAATCCGCAGGCAGCGGGACGCGCGACCGCACGACTCGCACGCGAGATGGGGTTGCCGGCCTTGCGCATTGCATCGATCGTCGGCGACGACGTGCGCACGCGCGTCGACGAAGTCGAATGGACGCAGCCGCCGGAAGGCGGTCAGTGGATCGGCGCGCACGTGTATCTCGGCCTGGACCCGATCGTCGGCGCGCTCGATGAGGGCGCTGACATCGTCATCACCGGCCGCATTGCCGACTCGTCGCTCGTCGCCGCTGCGCCGGTGCACGCGCTCGGTCTCGAAGGCGACGCCGTCGCGGCCGCATTGACCGTCGGGCATCTGCTCGAATGCAGCGGTCAGCTCACTGGCGGCAACCTGAGCGAGCCGGGGATCGCAGATCTGTCCGCCGAGGCGTTCGCGCGCATCGGCTATCCGGTCGCAGACGTCGCGGCCGATGGCTCGGCCGTGATCCGGTTGCTCGACGGCGAGCCGGGAAGGCTCGACGCCGTCTCGTGCACGCTGCAGCTGCTCTACGAGGTGCACGACCCGAGCGCGTATATCACGCCCGATGCAGTGCTCGATTTCACCGGCGTGCGCTTTGACGAAGTCGCTCCCAACACGGTTCGGCTTTCGGGCACGCGCGCCGCGGCGCGTCCCGATCGGCTCAAAGTGATCGGCTTTCTCGCGCGTCGCGGTCTGATCGCCGATATCGAGATCGCGTACGCGGGAACCGGCGCGCTGGCGCGGGCTCGGCTGGCTGCGGACATCCTGCGTATTCGTCTCGAGCGCGAGCTCGGCGTCACCGATTATCTCGTCGATCTGGTCGGCGTCGACTCGGTGCTCGGTGCCGGATCGTTGCCGTTGCGCTGCGAGCCGCCGGAGCTTCGCGTGCACGTGTCGGCGCGCTGCGAAGAAGCCGATCTCGCACAGGCGGTCGAGGACGAGGTCTACACGCTCACCATCTGCGGACCCGCAGGCGGCGGCAGCGTGCGCAGCGAGCGGCGCGGCCGCGTCGAGTCGATCACCGGCTTCATCGCGCGCGATCGCGTCTTGCCGCGCATCGAATGGGCGAGCGCGTCGTGAGAGTCGGCGACATCGCAAGCGGACGCGCCGGCGACAAAGGCGACGTGCTCGACCTGACGCTGGTCGCGCGCAGCGACGACGATTACGAGCGCCTGGCGCGTCTTGTGACGGCCGAGTTCGCGGCGTGCGCGCTGCAACGCGTCGTTCCCGGAGACGTGGTTCGCCACGAGATACCGGGATTGCGCGCGCTCAAATTCATTGCACCGACGGCGCTGCCCGGCGGCGTTCACGCGTCGCTGCGCGCGGGCTTGCACTGGCAGAAAGCCGCGATCTGGCTGCTGCTCGACTGCGACATCGACGAGCCGAACCCCTGATTCATCGACGAAAGGACCCGAACCATGGCCACATCCCGCAAAGTCATCATCACTTGCGCTGTCACCGGCGCGATCCATACGCCCTCGATGTCCCCGTACCTGCCGATCACCGCGGATGAAATCGCAGAAGGCGCGCTCGGCGCAGCGAAGGCGGGCGCCGCGATCGTTCACCTGCACGCGCGCGATCCGGTCGACGGCCGACCGACGCAGGACCCCAAGTACTTCGAGCCGTTCCTCAAGAAGATCAAGTCGGCATCGAACGTGGTCGTGAACCTCACAACGGGCGGTGCGCCGACGATGCTGGTCGAGGAGCGCCTGCAGCCCGCGCTCAGGTTCAAGCCCGAGGTGGCCTCGCTCAACATGGGCACGATGAACTTCGGCCTCTTCGAGATGGTGAAGCGCACCAAGGAATTCAAGCACGACTGGGAGCGGCCGTACCTGGAAGGAAGCTGGAACGGCATCTTCCGCAACACCTTCGCGGACATCGCCCACATCCTGGAGTCGTGCAGCAACAACGGTACCCGATTCGAGATCGAGTGCTACGACATCAGTCATCTGTATTCCGCCGCGCTTTTCCTGGAGCGCGGCCTCGTCAAGCCGCCGCTCTTCATCCAGTCGGTGTTCGGAATCCGTGGCGGCATCGGTCCGCACCCGGAAGACGTCCTGCACATGCGGCGCACCGCCGATCGATTGTTCGGCAATGACTACGTGTGGTCGGTGCTCGGCGCCGGTCGCAACCAGATGACGGTCGCCACGCTTTCGGCCGCGATCGGCGGCAACGTGCGCGTCGGTCTCGAGGACTCGTTGTGGGACGGACCCGGCACGCTCGCCCGCTCGAACGCGGCGCAGGTCACGCGCATCCGCACGATCCTCGAGGCACTGTCGCTCGAGGTCGCGACGTCCGACGAGGCACGGCGGATTCTTCAGCTCAAGGGCCGCGACAACGTCGCATTCTGACTTGCGAATGCAACCGCTTGCTCGACATGTCGCCGACTGAGATCATCTCTCGGAGCGGGTGAACATTTTCTTGCCTGCTCGATATGAATCCAAGCACGCCACGGAGCGCCAACCATGTCGAATGACGTTGAAGTCCGTTGGGACCGCTTGAGCGCACCGGCATTGCGCGAAGCAGTGACCGAGAAGACCGTCGTCATCATTCCGCTGGGCGCGACCGAACAGCATGGTCCCCACTTGCCGACTCAGGTCGACTGGAGATCCGCCTACGAGATTTCGTTGCGCGCCGCCCGCCTGATGGCAGGCCGGCAACGCGCGCTGGTCACGCCGGCGATTCCCTTCGGCATGTCGGAGCACCACATGTCACTCGGCGGGACCTTGACGCTCGACTACGCGACGATGGCAGCGGTCATCCGCTGTGTCGTGCGCTCCGCCGCGCGGCACGGATTCGAGCGCATCTTCGTACTGAACGGGCATGGCGGCAACATCGCGGCACTCGAAACGATTGTCACCGAGTTGACGATCGAACTGAAGCTGCCGCTTGCGGGCGGCACCTACTGGTACATTGCCGCCGAGTCGATACGCGGCATTCTCGAGCACCAGCCCCAACTGCTGCACGCATGCGAAGCCGAGACCTCGATCATGCAAGCGCTGTCTCCGGAAACGGTGGCGCCGCTCGATCGCTCGATGCGCGGCGCTCTCGTTCCCGGCATGTCGGCGATTCACGGGGTCAATCCCGGGATCTTCCGTTGGCAGCATTTGAAGACGCGGTCGGCCATCGGCGTTCTCGGCGAGGCGTGGGCGGCAAGCCCCGAGAAGGGACAACGACTGTTGGCCGCCATTTCGCGCGATGTGGCAGATGCCCTCGCGGATCAGCGGCTGTGGGATGCGCCGATATGATCGATCGTCGAGCGATCGAAGCGTCGGACGGCGGTGCCGTCAGGACTTGTTTTCGAGAGACGCGAAAGCCCATCAACAAGGATTCAGGACGAGCCTGCTTCGTCCCCGATCCGGCCGCTGATCCACTTGGCCGCACTGAGCAGGCGAACGTCTTCGCCGATAGCGCCGACCACCTGGATGCCGACGGGCAACCCCTTCGGGCCCGTGAAGCCGGGCAGATTGAGGCACGGCACGCCCAAGCCCGAGCACAACCGGTTGAAGATCGCCTCGCCCGTATTGTCGAGACCCAATGGCGCTTCTCCGGGAGCGCTCGCCGTGAGCAGCAGGTCGAATGGAGCGATGGTTGCTGCGAACAGCGAGCGACAACGGGCAATCAACGCCTGCGCTTCGAGATATCGACGCCGCGGAATCGCCGCGCCCGCCATCAGCTCCTCACGACTCAACGGCGAAAGCGCTTCGCTGCGCCGAGTCCGTTCGAAGGCGAACACGCGCGCCGCCTCGAAGCGCAGCACGTCGCTTTGGGCATCGAGAAAAGGCTCGAAATCCGCCGGCAGCTCGACCTCGTCCACGGCAACGCCTTGCCTCGCAAGCTGATGCGCTGCGGTCTCGACTGCGCGGACCGTTGAAGCTTCGGCGTGACGCCAGGCGGGCGTACGGCACACGCCCACGCGTGTGGGCCTGATGGCATCGATAGCCGCGGCGGCGCGCGCATCGCCGGCGAGCACTCCCACCACCAGCGCGCAGTCATCGACGCAGCGGCCAAAGAGCCCGATCGTATCGAAGCTGTTGGCGAGAGGCTTCACCCCGGTTGGGTTGATTGTGTCGTACGAGGGCTTGTAGCCAACGACGCCGCAATAGGATGCGGGACGGATGATCGACCCGCCCGTCTGCGTCCCGAAGGCCACCGGCACCATCAGGTCGGCGACGGCTGCCGCTGACCCGCTCGAAGATCCACCGGGCGTGTGCGCGAAATGCCGCGGGTTCGCGGTGGGACCGGGATGGCGCAATGCGAACTCGGTGGTGATCGTCTTGCCTAGCATGACTGCGCCGGCTTCGCGGGCGAGCGCAACGCACGCCGCATCCCAGGGCGGTCGATGACCCGCATAGATTGGCGAGCCATATTGGGTCGGCATGTCGTGAGTGTCGATGATGTCCTTCACGCCGAAGGGAAGTCCGTGCAGCGGCCCCTTTGTGCCCGCGCGGTCGCGTAACTGCGCCTCGGCGAGCGCGCGTTCGGGATCGAGGTAGGCAAAGGCGCGCACGGCGGGATCGCGCTCGGCAATGCGGTCGAGACAGGCCCGCGTCAATGCCTCCGCGGTGAGCCGCCCGGCGGCCATCGCCGCAAACGCGTCGATCGCATTCAACTCGTGCAGAGCCTGCGCCATTGGAGTCCTCCGCGCCACAAGGCGAAAATCGTTTTACAGGGTCCGCTATTGCAGCACGTCGATCGTCTCACGTCCCGCCAATCCCACACAGCCGTTTCGGAAGGGCGTCGCTTGCGAATGGCCGTAGCGTGTGCTACCAATGGCGCACAAATTTCGCCGTATCCGCTGTCGCGGCGGCAATGCAGGAGGAGCGCCGAATCATGAATGCCAATCGACGTAGCTTCAAGGCGGTGACCGCGACGGGCGCGCTGGCGCTGATCGTGGCCTGTTCGTGCGCCGCGCAAGCACAAACGGTGCTGCGCGTCGTGCCTCAGGCGGACCTCAAGATCCTGGACACCGTTCAAACGACGAACAACATCACCAGCAACCACGGCTACATGATCTACGACACACTGTTCTCGCTGGACAGCAAGCTCATGCCGAAGCCGCAGATGGTCGAGAGCTACACGAAGAGCGCCGACGGCCTCAACTGGACGTTCAAGCTGCGCGCGGGACTCAAGTTCCACGACGGCCAGCCGGTCACGGCAAAGGACGCGGTGGCGTCGATCCTGCGTTTTTCCAAGCGCATCCCGGCCGGCGTGACGATGATGCAGTTCACGAAGGAGATCGTGGCCACCGGCCCCGACACTTTCGAGATTCGCCTCAACAAGCCGTTCGGATTGGTCCTGGAGACGCTGGCGGGTCCGGAAAATCCGTTGTTCATCACACGCGAAGTCGATGCGCAACTCGATCCGAACACCGCGATGACGACGGCGATCGGCTCCGGCCCGTTCATGTTCGTTCGCGAGGAATGGGTTCCCGGCAGCAAGGTCGTCTACAAGAAAAATCCCGACTACAAGCCAAGGTCCGATCCGCCGGACGGTTTTGCCGGCGCCAAGCTCGCCAAGGTCGATCGCGTCGAGTGGCTGGTGATTCCGGACTCCAACACTGCGGTGCAGGCGCTCATCAAAGGCGAGGTCGACATCATCGAGATCCCGCAGACCGATCTGCTGCCGTTGATCCGTAAAGACCCGAACGTCGTCGTGAAAGTGATCGACCGCGTGGGCACGCAGGCGATCTACCGGATGAACCACCTGATCCCGCCCTTCAACAATGTCAAGGCACGGCAGGCGCTGTTGTATGCGACCGGCGATCAGAAAGATTACCTGGCCTCGATGATCGGCTTTGCCGAGTACGAACGGCCCTGCTGGGCGGTGTTCGTGTGCGGCACGCCGTTCGAAACCCAGGCTGGCGTCGGCACTTGGGCGAAGGGCGACAAGAAGGCCAATATCGAAAAGGCCAAGCAACTGCTCAAGGAAGCGAACTACAAGGGCGAGAAGGTCGTGATCCTCGACCCAGTCGAAGCGCATCTCGCGCACTCGCAGGCGGTCGTGACGGCGCAGAAGCTGCGCGAAATCGGCATGAACGTCGACCTGCAGGCGATCGACTGGGGAACACAAAGCGCCCGTCGCCAGATCAAGGATCCGCCCGACAAGAACCCCGGCGCGTGGAACATCTTCCACACGTGGGGCGGTGGCCTCGCGATGAACAGCCCGCTGTCCAATACGCCGACGCCCAGCCCGTGCGACGG
Organism: Casimicrobiaceae bacterium; assembly: GCA_036395475.1. Taxonomy (GTDB): domain Bacteria; phylum Pseudomonadota; class Gammaproteobacteria; order Burkholderiales; family Casimicrobiaceae; genus PALSA-1003. Next base: position 65,989 of record DASWDF010000049.1, read on the forward strand.
CAAGAACTGGTTCGGCTGGCCGTGCGATGAGGAGCTCGAGAAGATCCGCCTGGAATTCCCGCTTGCGCCGCCGGAGAAGCAGAAGGAAATCGTCGAGCGCCTGCAGAAGCGTTTCTACGAAGTCGTTCCGTATATTCCGGCCGGTCAATTCCTGTCCCCGATCGCGTACCGGAAGAATCTCTCCGGCATCCAGGACACGCCCCGGCTGGTGCTTTGGAACATCGAGAAGAAGTAATCGGCGAGCGGGAATTACCTAACTGCATGGCAATCTCTCCGTCGTTCCCGCGAAGGCGGGAACCCAGCGCCTCTGGTACGAACGCCACTGGGTCCCCGCCTTCGCGGGGACGACGCGAGTTTAGTGAAAGCTGTCATTCATTAGCGAGCCGGCTCGCGCATCCGATGCGCGTGTCGCCCGAGGCGCTACGTTGACCGTTCACACTTGAGCAACACGCGTGCGGCCCGGCATCGGCCTGCCGGGCAGCACGCGGTTCGGACGCTGTCATGCATGTCTTCCTGATCCGCCGCATGCTGGCCGCCGTGCCGGTGATCGTGGTCGTCACGGTGTTCGTCTTCGCGCTGCTGCATCTCGCGCCCGGCGATCCGGCAGCGATCATCGCCGGCGATCTCGCCACGGCCGAGGATGTCGCCAGGATCCGCGCCAAGCTGGGACTCGACCAGCCATTGCTGATCCAGTTTTTCACGTGGATCGGTCAGCTGTTGCGCGGCGATTTGGGCAACTCGATCTTCTCGGCTCATCCCGTTTCGGAATTGATCGGCCAGCGCCTGGAACCGACGCTCGCGCTGACGGTGATGACGCTGGTCATCTCGGTCCTTCTGGCGGTGCCGCTCGGCGTGATCGCGGCATGGCGCGTCGGTTCGTGGATCGACCGCGCCGTCATGGGATTCGCCGTGTTCGGATTCTCCGTGCCTGGATTCGTCATCGGCTACGTGCTGATCTGGCTGTTTGCGATCGAGCTCGACTGGTTCCCGGTGCAGGGCTACACGCCCCTTGCCAAGGGCTTCTGGCCATGGCTGTCCAACATCCTGCTTCCGAGTATCACGCTCGCGCTCGCCTACATGGCGCTGATTGCGCGCATCACGCGCGCGTCGATGCTGGAGACGCTGAGCCAGGACTACATCCGCACCGCGCATGCCAAGGGCCTCGCCAACCGCGACGTCTTGATGGGGCACGCGCTGCGCAACGCGGCGGTTCCGATCGTCACGGTGATCGGCATCGGCGTCGCATTGTTGATCGGCGGTGTCGTCGTCACCGAGAGCGTGTTCGCGATTCCGGGTCTCGGCCGCCTGACGGTCGATGCGATTCTGCGCCGCGACTATCCGGTGATCCAGGGCATCATCCTCGTGTTCTCTGGCGCATATGTGCTCGTCAATCTCGTGGTCGACATGCTCTACACGGTGCTCGACCCGCGCATCCGGTATTGAGCCGTGACCTCCGCGATCGCCACCGTGGCAATAGCCGTCGCACCGCCGGCGCGCACCGCCCTTGTCGCCTTCATTCGACGGCATCCGACGGTAGCGATCGGAGGCGTGCTGCTGCTCGCCATCGTTGTCGCATCGATCGCAGCGCCCTGGCTTGCCACCGTCGACCCGATTTCGATCGATCCGTCGCATCGTTTGCGAAGCCCATCCGCGGACAACTGGTTCGGCACCGATCGGTTCGGGCGCGACTTGTACAGCCGCGTCATTTACGGTGGTCGCATCTCGCTCGTCGTCGGCCTGTCGGTCGCGGCGCTCGCCACGGTGATCGGATTGGCGATCGGCCTCGTCAGCGGCTATTTGCGCGCGGTGGACGCCGTGGTGATGCGCGTGATGGACGGCATGATGGCGATTCCGGCGATCATGCTCGCCATTGCACTGATTGCGCTGTCCAAGGCGAGCGTCGTCATCGTGATCGTCGCCGTGACGCTGCCCGAAGTGCCGCGGGTCGTGCGCCTCGTGCGCAGCATCGTGCTGACCATACGCGAGCAACCCTATATCGAAGCGGCGACGGCGATCGGCACGAGCGTTCCGCGCATCATGCTGCGGCACCTGCTGCCCAACGCGCTGCCTCCGTTGATCGTGCAGGCGACCTATATCTGCGCGTCGGCGGTGCTGATCGAGGCCGCACTGAGCTTTCTCGGTGCCGGCACACCTCCGGAGATACCGAGCTGGGGCAACATCATGGCCGAAGCGCGCCCCTACTTTCAGTTGAAGCCGTGGATGGTGCTGCTGCCCGGGGTGTTCCTCGCAGTGACGGTGCTGGCAATCAACCTGGTCGGCGATGGATTCCGCGACATGCTGGACCCGCGACTCGCGCGACGGATGTGATGAGCGCCGCCGGGCCGTCCCAAGGCGCGAATTGCTCCCCCTCGGGGGGCAGCGCAGCGGCGATAGCCGCAAGCGTGGGGGTCCTTTGAGCGCTCCGGTACTTTCCGTCAGCGACCTGCGCACGTATTTCTACACGCGCGACGGCGTGGTCAAGGCCGTCGACGGCGTGTCGCTGTCGCTCGATCGCGGCGAAACGCTGGGAGTCGTGGGCGAGAGCGGATGCGGCAAGTCGGTCACCGCGCTGTCGGTCATGCGATTGGTGCCTGCCGCTTCCGGCCGCATCGTGGCGGGCAGCATCCGCTTCGACGACAAGGAGTTGTTGACGCTCGAGCCGGCAGCCATGCGCGCGATCCGCGGCAACCGGATCAGCATGATCTTCCAGGAGCCGATGACGAGCCTCAATCCGGTGATGACCGTCGGCCAGCAGATCGCCGAAAGCGTCGCGTTGCACCAGCATCTGCCTCGGCACGCGGCCCTGGACCGCGCGATCGAGATGCTGACGCTCGTGAAGATTCCGGAGACCCGGCGACGTGCCGGTGAATATCCGCATCAGCTGTCGGGCGGCATGCGGCAACGCGTGATGATCGCCATCGCGATGGCCTGTACGCCGACCATACTGATCGCCGATGAGCCGACGACGGCGCTCGACGTCACCATCCAGGCGCAGATTCTCGATCTGATGCTGGAAATGAAGGAGCGCACGGGCGCCGCGGTGATGCTGATCACGCATGACCTCGGCGTGATCGCCGAGACCGCGCAGCGTGTGGTCGTGATGTACGCGGGCCGCAAGGTCGAGGAAGCTCCGGTAAAGGCGTTGTTCGCGCATCCTCGCCATCCGTATACGCGCGGGTTGATGACGTCCATCCCGCGGCTCAACCGTGCGCCGGACGAGTCCGCCCGACCTGGTCGACTGACCGAGATCCCTGGCGTGGTGCCATCGCTGATCGACATGGCGGGAGGCTGTACGTTCGCGCCGCGCTGCCCTTACGCGAGCGAGCAATGCCTTGTCGCGTATCCGCCGGAAGTCGAAGCAGCGCCGGGCCATTTCGTCGCCTGCTGGAACGCCGACAAGCTGCCGGAGATGGTCCGTGCATAGGGCGGACATCGTGGCGCGACCGGTGCTCGAAGTCGACGCGCTGGTCAAGCACTACCCGGTGCGCGGTGGGCTGCTCGCGCGCGAAGTCGGTGCGGTGCAGGCGGTTGACGGCGTGTCGTTCGACCTTGCAGCGGGCGAAACGCTGGGCCTGGTCGGCGAGAGCGGCTGCGGGAAGTCGACGACCGGAAAAGCGATCCTTCGCTTGGTCGAGCCCACGAGCGGCACGATCACGCTGGAAGGCGAGAACATCACGCGACTCGGGCGTGCCGCGATGCGCCCGCGTCGACGCCGCTTGCAAGTGATCTTTCAGGACCCCTATGCGTCGCTCGATCCGCGCATGAACGCGGGCGAGATCGTCGGCGAGCCGTTGCGCAACTACGATATCGCGTCGGGTGAAGCGCGGACCCAGCGTGTTGGACGGTTGTTCGCGCGCGTCGGCCTGCGGCCCGATCAGATGCGGAAATATCCGCACGAATTTTCGGGCGGACAGCGTCAGCGCCTGGGGATCGCGCGTGCGCTCGCCGTCGAGCCCAAAGTGATCGTTTGCGACGAACCCGTCTCGGCGCTGGACGTGTCGGTGCAGGCGCAGGTCATCAACCTGCTGATGGATCTGCAGGCGGAGTTCAACCTGTCCTATCTTTTCATCGCGCACGACCTCGCGGTCGTCGAGCACATCTGCCACCGCGTCGCCGTGATGTATCTCGGCCGCATCGTCGAGCTCGCGCCGCGCCGCGCGCTGTTCGCCAATCCGCAGCATCCTTATACCGAAGCGCTGCTGTCGGCCGTGCCGGTGCCCGACCCCGATCCTGCGATCAGGCGCGCACGCATCATCCTTCCGGGCGACGTGCCGAGCCCGATCAAGCCGCCGTCCGGCTGTCGCTTTCACACGCGCTGTCCGTACGCGTTCGACCGCTGTCGGATCGAATCGCCGGAATTGCGCGAGGTGGTCCCCGGTCATCACGTCGCGTGTCATTTGCGCGCATGAGGCGGAACGCGCAGCGCGAAGGTGCTCTAATGAAGCCGGCGCTTCTATCGGCAACACCCTGATCGAGAAGAGAGGCATCGTATGGATCTGATCTTGCGCGGCGGACGGGTGATCGATCCGGCGTGCGGCCTCGACGACACGCGCGACGTGGGCTTCGCCGACGGGCGCGTTGCCGCCGTGGCGGCGCGGATACCGGGCAGGGCCACGGACGAGCGCGACGTCGCGGGCGCGATCGTCATGCCCGGCATGATCGACCTTCACACCCACGTCTATTGGGGCGGCACGTCGATCGGTGTCGAGGCCGAGCCGATCGCGCGGCGTAGCGGTACGACGACGTTCGTCGACGCCGGTACCGCCGGGCCCGCGAATTTCCCCGGCTTTCGGCGCCACGTCATCGAGTCGTCACCCGTGCGCATCCTCGCCTGGCTCAACGTCTCGTTCGCCGGCATCTTTGCGTTCAGCCGCACCGTGATGGTCGGAGAATCGTCCGATCTGCGCCTTCTCGACCTCGGGGAATGCGTGCGCGTTGCACGCGAGAATCGTGACCTGATCGTCGGCATCAAGGTACGGGTAGGTCGTAGCGCCAGCGGTTCGCGCGGCATTGCGCCTCTGGACATGGCGCTCGAGGTCGCGGAAGAGCTCGACCTGCCGTTGATGGCGCACATCGATCATCCGCCGCCCAACCGCAAGGACGTGCTCGAGCGCCTGCGGCCCGGCGACGTGCTGACGCACTGCTACCGGCCGTTTCCCAATTCGCTGCTGCGCGCGAACGGAGCCGCGTGCGAGGAAGCGCAGATCGCCCGCGAACGCGGTGTGATTTTCGACATCGGACACGGCGCGGGGTCGTTTGGTTTCCAAGCCTGCCGCGGCCTGCTGGCGGCCGGGTTTCGTCCCGACGTAATCTCGAGCGATGTGCACGTCCTCAACGTCGACGGTCCCGCCTTCGATCTGCTGACCACGCTATCCAAGTTCCTGGTCCTGGGTGTCGAGCTCAACGCGCTGGTCGCGGCCGCTACCGCTGCGCCGGCACGTGCGATCCGGCGCCCGACGCTCGGCACGCTCGCCGTCGGCACGGAAGGCGATGCGACGATCGTTGATGTCGAGCATGGTTCCTTCGAGTTTTACGATACGCTGGGTGAACGCCTTGCTGCCGATCGGCGTTTCCGGCTTAGGGGAATGATCGTCGGCGGCGAATGGTGGCCGGCCGCGAGGAGTTGAGCCTCGCATCCTGCGACTACAGCGGCGGTGGTATCGCTCCGGTGCGCTCGACGATCAAGCCGTAGGCCTGCGGTTGGCGGTGCCGCGCAAAATCGAACGTCGTGTTCTTGTACGACAACGTGAGGTCGAGATCGCAGCGGGCGATCGCAAGCTCGTCGCCCTCCGTCGAGCACGTGGCGGCGATTTCGCCTGAAGGCGCCACGATCACCGAGTTGCCGATCTGGCGCACGCCATCTTCTGTCCCGGCCTTGGCGACGCCGACCACCCAGCAACCGTTCTGGTAGGCGCCCGCCTGCATCACGAGCTGGTTGTGAAAGTGCGCCAGGTTGTCGTGCTCGGGTGAGGGCGGATTGTGCACCGGCGTGTTATAGCCCAGCAGCACCATCTCGACGCCCTGCAGCCCCATCACTCGGTAGGTCTCGGGCCAGCGACGGTCGTTGCAGATCGCCATGCCGATGATGCCGCCGAACGCGCGGAACACCGGGAAGCCGAGGTTGCCGACATCGAAGTAGCGCTTCTCGAGATTCTGGAACGGCCGCCAGGGCTCGTACTCGCGATGACCGGGCAGGTGGATCTTCCGATACTTGCCGATGATCCGGCTGTCCTTTTCGACGAGGATCGACGTATTGAAGCGGCGCGTGACCCCGTCGTCGATCGTCAGCTCCGCAAAGCCAAGATAAAAACCGATCGAGAGCTCTCGCGCGCAGTCGAACAGCGGTTGCGTTGCCGCATTCGGCATCTCGCGCTCGAAATAGGCATCGATGTCGGTCTGGCGTTCGAAATACCAGTGGGGGAAGAAGGCCGTCAGTGCGCATTCCGGAAAGACCACGAGGTCGCAGCCGTGGGACTTGGCGCGTCGCATCAGCGCGATCAGGCGGGCGATCGCCTGGGCGCGGCTGTCCGTGCGCGCGATCGGGCCGAGCTGGGCGGCGCCGACGGTGACGATGCGTGACATTGAGATTGTCTCCGATGAAGCGAGCCGAGCAGTGTATACAACGTCGATGCGCAGGATGGGTGAAGGACGGGACCGGTTCTACGTCTACGTTCGCGACATCTTCAAGTTACGTTTGCTGTAAGCTTTCTACAGGGGCGCAGGCGCGCGCCCCGAACCTCAGGGAGCGCTGACCTCAGGTAGCGCGTTCCTAAAGTGTAGCGAGGGTCCCGTCGCATCGTGCTTGAAAGTTGAGCAAAGACCCGTTCGCCGCAGGTACGCGGCGCAATCACCACGAAAGGACACACCATGATCAAGCGTCTCATTCCGATCCTTGCGCTGTTGTCGATGGCGCTTGCCGTTTCCCCGGCGTGGGCAGACGAGTACCAGGATACGATCAACGTCTTCAGGAAGGCCGGCGAGAGCGGCAACTTCTTCAAGACAGCATACGGGTATGCCGTTTTTCCGACAATCGGAAAGGGCGGTGTCGGTGTCGGAGGTGCGTTTGGAAAGGGCCGAGTGTACGAAAAAGGAAAGTACGTCGGCGACACGTCCATGACGCAGGTCACCGTCGGCTTCCAGCTGGGTGGTCAGGCCTACAGCCAGATCATCTTCTTCGAGGACCAGCGCTCATTCAAGGACTTCACGAGCGGCAACTTCGAGTTTGGCGCGGAGGCTTCCGCAATAGCCATTACCGCCGCTGCGGGAGCGAAGGCAAACACGGCGGGTTCGTCGGCTAGCGCGAGCGTGAGCAAGCACGACGCTAAGACGGTCGGCGAATACCGCAAGGGCATGGCGACGTTCACCGTGGCCAAGGGTGGGCTCATGTACGAAGCGAGCATCGGCGGGCAGAAGTTCAACTACAAGTCGCGTTGACGGTTGGATGGCTGGCCGCGCTTGGCATCGCCAGCCACCCACCACAATCCAACTCGTCAATCGCCTGCACGACGGACGCAACATCGTCCGGCAGCAGGCAATTATGCTGACGCAATCGCTTGCGCGTGCGGATGTGGGCTTCGATGATGTGCGAAGCTTGAGATTCGCAATGTCGCCTGCCTTCCAGAGACTGTTCGCCTTCGCGGCGGCCGATTGGGCGCATTCCCTGCACGTGGCTCTCGAATTTGCCGTGCGTTACAGGTTCGGCCGCAGTTCGCTCGCCGCTTACCCATGAGGAAATGGGACTGACGATGGAAGCCACACGGCATGAGAGGTACTGAAACACTGCTCAAGCTGCTGCCGTTCATTCATGGCAACGCCGGCAGGCCAGAGCACGCGGGCCAGGAAGCGCCGCTACGGTCGGAACTGTTCAGCGCCGACCAGATGGAGCATCACGGCAAGACGCTGGCCTCCACGCACGCGGTGGGAGTCAAACGGACGCGCGATTCGTTGCTCGCGCGCCTCGCCCAGAACGAAGCCGTGTTGCTCGAGGCGTGCGGCCTGCTAACCGAGGCAATCAAGGCAGAGCGACCGATCACGCCGGCGGGCGAGTGGCTGCTCGACAATTTTTATCTGATCGAAGAGCAAGTTCGCACCGCACGAAGACATCTGCCAAAGGGATATAGCCGCGAGCTGCCTCGGCTGGCAAGCGGACCGTCGGCAGGACTGCCGCGCGTTTACGACATTGCGCTCGAAACCATCTCGCATGGCGACGGGCAGGTGGATCCGGAAAGCCTTTCCCGATTCATCGCGGCGTACCAATCGGTAACGCCGCTGAACCTGGGGGAACTGTGGGCGATTCCGATCATGCTGCGTCTTGCGCTGATCGAGAATCTGCGCCGGGTGGGGGCGCGGGTTGCAGCTGCCAGTGTCGGCCGTAATCTCGCCGATTCCTGGGCGGACCGGATGACGAGGATCGTCGAGCAGGATCCGAAGAGCCTGATCCTCGTGATTGCAGACATGGCACGGTCGAACCCGCCCATGAGCGGCGCGTTCGTAGCGGAGCTCGCGCGCCGGCTGCAAGGGCAAAGCCCTGCACTGGCGCTGCCGCTGACCTGGGTCGAGCAGCGATTGGCCGAGTCCGGGCTGACCATCCAGCAAATGGTGCAGGCCGATAGTCAGCATCAAGCCGCCGACCAGGTCTCGATCGCGAACAGCATTGGCAGCCTGCGCTTCCTCGCCGTGATGGACTGGCGGGAGTTCGTCGAAACGATGAGCATCGCCGAACGTACGCTTCGCGAGGATCCCGTCGGCGTGTACGGCCGCATGGACTTTGCCACCCGCGATCACTACCGGCACGTGGTCGAGCAAATCGCCAAGCGAAGCCCGGCGTCCGAAGTGGAGGTCGCACGCGAGGCGGTGCAACTGGCGCGGACCGCGGCAACGACACAGCCCGTCGACGAACGCGCGTCGCACGTGGGGTTCTACCTGATCGACAGAGGATTGCCGCAGCTGGAACGCATCGCCGGTCTGCGCACACCGCTGCACGAGACGGTGCGCCGATACGGTGAGCGGTTTCCACTCTGGCCGTATCTCGGTTCGATCGCGCTGCTGACGGTGCTCTTCGCAGCGAACCTGCTGAGTCAGGCGAGCGCCAGCGGGACGCAAGGTGGTTTGCTTTGGCTGTGCGTCGTGGTCGTCCTGTTGTGCTCGAGTCAGCTCGCGGTAGCGCTGGTCAACTGGCTGGCGACGTTAGTTGCAGTGCCCAGTGCATTGCCGCGCATGGACTATCGAAGCGGCATTCCCTCCCAAGCGCGAACCCTGGTCGTGGTGCCGACGATGCTCGTAAGTGCAGAGGCTATCGAAGATCTGGTCGAGGCGCTGGAAGTCCGCTTTCTCGCCAATCGCGATCCCCATCTGCACTTCGGCCTGTTGACCGATTTCGTAGACGCTCGCGAAGCCACATTGCCCTCGGATGCGCCGCTGCTCGAGCTCGCCGCGCAGCGCGTTGCCGAACTCAACGAGAAGTACGGTGAAGGCCGCGGCGATATCTTCTTCCTGTTCCATCGGCCGCGCCGCTACAACGCCGCGGAACGGGCGTGGATCGGCTTTGAGCGCAAGCGCGGCAAGCTCGCGGACCTCAATGCGTTGTTGCGCGGCGCGTCCGGCGACCGCTTTTCGCGCATCGTCGGCCGCACCGACGTCCTGGGCAACGTCAAATACGTGATCACGTTGGACACCGACACGCAGTTGCCGCGTGACACCGCGCGCCAGTTCGTCGGGGCAATGATGCATTCGCTGAATCGCCCGCGCTATGACGTCGCGAAGCGACGGGTAGTCGAAGGGTACGGCATTCTCCAACCGCGGGTGGCAGCGAGCTTGCCCGGCTCGAACCGATCGCGTTACGCACAACTGCACGGCAGCGAGACGGGACTCGATCCCTACACCCGCACCGTTTCCGATGTCTATCAGGATCTCTTCGGTGAAGGGTCGTTCATCGGCAAGGGCATCTACGAGGTCGATGCCTTCGAATTGGCGCTGAACAATCGGTTTCCCGACAATCGCATTCTGAGTCACGATCTGCTCGAAGGCTGCTACGCGCGATCCGGGCTCATGAGCGACGCGCCGCTGTACGAGGATGATCCTGCTTCGTATTTGCTGGACATGCGCCGCCGCCATCGCTGGATACGCGGTGATTGGCAAATCGCGAGCTGGCTGTTTCGGCGCGTTCCGGGCGCGGATGGACGATACGAGGCCAATCCGCTGTCGTTTCTGTCGCAATGGAAGATTTTCGACAATCTGCGCCGCAGCGTGGTGCCGCCGGCGCTGACGCTTCTGTTGCTGCTGGGGTGGACCGTGCTCTCGCCGGCGGGGTTTTGGACACTTGCGGTGCTCGCCATCATGATCATTCCGGCCTTGAGCGCTTCGCTGGTGGATCTGTTCACAAAGTCGGCCGACACGCTGTTGAGCCAGCACCTGCGGGCGACGATACGTTCGGCCAGTCAACGGCTGTTGCAGACGCTGGTCGCGCTTGCCTGCCTGCCTTTCGAGGCATACGCGAACCTGGACGCCATTGTGCGCACGGCGATACGCACGCTCGTGACCCACCGGCGATTGCTGCAATGGACGACCTCGAGCGACCTCGAGCGAGGCAACGACCACGGTCTTGTCGCTGCTTATCGATCGATGGGGGTTGCTCCGTTGCTCACGGTGTCCATGGTCTTCGGCATCCGGTATCTGAATCCGGAAGCGCTGTCGGTTGCGGCGCCGGTACTTGCGCTGTGGTTCGCATCGCCGCTGATCGCATGGTGGCTGAGCCGACCGCTGCCGCGACCGCAGCCGCGGCTCGAACGAGAGCAAGTGGTCTTCCTGCGCATGATTTCGCGCAAGACCTGGGCGTTCTTCGAAAACGTCGTCGGCGCCGACGATCATTGGTTGCCCCCGGACAACCTGCAGCAGAATCCCGGTACCGTGATCGCGCATCGCACGTCCCCCACGAACATGGGACTTTCGCTGCTCGCCAATCTGGCCGCGCATGACTTTGGCTACCTGTCGACAGGACAACTGATCGCGCGCACGGCCAATGCATTCACCACGATGCAGCGGATGGAGCGGTATCGCGGCCACTTTTTCAACTGGTACGACACGCGCACGCTTGAACCGCTGCGGCCACGTTACGTTTCGTCGGTGGACAGCAGCAATCTCGTCGCACACTTGTTGACGTTGCGACCGGGATTGCTCGCGCTTGCGGATCAGAAGATCTTCCTTGGGCGGTGGCTCGACGGTTTCGCCGACACGCTGGCCGTGCTCCGCGCCTCCGCCGATGTCCGTGGCATGGTCTCTGTGGGGCATCTCGAGAAGGAGCTCGAGCGTGCAACCGTCGATCCGCCCGGCACGCTCGCGGCGACACGCCAGTGCCTTGAACGATTGGCGGTGTGCATCGCGGAAAGTGTCAAGAGCGGGGAAGTGGACCCGGAGCACGAAGCGCACACGTGGCTCGGGGCGTTGGAGCGGCAATGTCGCGACGCCGTTGACGACATCGAGCTTGTCGCGCCCTGGACCATGCTGCCGGCGTCGCCCGAACGATTCGCCGGGATTCCCGTTCCCGGAGTTGCTGCCATCCCAACCCTGCGAGAAATCGCAGCCCTTGCCGCGACGCTGCTGCCGATGCTCGAGCATGGGCTCGCATCGGACATGACGCCCGCGGAACGCGAGTGGCTTGCGGCGCTCGCCACTTCGGTGCGGCAAGGCGCGGCCCGCGCCGCGGATCGGATAGCGGCGATCGAGTCGCTGACATTACAAGTCGGTGAGCTGACGGCCCCGCAATACGACTTCCTGTACGACGAATCACGGCATTTGTTGGCGATCGGCTACAACCTGACCGAGCACCGGCGCGACGCAAGCTATTACGATCTGCTCGCCTCGGAAGCGCGCCTATGCAGCTTCGTCGGCATCGCCCAGGGCCGATTGCCCCAGGACAGCTGGTTCGCGCTGGGACGTTTGCTCACGCATGCGGCCGGCGAGCCGATCCTGCTGTCCTGGAGCGGCTCGATGTTCGAGTACCTGATGCCGCTGCTGGTGATGCCGACCTTTGCCTACACGCTTCTCGATCAGAGCGCGCACGTCGCGGTGAAGCGGCAGATCCAGTACGGCAATCAGCGCGGCGTTCCGTGGGGAATCTCGGAATGCGGGTACAACATCGTAGATGCGGCATTCAATTACCAATATCGCGCTTTCGGCGTGCCCGGTCTGGGTTTGCAGCGGGGACTGGCCGAGGATCTCGTCATCGCCCCGTATGCCACGGCACTTGCCTTGATGGTCGCGCCGCGAGAGGCGTGCAGCAATCTGCAACGACTGGCGGCTGCCGGGTGCCTCGGGCCATTCGGCTTTTACGAAGCCATCGACTACACGCCCGCGCGCCTGCGACGCGGCGACACGAGCGCAATCGTGCGTTCGTTCATGGCGCATCATCAAGGCATGACATTGCTTTCGCTCGCGCATCTGCTGCTGGATCGGCCGATGCAAAAGCGCTTCGTATCGGATCCGCAATTCCAGTCGACGCTTTTGCTGCTGCAAGAACGCGTTCCCAAAGCCCGCGCACTGTATTCGGACAATCCCGAGCTCGTGGACTTGCGCGCAACGTCCTATGTCCCCGAATCGCCGGTGCGCGTGTTCACCACCGCGGATACCCCCATTCCGGCAGTGCAACTCTTGTCCAATGGCCGCTATCACGTGATGGTCACCAACGCCGGCGGCGGGTTCAGCCGCTGGAAGGAGCTGGCCGTCACCCGCTGGCGCGAAGACGGCACGTGTGATCCCTGGGGCACGTTCTGCTATCTGCGCGATGCTGCGACAGGCAGAGTGTGGTCGCCCGCGTTCGTGCCGGCGCGCGCGCCCGCGGTGTCCTTCGAGGCGAGCTTCACCGAGTCGCGCGTCGAGTTTCGCCGCCGCGACGACGATTTCGAAACGCATACCGAAATCGTCGTTTCACCGGAAGACGACATCGAGCTGCGGCGGATGCGTATCACCAACCGCGCACGGCTGCGGCGCTCGATCGATGTCGTCAGCTACGCGGAAGTGGTCCTCGCCTCGCCCGCAGCGGATGCGCTGCATCCGGCGTTTTCCAATCTGTTCGTGCAGACCGAGATCGTCCACGCGTTACGGGCCATTCTGTGCACGCGCCGCCCGCGCTCACGCGATGAGCATGTGCCCGGCCTGTTGCACCTGATGGCCGTGCACGGCGGTTCGGTGGGGGACGCGTCGTACGAAACCGATCGCGCGCGATTCATCGGCCGCGGCAACAGCGTCGCAGAGCCGCAGGCATTGCGTGAAGGCGTCCCGCTGTCGGGTACCCAGGGTTCCGTGCTGGATCCCATCGTCGCCATCCGGCAGCGCATCACTCTCGATCCCGAAGAGACGGTGACGGTGGATCTCGTCACTGGCATCGCTGAAGACCGCACCGCCTGCCTCACCCTGATCGAGAAGTATCAGGATCGGCGTCTGGCCGACCGCGCGTTCGAAATGGCATGGACGCACAGCCAGGTGGTGCTGCGCCAACTCAATATCACGGAGGCCGATGCACAACTGTACGGGCGTCTGACCAGCTCGATCGTGTACGCCAATGCATCGCTGCGTGCCGACGCCAGCGTGATCGCGGCGAACCGGCGCAGCCAATCCGGTTTGTGGGGCTATGCGATCTCCGGTGATTTGCCGATCGTGCTGCTGCAGATCAAGGACCCCGAGAATATCGAGTTGGTACGCCAACTCGTGCAGGCGCATGCCTATTGGCGCCTGAAGGGACTGATGGTCGATCTGGTAATCTGGAACGAAGAGCGCGGCGGCTACCGGCAAGTACTGCAAGACCAGATCATGGGATTGATCGCCGCGGGCGTCGAAGCCAATGTCATCGACCGGCCAGGCGGCATCTTCGTGCGGGCCGCCGACCAGATCAGCACCGAGGACCGCACGCTGTTGCAATCGGTCGCGCGAGCGATATTTACCGACAGCCAGGGCACGCTGGCCGAACAGGTCAGGCGGCGTGTCCCGGGCGAACCTGCGATACCGCGCTTGATGGTGATCGACGAGCGAATTGCCGACCTCGCTTCCTCAGGCAGCTCCGCGCGGCCCGATCTCCGTCTGGATAACGGCTTGGGCGGCTTCAGCGTCGATGGCCGCGAATACGTCATCGTCACCGCGGAAGGCAAGGTTACGCCGGCGCCGTGGGTGAACGTCGTGGCAAATCCGTCCTTCGGTTGCGTGATTTCGGAGAATGGGCCGGTCTGTACGTGGAACGAGAACGCACACGAGTTCCGCCTCACGCCGTGGCACAACGATCCGGTCACCGATGCGAGCGGTGAGGCGTTTTACGTGCGCGATGAAGAGACAGGGCGCTTCTGGTCTCCGTCGCCGTTGCCCCGGCGTGGCGACGGTCCGTATACCTGCCGTCATGGGTTCGGCTACAGCGTATTCGAGCATATCGAGCAGGGCATCGGCACCGAGTTGTCGATCTACGTGGCGCTCGACACGGCGATCAAGTTCACGGTGCTGAAGGTGCGCAATACGTCAGGGCGCACGCGGCGGCTCTCTGCCACCGGTTACGTGGAATGGGTGCTGGGCGACCTGCGGCCGAAAACGACCATGCATATTGTCACCGAGATCGATCCGGGCAGCGGCGCAGTATTCGCCCGCAACGCCTACAATCCGGAGTTCGCCGACAGCGTCGCCTTCTTCGACGTGGACGACGTCACCCGAACGATCAGCGGTGACCGCACGGAGTTCATCGGGCGCAACGGCACGCTTCGCAATCCGGCTGCGCTTGCGCGAGCGCGCCTGTCCGGTAAGGTCGGTGCGGCCATGGATCCATGCACGGCCATTCAGATCCCGTTCGAGCTCGCGGACGGGCAATCGCGCGAGATCATCTTTCGCATGGGCGTGGGCCGCGGTCCGGAAGAGGCGAGCCGACTGGTGCTGCGACACCGTAAATCCGGTACGGCGCGCGCGGCGCTGGAAGCCGTCAAGAGCTATTGGAAAGTCACGCTCGGCGCGGTCCAGGTCACAACGCCGGACTCCTCGCTCGATCTGCTGGCCAATGGCTGGCTGCTGTACCAGACGCTTGCGTGCCGGCTGTGGGGGCGCAGTGGCTATTACCAGTCAGGCGGCGCATATGGCTTTCGCGATCAGCTGCAGGACACGATGGCGCTGGTTCACGCCGAACCGAGACTGGTGCGCGAACACCTGTTGCGATGCGCGTCGCGGCAGTTCGTCGAAGGTGACGTCCAGCATTGGTGGCATCCGCCGCTGGGTCGCGGCGTGCGCTCGCATTGCTCCGACGACTTCCTGTGGCTGCCGCTTGCGACTTGCCGTTATGTCGGCTGCACCGGCGATAGCGACGTGCTAGCCGAGTCGATGCCCTTCCTCGAAGGTCGCGCCGTCGGCGCGGAGGAGGAGTCCTACTATGACCTGCCGATACGCTCGCGAGAGCATGCGAGCCTTTACGAGCACTGCGTGCGCGCGATCGAACGGGCGCTCGCGTTCGGTGAGCATGGCCTGCCGCTGATCGGATCCGGTGACTGGAACGACGGCATGAACAACGTCGGCAAGCGAGGCAGGGGCGAAAGCGTATGGCTGGGATTCTTTCTGTACCAGGTGCTGACGCAATTCGGCGAGCTCGCCGGTCGACGCGCCGACGCGTCGTTTGCACAGCGCTGCCAGATCGAAGCCCAGCAATTGCGCGAGAACCTGGAGCGGCACGGTTGGGACGGCGGCTGGTATCGCCGCGCTTACTTCGACGACGGCACGCCGCTCGGGGCAGCGCAGAACGCGGAATGCCAGATCGATTCGGTGGCCCAAAGCTGGTCGGTGCTCTCAGGCGCCGGCGCGGCCGACCGCGCGCGTCTCGCCATGAACGCCGTCGACGCTCGCCTGGTGAAGCGCGAGCACGCGCTGATTCAGCTGCTCGATCCACCGTTCGACAAGTCCGCCTTGAACCCGGGCTACATTCGCGGATACGTGCCGGGCGTGCGGGAGAATGGCGGGCAATACACCCATGGGGCGATCTGGGCGGCGATGGCGTTCGCAGCGTTGGATGATCCGGAACGCGCATGGGATCTGCTGGCAATGATCAATCCGATCAATCACGGCAACTCACCCGAGGCGGTCGCCATCTATCGCGCGGAACCGTATGTGGTCTCGGCCGACGTGTACGCGGTTGCACCCCACATCGGGCGAGCCGGCTGGAGCTGGTACACCGGCTCAGCCGGTTGGATGTACCAGCTGATTCTCGAATCGCTGCTCGGCCTGCGCCGCGAAGCGAATCGCCTTTGGTTTTCCCCATGTCTACCCGGCGATTGGCCTTCCTGCGAAATCTGCTATCGCTACGGGGAAACGGTGTACCGGATCACGCTGCGCCGGGCACCGACGGCCGAAGTTCCAGCCAGCGTGCGCGTCGATGGGGTCGCTCAGAGCGAACATTCAGTGCGGCTGGTCGACGATCATCGGGACCATGTCGTCGAGATCGTTGCACGTTCGGCGCGTCGCGAACTTCCGGAAGACGGGCGCGGTCGTGCGTCCGATCTTCCATCACGAGTCACGTAGCGCCGTCACCTGCCGCGTTCGCTACCGCGCTGCTCGCCACGACCTGCGGTGCCCTCCTGCTCGCCTCGGCGCGCGTTGTCGTGGTTGCGTGCCTCCGGTCCATGCTGCTCGCCGCGTCCACCCGCATGCGGGGCATGCTGCTCACGATTCAGCATCGGTCGCGCTTGTTCAGAACGGGCCGCGTTCGAGCGCTCGCGTTGTGGAAATGGTTCCTGAGCGCCGGGCGTGCGCTCTTGCGTCGCTGAGGAAGGCCCGGAGCGATGTTGTTCGAGCGGAGGCGATGCTCTGTCCTGCCGGGCGCCCTGCCTTCGTTCCGGCGCATTCATGCGCTCGCCTCGCAGGCTCTGCGCAGGGTAATGCTGCCGGACGAGCGTGTCGCGCGGCTGATAACGATAATTGCGGGCGTGGTAGGCCTGCTGCTGCTCGACGTGCGGATAGCGGCTACCCGAGTATTGCCGCTGGTAGAGCGGAAGGGGTGCCCGCGCAGGCACGGAGCCGCGATCCCAGCGGTCCCATCGGCGATGGTGCTGCTCCCAGCCACGGCCCCAGTGTTCACCCCAACGCGGTGCAAAATCCGCGCGCCAGCCGCGGAAATACACCGGTGGCCGCCGGTAGTAGCGCACGGGGACGCGTAGAACGAACAACGGAACGGCGTCCGGCACGACGAGCGCCCAAGGTCCGTTGTACCACGTGCTCGCGTACCAGTTCTCCCCGTCGTACACCCAGTACATGCCATCGTAGAAGAAGTAGTTCGCATCGACTTGCGGTGCGTAGTAGACCGGATAGCCGGGCACGGGCACGAGCTGCGGATATCCCGGCAGGTTGATGCCGATGCTCAAGCCCGGAGCCGCAACGCCGACACTGACCTGCGCATCGGCCGCCGCGATCGAGCACATCAGCATCCAGACGACGATGAGAGCGTTACGCATGTTGTTTCCTCGATTGATAAAGATGCGAAATGCACGACGTTGTGCAGCGTCAGGCGCGATGCGGGGTGCTGACGATCGTGCCGTCGCGTGCTTCCATTGTGCGCTCGCTCTTTCGTAGCTTACGCCGTTCAAACAACATGAAAACGTACAACAAGTCCGACTTCCCCGTAGCGAAGATTCGCCGCTTCATCGAGCCAGGTCCGATTGTCCTCGTCAGCTCCGCGTGGCGAGGCGAAACCAACATCATGACGATGGGCTGGCACATGGTCATGGAATTCGAGCCCTCGCTGATCGGTTGCTACATCTGGGATCAGAATCACAGCCACGAAATGATCAGGCGCAGCAAGCAGTGTGTCATCAATATTCCGACGGTAGATATGGCAAGCGTGGTGGTCGGCATCGGCAATTCGACCGGTGCCGAAATCGACAAGTTCGTCGAGTTCAAGCTCACTCCGGTTCCCGGCACCAAGGTCAAGGCTCCGCGCATCAAGGAGTGTTACGCCAATTTCGAATGCAAGTTGGTCGACAGCAGCCTGATCAAGCGTTACAGCCTGTTCGTCCTGGAAGTTGTCAAAGCTCATGTGGCAGTCTCGCCGCGGTATCCGCGCACGATCCACTACCGGGGCGACGGCGTGTTCATGGTTTCCGGGCGACACATCAACCTTCGCAATCGATTCAGGCCCGAGAATCTTTGACGCCATAGGGCCATCACAAATGTCGTGAGCCGGGCGGGCCGTGCGATCGTCATGACGCAGGTATCGCTCCACTTTGTAAGGGTTTCAAGATACGCGGCCGGAAGTGGCGCGGCGCCGGATCGGCGCTTTGGCAAACACCATATGTTCAAGAGTTTGGCGATCCTCGATCAGCGACTGCGTATCGCAATCTGGTACGAACAATGCTTCAGGGAATTAGGTCTCATATCGTTTTCCCGACAAAGGAGATTGTCATGGCCGATGTCATACGTCATCAGGGACCGACGATGTCGATCCGGTCGATCAACTGGAGCGCGGCGATCTGGGCGAGCGTGGTTGCGGGGCTGGTGTTCGCCGTGCTCGAAGTTGTCATGGTTCCGGTGTTCAAGGGAATGTCGATGTGGGCGCCATTGCACATGATCGGCGCAATTGCGCTCGGGCCCGGGGCGATGGCGTCGCCCGATGTATTCGATTTCCGCATCGTCGGGACGGCCGTCGTCGTTCACATGGCCCTCGCGATCATTTACGGCGTCATTCTCGCCTTCATCATCACGAGGCTCGATACGGGAATGGCGGTCGTGGTCGGTGGCGTGTACGGACTCGCGCTGTACTTCATCAATTTCTATGGCTTCACCAAGTGGTTTCCATGGTTCGCGGACGCACGTGACTGGATCAGCATCTTCACCCACATCGTGCAAGGCGGATTGATGGCTTATCTGTACAAGATGTTCGATCGGCGCAGTGCGCGCACGGTGGCGTAGGTAGGCTGGGCTTCGAAGGACGAAGGCGCTTTGCGCCGCCGCGTACCTCGTGGCCAAGACGCAATGGCAACGACCGGCCAAGTAACCGTCGAGCGCGACGGCATCACACATGCGGCCACGTACACCGTGGAAGGTGACATGGTGCACGTGAAAACACACACCGAAACGCGATCGGTTGCGCTAGGCGGGAACACGCCAGAGGAGGTCGCGCGCCGCGAGCTCAACGAAATTATTGACGCCGACCGCCGGCACTAACCAGCCCTCTAAGCCGATTAGAAAGTCGCCGGCGTTCCGTTTCCACGCGGCGGCCTCTGCGCGTTGCTGTTCGTGCTATCCACGGATGATCGGCCTTGCACTTCAGCCGGCATGATTTACGCAGTGCCGCTTTCGCGCAGCGCCCGGATCACCAGCGCGCGATAGACGCGCTCGCGCGCCGAGCGCGGCTGCACAAGTCCGAGCCGAGCCAGCGCTTCGCGCTCTGACGGATCGGCGTGCGCTGCCATCAATCCATGCAGCGCGCGTGCTGCGAGCAATGGTCGTGCTCCGGACCACGCCTTCACTCGCCGCAGCGCGCGAGCAAGCCGCTGCTCGACCGGCGTGAGATCGGTGCCGAACGGATACTCGGGAAAGAGTCCGTCGTTTCGAAACGGCGCGACAGCGCGCTCGAGATGCTGCGGCCGATTGCTCCGGGCCGCATTCGGCAATACGAAATCGCGCTCGATCTTGCCGGCCCGCTTCGCTGCGTCGACGAGCCCGTGCTGGAACCGCGCGTCGGCGACCGCGAGCATCGCGGCAACACAGTCGCGATCGGTCCTGCCGCGCAGGTCCGCGACGCCGTATTCGGTGACGACGACGTCGCGCAGGTGGCGGGGCAGCGTGACGTGCGGATGCTCCCAGCGGATGCTGGAGACCGGCTTGCCGCCGACCCGATGCGTGCTGCCGAGCACGATGATCGCGCGCGCTCCCTCGAGCGCATGCGCTTGCGTGACGAAGTCGTGCTGTCCGCCGACGCCGCTCACGACCCGTCCTTCGGCGAGCGTGTCGGAGGCGATTTCACCGAGCAGTGTGGCAATCATCGCGTTGTTGATATAGCGCGCGTGGCGCCGCTGCGTGCGCTTCAGTGCCTCGTCGCCGAGCAAGCTGTTCGTATACGAGACCGCGGTCATCGCGATGTCGCCGATCTCGTCGTCGCCGAGCTCGCGCAGCGCCCGATAGAGATCGTTCGAGCCGAAGAAGAACGCGGCGTGCATCACCGGACCCACGACGACATCCGGAGCTGCGCGCTCGCCTTGTGCTCCCGCCACGCTGACAGGGACGCGTCGCCGCAGAATGCCGGCACGGTAGAGATCGAGGAAGCCGTCGACCAGCATTTCGGAGTTGCCGTAAAGGCCCTCGGTAAACGGCGTGAGCTCACGCTCGCCGGAATCGAGCGCTTCCGGTCCGCCAAGCGCGGCCAGCGCGGCGCGAAACGTCGCCGGCCGCTGATGCCGCAGGATCAGCGCGTACGCGATCGCGTCGCCGATCGAACCAATGCCGATCTGCAGCGTTCCGCCATCCTTGACGAGGCTCGCAACGTGCAGTCCGGCTGCGTAATCGGCCATCGACACCGACTCGCGCAACGGCGCGAACAGCCGGAACTCGTACTGCGGCGCCTCGAGGACACCGTCGAACGCTTCCGGCGGCACCTCAGCCGCGCCTGGCATGAACGGAAGCAGGCGGTTTACCTGTCCGACGACTGCGATCGCTTCGCCGCGCGCGCGGTGCGCTTCGAGCGCCGGCAGCAGGTCGAGTGTCACGTCCGGATTGCAGCTCAGCGAATAGCGTGCCGCATCGCCATCACCGCACCGCGCGATGAGCTGGGCGACGACATTGACGCCGCTTCGCAACACCTCGCGGCCGACATCGCTGTAGTTGATGCTGGCATGCGCGCGCTGCGCCGCCGGGACGTCGAGCCAGCCGCCGGGCCGCAGGAAGAACTCGCTCACCGACACGTTCGCCGGCAGCTTGCCGGCGCGCAACGCACGCGCGTAAGCGAGATCCGGATAATCGCCGAACAGCCGCTCGACGATCGGATCGACGAAACGCTGCTGCAGCTCGGGCAGGTCGCGCGGCTTCTCGGGTGTCAGCGCCGTCAGGATCCTCAACTCGAGGCGCGAATCCTGCGCCGCTCGATCGAACAGCGCATTCGCGACGTGGTTCGCCTTGCCGAGCCCGAGCGGCAGCGCGAGCACGATGCGCCGGCCCACTCGCTCGAGGATCGCCTCGACGCACCGCTGCGCATCGTCAAAGCGCTCGGGCCGCAAACGGCGCGTCGGCGCGAGCATGCGATCACCTCAATGCGTTCCAGCCCGCATCGGGCGCGAAGCGTGCGCCGCGCTCGCGCTGGAGCTCGTCGAGCCGCGCGACGATGCGTTCGATTCCGCGTGCGCGCGCATAGTGAATCGGTCCGCCGCGAAACGGTGCGAACCCCGTTCCGAAGATCATCGCGGCGTCGAGCACGTCCTCGTCGGCTGCTGCAGCGGTGCGCAGGCACGTCACGCAGGCGTTGACGAGCGGCAGGATGAGCAGATCCTGCATTCGGGCCGATGCGTCGCCGTGTGTGCTGCTGGCGGAATCACGCCGCTCGCCGTTGCCGGCATCGCGTTGCGGTGCCTTGCGCGGCTTGCCGCGCTCGTATTCATAGAGGCCGCGCCCGCTTTTCGTGCCGAGCTCTCCGCGCGCGACCTTGTCGCGCAGCCATTGGGGAATGTCGGGAAGCGGCGGCTCGACTTCGGACTTCAGACGGTCGGCCACGTCGATGCAGATGTCGAGCCCGACGTAGTCGGCGAGCTCGACCGGCCCCATCGGCATCCCGAACGCTTTCGCGGCAGCGTCGATGGTTTCGGGCGCATTTCCCTCGTCCATCAGCACCAGCGCTTCCACCAGATACGGCATCAGCGCCCGGTTGACGACAAAGCCGGGAGCGGAGCGCACGGGCGCCGGCAAGCGATCGATCGCGACGACGAACGATCGCGCCGCGGCGAGCACGTCGGCCGCGCAGCGATCATGCTCGACCACTTCGACGAGCTCCATCCTTTCCACCGGATTGAAGAAATGCATTCCGACGAATCGTTCGGGCCGCGCGAGATTCGCGCCAAGCTGCTCGAGCGTGATGCTCGACGTGTTGGTCGCGAGGATCGCCCGCTCGTTCATCTGCGGCTCGACCCGCGCATACACCGCATGCTTGAGGTCGAGCTTCTCGGGCACCGCCTCGATCACGAGATCGGCGTGCGC
Source organism: Casimicrobiaceae bacterium (assembly GCA_036395475.1). Classification (GTDB taxonomy): domain Bacteria; phylum Pseudomonadota; class Gammaproteobacteria; order Burkholderiales; family Casimicrobiaceae; genus PALSA-1003. The sequence goes on from DASWDF010000049.1 coordinate 88,171, forward strand.
GACGCCGCGCGACTTGAAGTCGGGTATCAGCCGGTCGTAGGCGCGCTTGCGCTCGGCGCCGTGCGCCCTTTCGTCGAACAGCGCGGCGGCGCGCCGGCACAGCGCACCGAGCCGCGCGCGGTCGGTGTCCTCGACGGTGACCGTGCATCCGTGCAGCGCGCACCACGCTGCGATGTCGGCGCCCATCGCGCCCGCGCCGACGACATGAACCTGCTTGATCGTGCTCTCGCCGTCGCGGCCGAGCGACTTCAGATGCTCGCGAAGGAAGAACACGCGGATCAGGTTCTGCGCGGTCGGCGTTCGCAACAGCCGCACGAATGACGCGCGCTCGGCGTCGAGCATCTGCGGCATGCGGTCGGCGTGATTGCGCCACAGCTCGATCAGCGCGAACGGTGCGGGGTAGTGGTCGCGGCGCACGCGCTGCTCGGTTTCGGCTTCGAGTCGCCGCGCGATCAGCGCGCGCGACGGCGCGATCGACATCAGCGCGGCCTGCGCACCGCCCCCGCTACGGTGACGCAGCTTGTGCTCCGCCGCCATCCGCACGGCGTTCGCAATATGCCGTTCCTCGCAGACGGCGTCGACGAGCCCGATCGCCCGCGCCTTGCCCGCATCGATCGATTTGCCGGTGAGCATCAGCTTCATCGCTTCGGTGGGTACGATCTGTCGCGTGAGCCGCGCGGTGCCTCCGAGACCCGGGTGCAGCCCGACGCGCACTTCCGGCAAGCCGAACGTCGAATCGGAGCGCGCGATCCGGTAGTCGCAGGCGAGCGCGAGCTCGAGGCCTCCGCCCAGGCAGTGGCCGTGGATAATGGCGATCGTCGTGAAGCCGCACGATTCGATCCGCTCGATTGTTTTGTGCGCCGCGAGGATGCGCGACTCCAACGACTGCTCATCAGTCGCCTGCTGCAGCATGCGCAGATCGGCGCCGGTGGCGAATCCGCTCGTCTTGGCCGAACGAATCGCGAGCGCGCGCGGCCGCGCGCGCTGCATGTCGTCGAGCGCGCGATCGAGCTCGATGAAGAAGGCCTCGTCGAAGGTATTTACATGCTCGTCGGCCTTGTCGAGGATCAGCCAGACGACGCCGTGCTCTCCCTCGTGCAGGCGCAGGTGCTTGTACACGGCGTGCAGCCGGTCCGGCCGCGCTATGCCGGTCTCGAGCGGTTCGACGGTGCGATCGACGAGCTTCGCCTTCATGCGAGCGCGCCTTCGATCAGCATCGCGCCGCCTTGTCCGCCGCCGATGCATTCGGTTGCGATGCCGCGCCGCAGCCCGAGACGGCGCAGCGCATGAATCAAGTGCAGCACGATGCGCGCGCCGCTCGTGCCGACCGGATGTCCGAGGCTGATCGCGCCCCCATCGACATTGAGCCGATCGGGCGGGATACGGCCGCACGGCTGCCCACGCCCGAGCACATCGCGGCAATACGGTTCGTCCTCCCACGCCTTGACGCAGGCGAGCACCTGCGCGGCGAACGCCTCGTTGATTTCCCACAGGTCGATATCGCCAAATGCGAGGTGGCTGCGCTCGATCAGCGGTGTCGCGGCAAGCGTGGGTCCGAGTCCCATGATCGACGGATCGAGCGCTGCCCACTCGCTGTCGACGATGCGCGCGAGCGGGGTGAGATGGTGCTTGTCGACGGCGCGCTGCGACGCGAGGATCACCCAGCATGCTCCGTCGGTGATCTGGCTCGAATTGCCCGCGGTCACGTCGCCGAACGGCGGCTCGAAAGCAGGCTCGAGCTGCGCAAGCTTGTCCGCGTTCGTATCGGGACGCACACCGTCGTCGTGATCGAACACGTTGCCGTCGCGGTCGCACAACGGCTCGATCTCGTCGAGCCAGCCCTGCTGCTGCGCACGCGAAAGACGGTGATGGCTCTCGGCGGCGTAGGTGTCCGCCTCGAAGCGCGTGATGCCGAACCGGTGCGCGAGGACTTCCGCCGTCTGGCCCATGTTGAGTTCGACGACCGGATCGGTGAGGCCGCGCTCGAGGCCGACGACGGGAATGAGCCATCGCGGATCGAGCTCGGTCAGCATTCGCGTGCGCTCGACCGGCGAGCGGCTGTTCCGCCACCGGCCGAGCCAGTCGACGGCGGCGTCGCATAGCACGAGCGGTGCGTGGCTCAACGCCTCGGTACCGCCCGCGAGCACCAGATCCATCCGCCCGTCTTCGATGGCTCGAAAGGCGGCATCGATCGACTGCATGCCGGAACCGCAGTTGCGGTGTACGGTCCACGCCGGCATGTTGTCTCCGCAGCCCAGGCGCAAAGCGACCACACGGGCGACGTTCATCTCGTCGGCGATTTGATTGGCGCAGCCGAGAATCACCTCGTCGAACGTGGATGGCGCGAATGGCTGGCGCAGCAGCAACGGACGCCCGCATTGCACCGCGAGATCCGCCGGCGTGAACGGTCCCGGCTTGCCGCGCGCCTTGAGAAACGGCGAGCGTGCGCCATCGGTTACATAGACTGCATTTCCCATGTCGTGCGCTCCTGGCGCGACGCCGGCCGCGACCTGCGATCGCGGATAGCGCGCGATAGCTCACCTGCAGCGAAATCGTCGACGACGATCGCCGCGCGAACGGCGTATTCGGCCGCGCGCAGCCGCGCCGCTTCGCCGCGCGTGGTCACGCCCGCCGCCTCGGCAGCCGCGTGATCGTCGCCGTAACCCGCGTCGGCAGCTTTGCGCCGCACCGGCTCCACTTCGTGCACGAAGTCGAACGCGCGCTCGACGCGCTCGATTCCGTCGTCAGCGCGGCCTCGATAGACGCCCGCGACGATGCGCTCGCGGACGGCGGACAGCGACTCCTTGCGCTTCAACGCGCCGCCGAGCGCGAGAATCGCCGCTTCGCCGGCAAGCGCGAGCGTGGCCGAATGGCGGGAAAGCGTGGGCAGAGCGCGGCGCGCCCAATCGAACAGCGGATCGGTGAAATATTTCTCGCCCGAGTTGCGGACCATTCTCGCCATCGTCGCATCCCGCAAGGTGTCCGTGGCAATACGAAAGACCGACCGCGAACGGCGATCGTTCAACGATCCGGCAGCAGAGGGACGATACCGCTTGTAAAAAAAACCGAAAATCATGAAAGGTGGGTGCGCGAATTTGCAGGCGCGGGAAGGATCGCTCCGGCGATCTGCCGGCCGCGTTGTAATGCTTACTGCGCGGCCAATTCGGATAGAAAAGGCTCGAGCGGGCGTGGGCGTACACCGAGTGCGGTCGGCGCGCCCGCCGGATCGCGGATGACTTGTCGGTCTTCGGCAGTCGAACCTGACTCGAGGGGTGCGGGAGCGTGAGGCGTTGCAGCGCTTGTGGCCGCTTGACCGGTGAGGACCATGGCCAACGAGGACCAGGAGAGCAGGAAAGCGCGGCCCGTACGCTGGTGGAAGCAATCAAGCGTGACCTCAAACCGCGAGATTGCACCGCGATTAATTCCTTACTATACTTTGTGTAGTAAGGACAAGGAACTGCGATGACGACCGACGCGACTTTGACCAGCAAGGGGCAGACGACCATCCCCAAGGAAATCCGCGACAGCCTGGGGTTGAAACCCGGGGACCGGATGACCTTCACGCTGATGCCTGACGGAACGGTGGTCATGCGAGTGAAGGGCAAGAGCGTCATTGAGCTGGCGGGGCTGCTGCACAAAAAGGGCCGCAAGCCGGTCGCGATAGAGCGCCTATCCCGCTGATGCTGGGCCTCGATACCAACGTGCTGGTGCGATTTCTGGTGCGCGACCACGAGGCACAGTTCGAAAGAGCTCGCCGGTTGATCAAGCGCGAGGTCGGTGCCGGGGAAGCGGCGCTGATCAGCCTGGTGGTCCTGTTGGAGACCGAATGGGTGCTGCGCAGCCGATATGGCATGCCGAAAAGTGAGCTCATGAGAGCAATCTCCGGATTGCTCGATGCTACCGAACTTGAGTTCGAAGACGAAGCTGCAGTTGAGGAAGCCCTCTATGTCTGGAAGGAGAGCGCCACCGAATTCACTGATTGCCTGATCGCAGCTCACCACCGCAGACTGGGATGCCGGGCCACAGCCACCTTCGATGCAAGGGCGGTCAGACTGCCCGGCTTTGTCGCCGCATGAGTCGTTTTAAGATGGTGAGTAGTTCGTGCCCGATGTCGTGAACGACCGGGCCACGAAAGAGATAGCAGCCACGCGAATCGAGGCCGCGCGGGCCCGCTGTTTCCCAGGCGCCGCCGTCGAAAGCGCGCTCGTCGTCGTGGCGATCATCATTGTCGATGGCAATGTATTCCATCGCTTCGACGAGCTCGCGCAAGTCCACCGCCACTGATGCGGCGCAATGATTCGGCTGAGTATTAGGACAGTACGCGACCGACATTTCACTGGCTGATAGTTGAGCGTGCCCGGTGACGTGCCCCGGCCATCGGACACCACTACAACCCCGCAAAAGTCCTACACCAGAATCAGTTGATCTCCCATTGTCGACCACGGCTGCGCCCGACGACCATGGTCTGTGCCTGGACGCAGTTGACACCGCGGTGCACGTTGACACCGGTTTTCAGATACAAGCTTCGACGGGAGCACTGTTGGTCTCGTGGTCCGGGTAAATGGTCGCACTAGGGATTCTCGGCCTTCGATAGCGTTTTTCGAAATCGCATTCCAAACTCAAGGAGGGTACATGTCCAAATTATCGATCGCTCTATTAATAACTGCCGGGCTGGCTCTCGCCGGCTGCGCGGCGCAAAGGGACGCGTCGATGACGGCCACGAAGCCGATGGCACCCGTGGCGCCGATATCCAAGGACGCTTACGACACGACGGTCAAGAACGCCGAGACGCAGTACAAGATCGACAAGGACGCCTGCTCATCGCGAAGCGGCAACGCCAAGGACATTTGCCTCGCGGACGCCAGCGGAAGGGAAAAGGTCGCCAAGGCCGACGCGGAAGCCGCGTACAAGAACACGCCGAAGGCGCGCGAGGATGCGCGCGTCGCGCGCGCCGAAGCGACGCACAACGTCGCGAAGGAGAAATGTGACGACCTTACGGGCAATGCCAAGGACATCTGCGTGAAGGAAGCAGATGCCGCGCTGGTCAAGGCTAAGGCCGACGCCAAGGTCGACCGAGTGGCGGCTGACACGAAGGAGGATTCGGCCATGAAACAGGCCGACGCGCGCAGGCAAGCGGCGGAAGACAAGCGCGATGCGGATTACAAGGTTGCCGTCGAGAAGTGCGACGCCTTCACCGGTTCGACCAAGAACACGTGTATCAGCGACGCAAAACTGCGTTACGGTAAGTAAGCTGCATCGTCATCAAACGTATTTTGTATTCTCTCATCCGACGCTTGGCGGCGGGGAGGCTCGCGTTTGCGCCGATGCGCACTGCGCCTTGGCTTTTCTTACCACGCCTTCCCGTTGCAGCGTCGGGTGCACGAAAGTTGTACGCACTTGCTGCAGAAGTGCTTAACCGTCCGGCCACACGTAGTGGTCGCGATACCGCGCCACCAGCCGCATCACTTCATCGACCGGCGCCTGCCGCGACGATAGTGGACCCAGGCGTAGATCCAGAACGCGGACTTGCAGGCGCAGGAAGGATCGCTCCGGCGATCTGCCAATTGCGTTGTAATGCTCACCGACCCCGATACTGCGCTGCCAACTCGGAAAGGAAAGGCTCGAGCGGGCGTGGGCGTACACCGAGCGCGCTCGGTGCGCCCGCCGGATCGCCGATGACCTTGTCGGTTTTCAGCAGTCGCACCTGGTCGACGGTCAATGGCGCATGCGGCAGCCACTGCGTCAGGTACGCTCCCGCTTCTGCGAGCGGGAAGGGAATCGACAGCAGCCACGGTCGGCGTCGCATCGAACGACACAGCCGCTCGATCAGCTCGCGAAGGCTGAAAATCTCGCTGCCGCCGAGCTCGAACGTGCGGCCGGCCGAGTCCGGCCTTTCCAGCATTCTTGCCATTGCCTCGGCGACATCGTAGACGTGCATCGGCTGGAAGCGCGTGCGTCCGCCGCCGACGAGAGGAATCGCGGGTGCGCTGCGCACGAGCGCGGCGAAGCGCGCGAAGAAGTGGTCGTCCGGGCCGTACACCAAAGCGGGCCGGACGAGATTCGCCTCCGCGAACGCCTGCCGGACGGCAATCTCCCCAGCGGCCTTCGACCGATCGGCGATCGACGGCGCATCAGGTGCGATGCCCATCGCCGAGACGTGAACGAAGCGCTTGACCCCCGCATCGCGCGCCGCTTGTGCGAGCCGGCGAGCGACGTCGCGATGCAGCGAATAGAACGCTTGCTCGCTTTTCGCGGCCGTCGTTCCGATCAGGTTGACGACCGCCGAGGCGCCCTCGACCGCGCGATCGATCGTCGACTGCTGCTCGATGCTGCCGCTGACGCGCTCGATCGGTGGCGCAGCGCGGCCGTCGCGTTCCGCGTGGCGCGAGACGATCCGCACGGAGGCGCCACGTCCGACCAGCGTTTCGACCAGCCGGCTGCCGATGAAGCCCGTGCCTCCGACGACGGTGATCTTCGACTCCATGCTTCGACGAATTCGGGTGCGTCGCTGTCGCGCGTCGCGCTCCCGACGCTGTCCTTCGGCACCTACTGCGGCGCACGCGTAATGAAATCAAGGCGCCGTCTGAGCCAATGGGCCTCTTCCAGGAATCCTGCGCTCAGGTGGAACTCCGCCAGTCCGCGATATCGCTCCACGACATCGAACCCGATGCTCGCGTGCAGCTTGCGCAGGTCGACGGGACACAAGTGCATCGGGCGAGCATCGCTCTCGGACAGGTGATTCGAGCCATTCATGAGGCAATGAAAATAGATGCAATGCATGACGCCGAACATATGCGTCATCTCGTGCGCCAGCACCTTGCAGCTCCTTTGCAGCAGCAGCTTTTCGAAGTCCCGCGCTTGCTCATTATTGAAGCGCGGATCGTAGCGCGCAAAGCTGTAGACGCCCACGCCGTCGCGAAGCGAGGCCTGGCCGAACACGAAGTTCCACGACGGATCCGGGTAGAGATCTTCCATCGTGATACCCAGGATCGCGTAAGCATCCTGAGGCACCCGCTCGCGCAGAAGCGCCAGGATGTCCGTCGTGAGCAGCTGCCGGTTATGCGTGTGTGGATTGAGGCGGGTCGTTACGGAGCTCGCTGCGATGTCGAGCGCCGCAAGCAATTTCACTTCGAGCGTGAAGAACACGGAGGCGAATCGTTTCAGCCGCTCGAGGAAAGGACTGGCCCCGGCGGTGAACTCGCCCAGCGGCTGCAGATAGAGCTTCTGATGCTTCGGCTCTGGTCGCTGCGCTCCCGCTTGGAGGAAGTCCTCGAAGCTTTGGCCCGGCTCGGGATGATTGGCGAGCCAATCGTTGGGCGCTGGCGGCGGGAGCGGAGTGAAGTCCGCCCGAGGCTCCAAAGCCCGGCGCAGCGGGTCCGGAATGCGGTTCGTCGGACCGATGGCCTGCAACCGTTCTTCAAGCCCCGGCGGAGTAAATGCGCTCATCGGTGCATCCGCGGTGCGGCCCCGAGGTGGTCGCTCCCGCGATTGTCGGGTGAGCGCGTCAACAGCGCGTCATTCGGCAATTCAATGGGCGGTCGTCTGCGAGTGCGCTCCGCCGTGCTCCGAGATGTGCGCGATGGTCTGCCCGGCCGTCTTCGAATCTTCATGCAGTACCAGGTCGCCGATGGACAGGATGCCGACCAGGCGTTTGTCACGATTCAGTACCGGTAGCCGACGTACCTTCATGTCGCTCATGTTCTTCGCAACGTCGTCGAGATCCTCGTCCTCGAAGCAGTACAGCACCTCGGTCGACATGACGTCACGGATCTTCGTATCCGGCGACCGGCCCTGCGCCACCGCCCGGACGGTGATGTCGCGGTCGGTGATCATGCCGACCAGCCGATCGTTCTCTCCCACCGGCAATGCGCCCGCGTCGATGTCGGCCATCAAACACGCCGCTTCACAAACGCTCTGCTCCGGATTGGCGATGCAAACATCGTTCGTCATCACTTCACGTACCTTCATGGCTTGCTCCTCTTCGTTGCGTTGAACCATCGATGCATGGTCTGACCCGCGTGCGAGCGGTAACGGTGGCGCTCGACACCAGGGCACGGGGCGCTTTTCTCGCTGTTTCGCGTCTTTTCCTACCGCCGCAGTCCGCGTGGCCGGGGACGCCGCCGAGCATCGCTGCCTACAATATAATTGGATGCCGATGTATCGAATTGATTCCGGATTTGCGTGCTGCCGCAACGGTCGTTGCGCCGTGTACCAAATTCACGGGCGCCGATCACTTGGTCGCCCTGTGGCGCGCGCCACGTGGGTCCGCGAGGACACGGAAACGCCCGTGGTTGTCGCAGCGCCCCACAGGCAAACCGTACGGCGGACCGAGTCGCGCCTCCGGAACGAATGTCACGTTACGTTTTCGGCCGCATCCGGCAGTGCAGACGCGCGGATCGCGCCGCCTGTGCTTGCCCAAGCGGAGGTCGTTCGTGGCGTTGCCCGGCGGCTGAGTAGGCTGATCGGCGATGTAATTCTTACCAAAGCCAGTAGGCGATGCCGCTGCACGCATGCGCGCACGGTGTCGGCGGTGCTTAGCAGCGCCCCCTCGCAGGGGACTGACACAGGGATACTCCGAAAAGGCTCATAACCAACGTATCGCGGCATGTTGTTTGCTCGCAACAGATGACCCCGATTACACGACGGAGGAGGCGAAATGCCGGAGCGCAAGACGATCGAGCGCGCTCGCGAAGACAAACGCGAGGGCAAGGCACCCACCACGCAGGCCGGCGAATTTGTCCGTGAGGAAATGGAACACATCCGGGAGGGCAAGCACGGCGCCCGCTCGACCAAGCAGGCGATTGCGATCGGCCTGTCGAAGGCGCGCCGTGCGGGTGTCGACCTGCCGCCGCCGGAGAAGGGAACCGTATCGGAAAAGACGCGCAGCAGCGCCGAGCGTGCTTACGAAAAGGGTCAGCACGGCGAAACGGCCGTATCGAGCACACGCTCGCGCGCGATTGTCGGAGCGCTGAAGCGCGAAGGTACTGCGGCTGCGTCGAAGCCGGCACTTGCCGCGCAGGCGCGCTCTGCCGCCCGCCGTCGCGGTGCCGCGGACCGTTCCGCCGCGGCGCAGAAGGCAGTACAGACCAAGGGACCTGCCGAGCGTTCGGCTGCCGCACGCAAGGCGGCTCGTACCCGCGCGCGAAAGCAGACTGGCTATTGATGCACTGCCGTGACGTGCCCGCAAGCGTGGCCGCGCCTGTCAGATCGCAACGCGATGCAGACGCGCGACTGCGGCGATCAAGCTCGCGCGGCATGAGCGGGCCGAGGAGGACGACGATGGCGCGCCAAGCTCCCAGCAATGTAACGGGCGACGTATCGCCGGCGGATTTGTTGCCGCCTGGTCTGCGCGGCGCGCCGACGATGGATGCCCAGACTCAGGCGCCCGAACAATCGGAGTCGCCGACGGCGTCGCAAGGCGGGATCGATGCGGAAACACGGCATCGCATGATCAGTGAGGTCGCATATCGCCTTTATGCGCAGCGCGGATACGTCGAAGGCTTCGAGCTCGAAGACTGGCTACAGGCCGAGGGCGAGGTCGACCGCCAGCTCGGCAATCGCAGCGCCGAGTGATTTGGCGCCCAGCGTGAATCGACACGGTCCCGTCGACCGTGCCGTCGCGACCGGCGTGTTGGGTTGTGTCCGGTCCTGTGAGCAATACGACGATGACGAGGATCGCGCTTTTGCTGTCGCCCATCGTGCTCCCAAGCTGGCTGGCGAAATGAGGCCGCCGGCCGACGGTGAGGAAGGCTGACATCGCGGCGAAGGAGTTTGCGTGAACGGGTTCGATGTGCAGGCCATCGGCTGGATCGTTACGCGCGATCTTTGCAGCGAGGCCGCGCGCAGATTCCTCGGCTTGAACCCAAGATTCGACAGAGCAGCGCTGGAGGAGCTGGCGCGCCGATGGGCCAACGTAAACGAAACCGTGCTGGATGACCAGCGGACGATGAGCCTTACGGCACGAATCATGCGCCCGCGTCGCACGCCCCTATCGAACAACAGTGTGGCGGCGATGAAAGCGTTCGTTCAACAGCTGGTAACGCTCTCTCCGGGCCTTTATGACTACCAAGCCTTGCGCAGTCGGTGCTTGGGTGAGTGCGTTCAACTCGTCGCGAGCTTCGTCTGCTGTCTCTTGTTTGGGCTCTATGCGTCGCCTGACGCTCCGATGTTCGGCCGGGCATCACTATGTTTCTTTCTGGTGGGGTGCTGGTTCTCTGCGGTTACGTTTCAGCTTTACGTCGCATGCAGGCTCATTGGTCGGCTGGAAGCCAGGCGCGCAGCCGGACGTGGAGATGCGGCGATCGAATAGCGTTTCGTCGGCGCAAACTGCAACTGCCGAGTGGTGTCGGACGATAGGTTAGTCATCGCGACCATGCGCATTCATGAGTGAGATCGTTCGGAGACCGAGACGATGTCGGACATGATGGGCTGGATGGGCGGTGGAATGGGATTGGTGTGGATCCTGATTGTCCTCGTACTGGTGCTCGGGGTTGCGGCGCTCGTCAAGTATCTCAAGAAGTAACGGGCGGTATCCACACGGACCGCAATGATGACCGACGCGAAAGACGTCGTCATCGTTACCGGGAGCAGCGGCTTCATAGGCTCGGCGGTTGTCGAGAAATTCGCCGCGCGCTTTCGGCTCGTCGGCTTCGATCGCGAGATTTCTCCCCATCCGCCACCCGCGGCCGAGTGCGTCTGCATCGATCTCACCTCAGACGCGAGCGTCGAAGCGGCGTTTGCACGCGTGCGTACGGCCTACGGCAAGCGCATTGCCTCTGTGATCCATCTCGCCGCCTATTTCGACCTCACTGGCGAGCCGAACCCGAAATACGAAGAGATCACCGTTCGCGGCACCGAGCGGCTGCTGCGCGCGCTGCAATCATTCGACGTCGAGCAGTTCGTGTTCGCAAGCACGATGCTCGTGCATGCGCCGAGCACGCCCGGCACACGCATCAATGAAGATTGGCCGCTCGACGCGAAGCTGCCGTACCGGGAATCGAAGATCCGGACGGAGCGGCTGATCCATGATCAGCGGGGACGCATTCCCGTCGTGGTCGTGCGTCCCGCCGGCGTCTACGACGACCTTTGCCATGGAACGTTTCTCGCGCATCAGATCGCGCGCATTTTTGAGCGCAGGCTGATCAGCCATGTGTATCCCGGCGATCTCGACGCCGGGCAATCATTTGTGCATCTCGACGACCTGACGAGCGCCTTTCTGCGGATCGTCGAGCGTCGCACGGAACTCCCACCCGAGCTGGCGCTGCTGCTCGGCGAGCCCGAGACGCTGAGCTTCGGCGAGATCCAGCGCCTGCTGGGTCGGCTCATTCATGACGAGGAATGGGAGACGCGAACCATACCGAAGTCCGTGGCGAGGACCGGCGCGTGGGTCGAGGGCGAAGTGCTCGACGAGGATCCCTTCGTCAAGCCGTGGATGGTCGACAGCGCCGACGAGCGCTACGAGCTCGATATCTCGCGTGCTCAAAAGCTGCTTTCCTGGAAGCCCCGGCATTCGCTGCGCGACAGCCTGCCGAAGATGGTGGCCGCACTCAAGGCCGATCCGCCCGGTTGGTATCGCGCGAACAAGCTGAATGCGGCGAAGGTCGCCGCAGCGTCGGTCAAGACCATTCGGCACGAAGAGCAGCTGAAGCAAGAGTCAGTCGAGCACCATGAAATGATGCGCGAGCATCACTCGCAGATGCGGCGCATGCATCTCGAGATGCTGTGGGTGCATTTCTTGAACATCCTGCTCGGCGCCTGGCTCGCGACGAGTCCGTTCGTGTTCGGCACCTTCGATCAGACCCTTTTCGGCGACGCGGTACTGCGCGTCACTGAGGAGCGTGCGCTTTGGGAGCCGGGGCTGCGGAGCAGTCTGATTGCCTGGAGCGATGTCATCAGCGGGCTGCTGATCATGGTGTTCGGTGTCCTCTCGCTGGCGCAGCGTCTCGCCTGGGCGCAATGGGCGAACACCGTCATCGGTCTCTGGTTACTGTTCGCGCCGTTGATCTTCTGGGCTCCGAGCGCCGCCGTCTACGCCAATGACACGCTGATCGGCGCACTGGTCATCGCGTTTTCCATTCTGGTGCCGATGATGCCGGGAATGAGTCACGAAGGCATGATGGATCCCTCGGACATGCCGGCGGGCTGGACCTATTCGCCATCGACTTACTTGCAGCGGCTGCCGATCGTGGCGCTTGGCGCGTTCGGCTTCTTCATCGCCCGCACGCTCGCCGCGTATCAGCTTGGACATATCGACGGCGTATGGGAGCCGTTCTTCAGCGGTGACGCGATGCGCAACGGCACCGAGTTCATCATCACCTCGCATGTGTCCAAGGCGTGGCCGATCGCCGACGGCGGCTTGGGCGCGGTGACTTATCTGCTCGAGGTCCTGATGGGCGTGATGGGCGACCGGCGGCGCTGGCGGACGATGCCGTGGATGGTCGTGATGTTCGGCATCGTCGTCGTGCCGCTCGGTGTAATCAGCATTTACTTCATCGTCATTCAACCAATCGTGCTTGGCACCTATTGCAGCCTGTGCCTGCTCGCGGCGCTGGCCATGCTGATCATGATTCCCTACAGCCTCGACGAGCTCGTCGCGATGGGGCAATTCCTCGTGCAGAGCTATCGCCGTGGCGAGCCGTTCTGGCGAATCTTTTTGACGGGCGGCGCCGATCCGAGCGGCGGTCAAGACAACAAGCCCGGCTTCGGCGGCCCGCTTCCGGCCGCCATCGCAGCCGCAGTGCGCGGCGTCACCGTGCCGTGGACGCTCGTCGCCAGCGCGGTCCTCGGCGTCTGGCTGATGTTTAGCCGCCTCGCGTTCGGAACGGTACCGCCGATGGCCGACAGCGATCATCTGGTCGGTGCGCTCATCATCACGGTGGCCGTCATCGCAATGGCGGAAGTTGCGCGAGCGCTGAGGTTCGTCAACGTCGGTTTCGGCCTGTGGCTGATCGCCGCACCTTGGCTCATGTCCGGCGCCAATTCCATCGCCGCCTGGGCGAGCGTCGTGGTCGGCGTGGCCATGATCGTGCTCAGCCTGCCGCGTGGGCGTAGAAGCGACGAACACTACGGCAGCTGGGACAAGTACGTTGTTTGAAGCGTACGCGCTCCGGACGAGATGCCGCATCCTCTTTACGTCGTGCCCGCAGCGTTCCTGATTCTTTTCGTGCTGGAACGCCTCTTTCCGTTGCGCAGGGCGAGAAGCCCGCCGGGATCCAGACTCTGGGTCAACGCCGTCGTTTCTTCATTGGCGATCGCCGTTGCGCTCACCGTGGTGAGGCCAGTGGCGACGGCAGTCCTGGAATTCGTATCGGAAAAAGAGTGGAGTCTGACGACCATCGTTTCCGAAAACAGCGCCGTCCAAGCGGTGCTCGCCTTCCTGCTGATGGATCTCTCGTTTTATTACTGGCATCGAGCGAATCACGCCTGGCGCTTTCTCTGGCGATTTCACAATGCTCATCACGTCGACAATGACCTCGACGTCAGCACCGCGGTGCGTTTCCACTTCGTGGAGATCGGTTTGTCCGCCGCATTTCGGGCACTGCAAGTCACGCTTATCGGGGGCTCTCCCTGGGTGTTCGTCGCGTACGAGACGGTCTTTCAGCTCAATACGCTCTTTCACCACAGCAACCTGCGCCTCCCCATCGCAGTCGAGCGCGTCCTGATCCTTGTCCTTGTCACGCCTCGCATGCATGGCATTCATCACTCCAAGCGGTTTCACGAGACCAATTCCAACTGGTCGTCGGTATTCTCGTGGTGGGACCGTTTGCATGGCACGCTCCGTCTCAACGTGCCGCAGTCGGCGATCGACATAGGCATCGCGGGCTACTCGCTGCCCGGCGACAACACGGTGGCCGCCGTCCTCGGAATGCCGTTTCGAAGGCAGCGCCATTATTGGCGAGACGCCAACGGCAAGGAAGAGCCGGCGTGGCAGGGCGCCGGGATGCGAACGCGCCTGGTCGAATAGCAGCTGCTGTTCATTGATGCGAGCGGCGATGCACGATCGGAAGAGGTGCGTCTCTCCGCCGACACCGTTACGCGCTGGGAACCGCGTCGGACGTCGTTGCGCAAGTGAACTGCTGCTCAGCGGGCATTCGATCGGGCGATCGCCATCGCTAGCAATGCGATCAGCGTCGCAGCGGCCGCATTGTGCAGCACGACGACCGCAAGCAGCGGGCGCGGTGAAACCGCGGCGAAGCCGAACCCAAGCGCAACCAGCAGGGTCGATGCCATCGCGAGCGCGAGCCATGGCCGCGCTTTTCGCGTTGCTTGCGCCACGACGAATACCAGCGCAAGGAGCGCGAGCGCTGCGATTCGGTGCGCGATATGCAGCGCGGCGGCCCACGCGGGAGCGAGCGGATGACCGTCGACAATCGCCGGTGGTCGCAGCAGATCGATCGGAGCGCGCGCGAGAGTCACCCACCCCCCGGCATCACAGTCGATCAATGCCGGACATGCGCGCGACGCGTAGTGCGCGCCGATCGATCCGCCGAGCGCAGCGACGGCAAACGCGAGGATGAGCGCGCCGAGCGCGAGGGTGCGCGCACGCAGGCCCGCGTCGATCGACGACGATGCGCAGGTCCACGCGGCGGCAACGAGGGCGAGCAGCAGATAGCCGCCGAGCAGATTGCCGAGCACGACCGCGGGCAGCTTCGACCCGGAGGTGACCACTCCCAGCACCGCGAGTCCGCCCGCGACCGTGAACGCCGCGGCCGCGACGAAGCCTTCGCGTATCCACACCGGGCGCTGCGTCCATGCGACGAACACCAGGCCGAGGATGGCGGCGGTCACGGCAGTCGCCGAAAGACGGTGCACCATCCGCACCGCGCGCACGCCGCCGCTCGGTTCTGCGTCCACCGCGGAGTTGACGCGCGCGTAGCAACCGGGCCACGGATCGCACGAAAGTCCAGCCTGCGCATGGCGCAGAAATGTGCTCGCGACGATAACGGCGAACGTCAGCGCAACGGCTGCCGCGGCAAACCACGCGTACGCGCGCCGCGCGTCTTCCGCTTCGGACGCGCGATCGCTCATCGCGCGGATGGACGTGGCCGCCTCACCACGGCAATGATCACCGCTGCGACGAACAGCATGCCGCCGGCGATCGCGATCAGGCCGCCTGCGCCCATGAGCGCCATGCCGGCGACCTGCTCGAGCGAGCGCTCGACGAGCGCGCCGTCGGCGACCTTGCGCTGGACCCCGTAACCACCGGACCACACGAGCCCGACCATGTGCAGCAGTTGTCCGCTGCCGTACAGGTACGCCTGCCACGTCGCAAGCCGCGGCGGCGGCGCGGCGAAGCCGAACCGCGGGAGCAGCCAGTACGCGAGGCCCATCAGTGCGATCGTGACCGCGACGATCGACCCGTGATAGTGCGCAGGAATGCGGACGTCGCTGCCATGGATCGCGAAGCCGATAACGCCGCCCACACCGAACAGCACGAGCGAAGCGACGAGCGCGGCAAGCAGCGGCCGTGTAGCGTTGCTATCCTGCCGCTGCGGCGCGCGTGCCCGCCGCACGATCGCGTAGATCACGGCGACCGCGACCGGCGCGATTGCAAGCCCTCCGCCGAAGCGCATAAGCCACGTCTGCAGCCGGTGGTGCTCGATCGACGTGATGCCGTACGCGAAATAGATGAGGGGCGTCGCGAACACCGCGACGAGGCCGATCGCGAACAGCAGCGTCACCACCCGCGGCGACAGCGGCACTCGGGCGCCGATCGCTTCGGCGAGAACGAGCCACGCGACGAGCATCATCAGCGTATATGCGAATTGCAGCACGTGGCCGCCGCCCCAGAAGAGGAGCTCGTAGTGCGCTTTGTCGTCGAGACCCGCGGGCAGGGCGACGAACGACCAGGCAAATGCGAGCGCCGCGACGGCGGCGGCGACGAGCGAGCTGTTGAGACCGAAGCGGAGCGCCCCGGTCCCGCCAAGCCGGATTCCGACGAGCGGGGAGTTGAACAGACCGCGCGCGACGAGCAGCGCGACACCGGCACCGAAGATCAGCAGGCCCGTCATGAACACGGGACCGTCGATCACGGGCACGTAGTTCGACATGATCGGCGTTCCGCCGGCGAACGGCGAACCGGCGATGACGAGCGCGCCGATCGCGGCGAGTGCGAGCGCGATCCACGCGAGCGGCATGGCGCGCCGCGTGCTGTTCAGGCTCCAAAGTCCTCCGGCGAACGACAGGAACCAGACGAGCACCGAGAGGTCGACGTGCGCGACCAGCGCGACGTGGAAGAAATTCGCGACCGGGAACAGTCGCGCGAGCCCTGGTGTGCGCGACAGCACCAGCAGCACGGCGAGCACGCCGGCGGCGGCGAGCGCGCAGACGCACAGCGCAAACCAGCCGCACGCAAGCCGCGCGCGCGCATCGCGCGGCAGCGCGAGCGCGAAGCGTTCGAACGCAACGTCGACCGGGAGGCGGGCGGCGCCGCCGGCCTCAGCGAGCGTCGGCATGAAGAACCTCGGTGCGTTTGGGCGGGCTTGCGGGGGATCGCGGCGCGCGCACGAGCGACGATCGGAATCGTGCGAGCGCATCGTCGAATGCGCGAGGGTCGTCGCCGACCCACGCGATCGCCACACGTTCGCGCGGAACGACTTCGCGAAGTCGCGGCTCGCGCATGCCGGCGAACCGTCGGGTGGTCCAAACGTCGCCGAGGCGGAACGCGCAGTCGCTCTCGCGGCAGCCCGCGACGAGCACGCCGTCGGCGCCGGCGCGTAGCGCGTACTCGACGAACGACGGCGGCAGTTGCGCCGCGCACGCGAGCGGCAGCCACGCCTCGTGCAAGTCGTGAGTGCGTGCGATCGGGGCGGAGCAGCCGAACACGACGATGTGCGGCGCGCCGGTGCGCGGCATCGAGCCCATTCGCGCCAACGCCGCTTCGAGCTTGCGGCGCAAAGCCCCGATCGGCGCCTGCGGCAGATCGATGCCGGTCGCGAGCTCGGCCGCCGAGCGGAACGGTGTCGACGAGGGACATGCGCCGGCGCAGATGCCGCATCCCGCGCACAACACGGCGTCGACAACCGCCGCGCGCGCATGAGGCCTGCCGTCGGTACGCGCCGCCATCGTCACGGCCGCGTACGGGCAGTCGGCGAAGCAGCGGCCGCAGCCGTTGCAGTTGGCGAGATCGACCACGGCTGCCTGCGGACGCGGCGCGCGTGCTGTGCGCGACACCCACGCGAGCGCGATGAGCGCTGCCGACGAGCCGATGGCGACGATCCACAACATCGGCGCGCCGGCGGCGTCGGCGAACGCGTGCACGCCGAGGTAGAACCAGTCGAGCGGCAGATCGCGCGGCACGCTTCCGAGGTCGGCCGGCGATACGCTCGCGACGGGCTTCGCGATGGCGAGCATGATGAGTGATGCGAGCGTGGCGAACGCGAGCGATCGTGGAGGCATCGTGTCGACATGCGAAAGGCGCTGCAGGTGCAGCCACATGATCGCGAGCAGCAGCAACGGAATGCCGATGTGCAGAAACGCGAGCAGCGAGAAGAGACGATCGGTGACCTTGCCGCCGCCGTCGAAGTTGCGCGCGAGCTCGCCGAGCGACGGCAGCGCGTCGAGCCACTCGGTGGTCGCAACGAGGCTGTACTGCGCGATGCCGTCCCAGACCAGCCAGAAGCCGCCGATGCCCGACAGGTAGACGAACCACAGCGCTGCGATGCCCGTCGTCCACGAGAAGCGGCGGATATGCACGTAGCGGCCGCGCGCCCATTCGCGCGCGAGATGCAGCAGCGCGATGAGCGCAAGTGCATCCGATGCGTAGCGATGCAGGCCGCGCGCGAGGGAGCCGAGTGGGAACGCATTCTCGGACAGTCTCGCGACGGACGCGTACGCGCCGTCGGCGCGGGTGTCGAACCCGATGTAGATGTAGATGCCGCTCGCCGCGACGACCCAGAACAGGAACCACGCGAGCGCGCCCAAACGTCGCCAAGGGTTCCCACGCGAGCCGAATGCAACGTCGAAAGCGCACTCGATCCGGTCGAGCGCCGTGGCGGCGACGCGGCGCACGCGCGGCGCGGCCGCCGGCAACGATACCGCGGGAGGCGGCGAGTGAACGTGCGCTTGGTCGGGCATGCTGCCAATCGTAGCCCCCTGTCCCGCCACACGAATTGATCCGCGTTAAGGGGATTCTGCAATCCTTACAACGGGTTTGGCACACCATTCCGCGCGCATAGGCGCAGGTGCTCTCATTTCGCTCCGTCCCGAGCCGTCAACGCGCGCTTTTGCGCGTGCAAGGGCGACCGTGCCGAGGCGCGATCCCCGGGCACGAATTCTGCTCGGAACAGCTCCATCGACAGCATTGTCGCAAGGAGGGAAACCATGGCCCTTATTCGAGTGACACTCAACTTGCACGCTGAGCGTCTGCTTTTCGCGCTTGCGGTGCTGTGTGTGCCGGCCGCTGCAGCCGCTGCGCCAATGACCAGCATCGAGCATCGGCAAGCGATGGAACGCGCCGATGCCCAATACGAGGCCGCGGCCGCCCGTTGCAAGACGCTGTCGGGCAATGAGCGTGAAGTGTGCGCGGCCGAAGCGAAGGCCGCGGCGGAAAAAGCGAAGGCCGATGCCGACGCCGCTTATCGGAACACCGATACGCAGCGCGACGCGCGGATCCACGACGCCCAAGCGGACTACCTTGTCGCAAGAGCGAAGTGCGATGCGATGAGCGGCGACAAGAAGGACGCGTGCATCAAGGAAGCCAAGCGCGCCGAAGCCGACGCGGTTGCCGCCGCGCGGCAGAGTGCGATGGACGACAAGCTCGACGTCGACTACAAGATGACGATCGAGCGATGCGCTACGTTGCAGAGCCCGGCAAAGGATTCCTGCATCAACGACGCCAAGGCGAAGTACGGCAAGTAACGCGGATCAGCCGCGGAAGACGAAGCCGCCCGCCTTCGCATCGAAGTCGATGACAAGCACGCGCCCCGGCCGCAGATCGACGGTGCGCGCGGCGTCGACAGCGCCGCTGCCGTCCGCGGTATCGGTCAGGCGCGCAGCAAAACGGTGCTCGCCGGCGGGAATGGCAATGCGGCGATAGACCGTCGACGCGCCGTCCTTGGCGAGTCCGGACGGAGGAGCCACGACCGCGAACAACGGCTTGCCGTCCATTTGCACATCGACGCTGACCGGCGCGCGCTCGCGCGGACAGACGCTCGTCGCGCGCATGTTCGGCGCGAGCTTCGCGAGCTCCTCGGCGCTGCGCTCCCGGCACGCCTCCTTGCGCTGTCCGGCGTGCTGAAACGAAAGCTTGACGACCGCGTCGCCCGGCGGCAAATGCTTGTACGCCGGCGAAGTCGAGAAATATCCGACCACCGTCATGAAGGCGGCGTAGCAGACGGCCTGCAGTCCATAGCTCGCCGTCTTGCCGATCGAAGGTCCGCTCATTACGCGCCTCCGAGCTTGACGAGATCCGCTTCCGGCGAACGGCGCGCGAGCTGAGGCGAAAGCTTGAATGCGTCGGAGAAGCAATCATCCTGAGTCAGCCCGCGCGCGACGAATGCCGGGTGCGCCGCTTCGACCATCGCGACGGAGCCGCATGCGTACACCTGATGGCCGGCAAGCGACGGGAAATCAGCAAGGATCGCCTCGTGCACGAGTCCCGTGCGGCCCGCCCACCGATCCTCCGGCCGCGGCTCGGAGAGCACGGGAACGAAGGTGAAGTTCGGATGCTCGCGCGCCCAGCGTTCACAAAGATCGCGAGCATACATGTCCGCAAGCGTGCGCGCGCCCCAGTAGAGCACCATGCGCCGCTTCATCCCGACGTGGAACGCGTGCTCGATCATGCTCTTCACCGGCGCGAAGCCGGTTGCGCCGGCGACGAAGACGATCGGCTTGTCGGAATCCTCGCGCAGGAAGAACGAGCCGAGCGGTCCTTCGAAGCGGATGCGCTCGCCGATCTTCATCGCCGTGAACACGTGCGTGGTGAACCGGCCGCCCGGAATGCGGCGGATCTGCAGCTCGATCTCGCGGTTCTCGTGCGGCGCGGTTGCGAACGAGAAGCTTCGCTTCGCGCCGTCGTCGAGCAGCACGTTCAGATACTGGCCGGGGTAGAAGGCGAGCGGCTCCTCGCCTTCGACGGCGAGCCGCACGACCATTACGTCGGGAGCGACGTGGCGCATCGACACCACTCTTGCCGTGTGCTCGCGCGCGTGGAAGCCGCCGGGCAGCGTCTTCGGCTCGTAGACGAGCTCGATGTCGGTCGTCGGCATTGCGCTGCAGGCGAGCGCCATGCCTGCTGCACGCTCGGCTGCGGACAGCGCGGAGTCCTGATGCGGTCCGTGGTCGACGCTGCCGGAGACGATCGTGCACTTGCAATGGCCGCAGCCGCCGTTGCGGCACTCGTAGGGAAACGCGATGCTGTCGCGCAGCACGGCCTCGAGGATCGTCTCACCGGCGCGCGCCGAGACGATCCGGTTGTCCGGGTGCACCATCAGGTGCCGCGTCTGCTTGCCGCCGCGCTTCGGCGGCAGCCAAGGCAGCACGGCGACGACGAGCGTCAGCGCGCCGACGAACGCCCACGTGGCGCCGGGACCCCACGCGTAGATGAGCGGATAGACGGCAAGGTAGAACCAGTCGAACAGGATCGTCGCAGGCGACGAAGCGAGATCGGCAGGCGCTCCCGATAGCGCGGGTTTCGCGATCGACAGCGCGACGAGCGCGAGCGTTACGCCGATTGCGATCGGCCGCGGCGGCTGCGTTTTCGCGCCTGGGACGCGCTGCGTGTGCACCCACAGCAGCGCGAGCACGCCGAGCGGCAATCCGATGTGCAGGAACGACAGCAGCGAGAACAGCCGGTCGTTCACGGCGTCGGGCGTGATGAAGTTGCGGACGAGGACACCGCCGAAAACCGGGAGCCGATCGAGCCATTCCGCGGTTGCCTGCGTGACGAATTGCGCCGTCGTGTCCCACGGCAGCATGTAGCCGTTTATGCCGGACACGTACACGAGCCACAGCAGCAGCAGGCCCGAGATCCACGAGAACCAGCGGAAGCCGCGGTAATGATCGAACACGTAGTGGCGCACCAGATGCAGCGCCATCGCGAGCACCATCGCGTCGGATGCATAGCGATGGAAGCTTCGCATCAAGCCTCCGGTCCAACGTTGCGCGGTCAGCGCGTCAACCGAGGAATAGGCCTCGTTCACGCCGGTCTCGAAGAAGATGTACAGATAAAGACCGCTCGCGACGACGATCCACAGCAGGAAATACGCGATCGCGCCGAGGTAGTAGAACGGATTGAGCTCGTCGCCGAACACGCGGTTGAAGACGCGCTCGACGGCGAGGAACGCGGCCTGCCCGGCGCGCTGGATGAGCTTCAGCATGGGTGCGACGGACGGAGCCGGCGGTGCCGCCGCCATTCGCGCGCGAGATACCATGCCGTCGTGCCGAGGATCGAGAGCCCGGCGAAGATTTCGATGAACAGCGCGTAGTCAAGCCGATACCTGCCGGCACGGGGATCGTACACGGTGCACAGGATCCGCGCGCGCTCGAGCACGCGCGCCACGTCGAACGCGGGCGCCGGCGCGCCGGTGACCATCTCCTTCAGCGGACCGACGAGCATCGGTAGCTCGAACGATTCGCCGTACACCTGGCGCACGACGCGGCCGCGCGGATCGACGATCGTCGCCTGCGTCAGATGATCAAAGCCCGACGCGGTCGGAACCCAGACGAAGCCGGCCTCGCGTGCGAGCGCGTCGATCGTCGCAGCATCGGCGGAGGCGAACGACCAGCCAGGCAAGTCGACGCCTTGGCGGCGTTGGAAATCGCGCATGGCCATGGGTGTGTCGAACGGCTGATTGAAGCCGATCGTCACGACGTTGAACGCGCCGGGGCCGAGCGCGCGCTGCGCCTCGGCGACCGCGCGCGCAAGGAACTTCGTCGTCGTCGGGCACACCTGCGTGCAGCCGGTATAGACGAACGACACGACGAGCGGCTTGCCGCGCAGCTCGAGCGTGCGCAACGGCCGCCCGTCGGCGGTATTTAGCGCGTAATCGCCGAGCGTGCGGTCGAGCGCTCGCCGCGACGCCGCGAGAGCGCGCTGCGGATCGAGCGACGTACCCGCAGGAAGGGGTTGCGCCGACAGCAGGCCCGCGACGAGCCAGATCGCGAGACCGATTGCGGCTGCGAGCAGCAGCCGGTTGACGTCGACCGGCTCACGCATGCAGCGCCGCGTCGGCGATCGCCGCAATGAGCAGCAACGTGAGTTGTGCGAGCGACGCGTGGAAATTGGCGAGCGCGTTGCGCCGGTTCGGCGCGCGCACGAGGGCCGCGCTCTTCGAAAGAAAATACGCGCCGCCGGCGATCGCGCCCGCCACATAGAGCCAGCCCATGCCGAAGAGCGCAGGCGCGAGCGACGCGGCGACGAGCAGCGCGGCGCTCGCGAGCACGGCGCGCGCCGCGCGCGCGTCGCCGATGACGACCGGCAGCATCGGGACCTGCGCGGCCGCGTAATCGTCGCGGTAAGCGATTGCGAGGCTCCAGAAATGAGGCGGCGTCCATAGAAACAGCACGACAGCGAACGCGAGCGGCAGCGGACCCAGCGAGTCGGGCGTGACCGCAGCTGCGCCTGCGAGCACGGCGAAGCTGCCGGCGAGGCCGCCGACGACGATGTTCCAGCGCGTGCGACGCTTGAGCCACACCGTGTAGACGACGCCGTACGTGAACGCGCCTGCAAGTGTGTACGCCGCGGTCGCGCCGTTGATGGCAACGCCGGCGAGCGCGACGCCTGCCGCGCCGATCGCGACGATCGCGCCGAGCCATGCGGGACCCGGGGTCAGCCGGCCGGTGACGAAAGCGCGGCGGCATGTGCGGGTCATCTGCCCGTCGAGATTGCGCTCGACGTACTGGTTGAACGCACCGGCCGCCGCGGAGGCGAGCGTCACCGCGAACGCGAGCGCTGCCACCTGCCAGGCCGGCAGCGCCGGCCCTGGCGTTACCGCGAGTCCGGCGACCGCGGTGAAGCCGATCACGAGCCCGATGCGCAGCTTGAACAGATCGAAGAACAACCGAACGGCTGCCCCGCGTGGGCGCGGATGGGCTTGCTCAATCGTTCGGGTTGTCATCAAGGCCTCTCGCGGCGCGATCGTCGTCCCCGCGAAGGCGGGGACCAGTGACGTTCGGCGAACGACGCTGGATTCCCGCCTGCGCGGGAATGACGGTGTATCTCAACTCAACGGCCACACCGTCGACAAGTACTTCCAGTTGACGAAGTAGTACAGGACGAACGCCGTCAGGAACACGAGCGCAAGCGTGAACGTTCCCGGCGCGACGAATCCCGCGGTGCCGATGCTAGGACCGTGTCCGGTGATCGCGACCGCAACGGGCTGCGGCGGCGGCGCGGCGCCGTCCTTAGCGCGCACGTAGGCGAAGTCGGGCGTGACGATCTTCTTGCCGAGGAACACGCTGCCGACGGTGACGAGCAAGTACATGATCCCGCCGATGACCGCGGCGAGCCCGCAGATCGCCATCAACGCCATCATCAGGTACGCGGTGCCAGGGAATTCGTGACCGAGCGGGTTGCCGGCGAAGCTCATGTCCCAGTGCCGGCGCGGAACGCCGAGCGTACCCGCGCCCATCATGAACAGCGCGAAACCGCTCATGCCGAGGCCGAACACGTACGGCTGCCACTTCGCCATGCCGGGGAACATCAGCTCGCGGCGGAACAGCGTCGGGATCAGGAAGTACGTGAGTCCCATGAACGCGAGCGTCGTGCCGATGACGACGGTCGCATGGAAGTGGCCCGGCACGTAGATTGTGTTGTGAATGATGAGATTGAGCTGCTCGGTGCCCATCATCACGCCGGAGATGCCGCCGAGGAAGCCGAACCCGATCAACGAGATGAACATTGACGAGAAGGTCGGATTGCCCCACGGCGCTTTGCGCAGCCATTCGAACAGCCCGTTGTTGAACCCCTTCTCGCGCTGCGCAACCTCGATCGCGCCCGGAACGGTGAGACCGTGCACCATCGACGCGAGCACCGCCAGGTACATCGCGTAGCTGGTGTTGAAGATCTTCCAGTTCGACGTCAACCCCGGGTCGGCGAGCAGATGGTGCGCGCTCGCGAGCTGCAGGAACAGGATGTAGAGCAGGAACGCGCCGCGCGAGACTTTCTCCGACATCGGCTTCGCGCCGAACACGATCGCGGCGACCGCGTACCACACCGAGACGTGCGCGGCGACGTTGATCTGCTGCGAGCTGTGGCCGAACGCCCACCAGACCGTCCGATACATCAGCGAGTCGATGTAGTTGACGAGACCGAGCGACCACAGGAACGTCGGGATCAGGATGATCGCGCCCGACGCGATCGTGAACACGGCGATGATCGCCGCGGTGACCGCGCCGAATGTGACGACCGGGATGGAGCCGTTGTACGTCCGCTCGTTCTTGCCGACGACGAGCGTGCCGAAGAAGACGAACAGCGCGATCAGCGCGCCCACCGCGAACAGGATCAGCCCGAGGTAGAACGCCGGGTGCGCGCCCATCGGCGCGTACGAGGTGAACATCACCGACGAGTCGCCGCGGAATACCGCGACGTTGTTCGTGAGCGCGCCGACCACCATCAGCCAAAAGGCGGCCCACGCCCAGCGCGGCGCGGCAAGCCGGCACTTGAGCAGCACGGAGGCGGCGAAGTAGAGGACGGCGATCTCGAAGAAGATGATCCAGAACACGAGCATGTTGAGCCCGTGCGCCGTCAGCACCAGATAGAACCAGTCAGGCGGCAGCAAGTGCACCGCCTGCCAGCGCGTCAGCACGACGAGCAGCGCGAGAATACCGCCGAAGAGCAGCGCGACGACGCCGGCCACGGCGTTCCAGCGCATCAGCTTCTCCGCCGCCTGGTGGTAGACGAGGCCCGTCGTGGGGCAGGTGCGGAACATCCGGTTCACGGCCATCGCGGTTCCCCCTTATTTCGCCGGCTTCACGACGTACAGCCGGCTCGCCATCGTGTGGTGGTTGATGCCGCAGTACTCGTTGCAGATGATCGAGTACGTGCCCGCCTTCGTCGGCGTCACCGTGATCACGTGCTCGTAGTTCGGATGCACCTCGATGTTGATGTTCTCCGGCTGCAGCGAGAAGCCGTGCAGCCAGTCCATCGACGCAAGATGAATGCGATACGTCTTGCCTTCCTCGAGCTCGAGCATCGGCCACCATTGCCACAGCCGCGCGATCAGGTAGGCGTCGCTGCCCGCCGGCGGGTGCACGACCGGAATCTTCTGGTCGGTCTCCTCGCGCACCTTGAACTTGTCGACCATCGCCTGCGTTTTCGCCGTGAACTGCTCGGGCGTGGTCCGGTAGGCTTCGTTTGCGAGATTCTGCTTACCGTACACATGCCAGTACGGCATCATGAAGAACAGAACCATGCACCAGACGAAGGCGATCGCGATCCACGTCCCTTCGACGCGGTCGAGCGGCTGCTTCCACCAGACGCGGGCTTGCGGAGAAGATAGGGCACTCATCGTCGTCGCTCCGTCACTTCGCCACGGGAATGCCGACGATTTCCATCACGCCCCAGATGATGTAGAACACCGTGGGCATCGCGATGCCGAGGAACAGGAGCAGGAACGGGTTATCGAGCAGCAGCTGCATCGCCGGGATCGGCTCGTCGTCGAGCTCGTCGTCGGGCAGCGGGTCGGACGGATTGGAAGGTGCCATGGGCTCGCTCCTTGATTTTCGAATGGATCGTTCGGCCCGGGCCTGGTGCAGGATTGCGCCCGAACACGCACGCCCCGAGCCGGACCGGTTGGCCAAATCTACGGGACCCGGCCGCTTCGATGAAATGATGCGCATCAAGAAAAAGCGGCGCGTTGCGATGACCCGTCCGTCGCGCACGCGCTGATCGCTTGATGCACGTCAAGGAGGGACGCGCGTACCCTCCCAACAATGCGGACGTGACCTTCAACAGGTGCCCGCGATGACAAACGACCTGATCGCACGCCACGAGACGCTCGACGTCCGCGGCATGGAGCCGCCGGAGCCGATCGAGCGCGTGCTGACGACGATCGACGGCTTCAAGCCCGGTGACACGCTGAAGCTCGTCATCGACTGCCATCCGGTGCCGCTGTTTCGCATCCTCGAGCGCAACGGCTTCGCATATCGTGTCGAGCCCGGCACGGTCTCGGTCCACGAAATCACCATCTGGCTCGCCCCGCGGTGATCCTGCACGGCGCGATCGTGCCGTCGCCGCCCGCGCGCCCGTTCGACGCTCTTCCGACATGACCGCTTTGCAGCCGGTCGCTCGCTCGTATTGGTCGCTTGCCGCCGACCTCGCGGGCACGGGGAGCGCCGGCAGCGCGGACGAGACGATCCGTCGTCTGCGCGCGCTCGACCCGCACGTCGGCTGTCTCGTTTCGCCGGCCGATCGACCGCGGCCCGTCGTGCTGCCGTCGTACGGAGGCACCTGCGAAACTCTCAACCTAACGCCGTTGCTTGCGCTGTTGCTGCATCGGTACGGCGTGCCCGTCCTGGTTCACGGCTTCGCCCATGACGAGCCGAACTGCGCGGCGACGGGGACCGTACTTGCCCAACTGGGGGTCATCGCGTCCGACATGGACGACGCGCAGGCGCGGCTCGCGCACGGCGCTCTCGCGTACGTGTCGGTCGACGTGCTGGCGCCGCCGCTCGCCGAGCTGCTGTCTGCCGGCGCAGCGTCGGGAGCGCGGATGCTCGCATCGCTGATCGATCCATTCGCCAGCGACAGCTACCGCGTTGTCGGCGCGGCGTGCGCGAACGATCTCGCGCGAATACGCGAATTCCTTGCGGCGACGCGCGCGAATGCACTGCTCCTTGTCGGCAGCGACGGCGAGCCGTTCGCCGACCCGCGCGCGCCGTCGGCGCTCGAGCATTTCGCGGACGGCGTGCGGTCGATCTGCGCCGAAGCGGAGAGCATGGCGCCGAGCGAGTTGCCTGCGCTGCTGGAGGCGGCCGATGCGCAATCGACCGCCGGATGGACCGAACGCGCGCTCTGCGGCGAAGTGCCGGTGCCGTTGCCGCTGCTCGCCGAAATCGGGTGCTGTCTCGCCGGAGCGCGCCGCTCGGGCGCCGACGCGGCGGCCACTGCGGCCTGACGCCGCTTTCGTCGTGCTCAGTCGGCAAGTCTACGATGTGCCCAGGCTGAGCTCATTCAGCCGGTATACGCGCGCAGCTTCGCGATGTCGGTGATGCGCACCTCGCGGCCTCCGACCTCGATCAGCTTCGCTTGGGTGAGGTCGTGCAGGATGCGCGAGAAGTGCTCGGGCGTGAGGTTCAGCCGTGACGCGACGACCGCCTTCGCGGTGGGCAGCATGACCGTGGACGGACCCGAATCGTTGCCGGTGTCTTCGCGCAGAAGGTAGCCGATCACGCGCTGCGTGCCCGACTGCAGCGAATACGACTCGACGTCGCTCACGAGGCTGTGCAGCCGTCGCGACAATCCTGCGAGCATGCGGCGCGCAAAGCCTGCGTCGCGCGCGATTTCGTCGAAAACGACGTTCTTCGACACGTGCAGCAGCAGCGAGTCGGCGAGCGTTTGCGCCATCACGATGTGCGGTTTGTCCATGAACATCAGCGCTTCGCCGAACGAATGGCCCGGACCGACGATCTCGACGACTTTCTCGCCACCCTGCGGCGAGACGAACGCGAGCTTCACCTGGCCGTACAGCACGAGATGGAAGCCGACGCACGGATCGCCCCGGTTGAACAGGATCTCCCCGCGAGGTATGTGCAACTCGATCGTGCCGGCGGCAATGCGCTCGATCTCGTCGGGCGCGAGCTCCTTGAACAGCGGCACGTTCGCGAGGAACGCTTGCGTCTTGATTTTCGGAGGCGACATGCCTGAGCGGTACGCGTTGGCATCGGCGTCCGGTAGCCTAGCATAGCGCGACGCAGCCGATCGGCAGCAAAACCGTGAGGGGCTGAATGGTCCTCGACGGGGGTGGGCCCCGGCTGAACGGAAAGGCACCTGTCGGCGTCCCGCGCCTCATGACCCGTAGGGCTGTATAACGTATCCGCGATCGCAGCCGAATCCCGGGTCGCGATCGCTCCCGTTGTCAGCGCGCATCGCAAAGGATCAACGGCGAGTTCGTGCGTTGGCACGCGGCTCGCGAAGGCGAAGGCAATGACCCGATACCTGACGGAATACGACGTCCGGCAAGTCCTCACGATGCCGCTCGCGGTGCGCCTGGTGGAGACAGCGCTCGAGGCGCGGGCCGAAGGGCGAGCAACCGACACACCGCGCGTGCGAACCCGCATGCCGCAAGCAACCCTTCACGTGCTCCAGGCGGCGGCACCCGAGTTGAACCGAATCGCCTTCAAAGCCTATTGCACGGGCTTGAGGAGCACGCCGGCGCATGTGCACCTTTACGATGCTGCGACCGGCTCCCTCGATGCCATCGTGGAAGCGAGTTATCTCGGTACGATGCGCACCGGCGCTGCGAGCGGCGTCGCCACCCGATGCATGGCTCGCGAAGACGCCACGATCGTCGCCATGATCGGCGCGGGCGAGCAGGCCGTCGGACAGCTCGAAGGCGTGTGTGCAGTGCGACCCGTCCGCGAAGTGCGCGTCTACAGCCGAACGGAGCGGTCGCGGAAGTTCTGCGATGCGATGTCGTCACGTATCGGCGTCGACATGCACGCGGTTTCCACCGCCGCCGAAGCCGTGCGGGGCGCGCACATCGTCAACGTCATCACGAAGTCGGCGACACCGGTGCTGCTGGGCGAATGGCTGGAGCCTGGGCAACACATCAATGCGGCCGGTTCCAACTCGCTTGCTCGCTGCGAGCTCGATGAAGCCGCCGTACGGCGTTGCGACGTGATCGCAGTCGATTCCCGCGGCACCGCCCGGCTCGAATGCGGCGATCTGCTGTCTGCGGTCGAGAAAGGACTGATCCAGTGGGACAACCTCGCTGAGCTCGGTGAAGTGATCGTCGGCCGACGAGCGGGGCGCACGTCACCGGATCAGATCACGTTGTTCGAATCGCACGGAATGGGCATTCAGGACTTGTACGTCGCGGACAAGGTCGTCGAGTTGTCGCAGAGCCGGCGACCCGTCTTCGATTGACCGGCCGTCGCGTTGGGTAGTGCTTGCCACCGCTTGTCATCGGCGCTCGCTATCGCTCAACCCGCTGATCGCGAACGTTGACGGTAGAATGCAACGACCAATCGGAGGATCACATGCGTGAGCGCGACAGCGACGCCATTCGCATCCTGTGGCAAAGCAGCACCGTGGTCGAGACCTTCCCCGCGTACGTCGCGGCAATCGAAGCGCACGCGCGGGAGCGGCTGTTCGCGGGCTCGACGATCGAGGTCCGGGGTGTGCCGGCCGGCACCACGAACCTGCGCTTCAAAGTGTTCGACTTCCTGAACAATCGTGCCTTGCTGGCGAGCGTCGCTGCCGCGGAAAAACAAGGTTTCGACGCGGTTGCGGTCGGTTGTTTTCTGGACCCCGTGCTCGATGAGATGCGCGAGATCCTGGACATTCCAGTGTTGAGCCTCGGCGAGTGCGCGATGCGCTTCGCCTGCATGTTCGGGAAGCGCTTTGCGATCGTTTCCCACACCGCGTCGCTCAACACCAAGTTCCACGCCGACCTGATCGAGCGTTACGGTCTGGAAAAGCATGCGGGGCCCTTGATCTCGTTCGAGTTGCCGTTCGACGACATGGTCGCGGCGCTTGAAGGAAACGCGGCATCGTCCCTGCGGCGCATCACCGACGCCGGCCGGCGCGCCGTGGCCGCAGGCGCGGATGTGATCATTCTCGGTTGCGGGCTCATGAACCTGGTGGCGATTCGCAACGGGCTGACCGAGATCGACGGCGCGCCTGTCATCGACGCATCCGGCGTCTTGTTAAAGATGACCGAAGCGGCCGCGGTTCTGCAGCGGACCTCCGGCTTGCGCATGTCGCGTCGCGGCTATTATGAAAAGCCCGACCCGGCCGACCTGGCGGCGGCGCTCAAGCTTTACGGCGCAGAGATGCCGCCGCGCAGCGCCGGTTGATTCCGCAAAGAGTACTGCGGCGGTGACATTGCGTCATACGGCGCAATCCGTGCCGTAACGTTCGCGGGTACGGCTGGCGCAGGCTTGCACGCTACGCGGGATTTTCCGATTCGTCCGCAGCGTCGAACCCGTAGTCCCGTGCAGCGGACTCGCGCGAGATTTTCTGATCGCGCAAGTCCTGGGCAATGAGAGCGCGGTCGCGTCGTTGCGGATCGCCGTAGCCGCCGGCGCCGGGCAACCGGACGCTGACCAGATCGCCCTGCGCGAGCGTGTCGAGCCCCTTGGACTTCAACACGCGCTCGCCCGCCGAGCCGGGATTGAGAATGAAGGCGCCGGACGACCCCGGCATGCCTCCAAAAAGCCCCAAAGGCCGGATCGTGTGGCGATCGCCATAGCGCGCGAAGCTGACCCGATCGGCGAGCAGCCGCACGTCGCGCCGTAGTGCGAGTCCGCCGCGATAGGTTCCCGCTCCACCCGAATCGGTGATGAATTCGTAGCGTTCGATACGAACGGGGAACTCGCGCTCGAGCACTTCGACCGGCGTGTTCATGAAGCGCGGCAGGTGACTGTCCTGTCCGTCGCGCCCATCGCGATACGGCCGCGCGCCCGCGCCCCCGCCCTGGATGTCGGTGTAGACGAACGGTGCGCCGGTCTTCGGATGACGACCGCCGAAACCGCAGGTGCTGATCTGGCCATGAGAGCCGGCGGTGACGCGTTGCGGAACGGCCGTGGAGAGCGCGCGCAGCATCGCCTCGACGATCTTCTGCGATGTGTTGGTGCGTGCCGCTACGGCGCCCGGCAGCAGCGGATGCACGACGCTACCCGGCCGAGTGATGACCTTGATCGGCCGGTAGCATCCCGAGTTGGGTGGCACGCCGGGATCGACGACGGCAATCAGCACGTAATAGGCGGCGGCATGCGTGTTCGCGAGCGTCGAGTTGACGTTGCCTTCGGCCTGCGCGTCCGAGCCGCTCAGGTCCACGATCGCCTCGCCGTCCTTGATGGTGAGCGTGACGGCCACGCGGATCGGACGATCGTTGACGCCGTCGTCGTCGAGAAAATCTTCGCCTTGATAGACGCCCTCCGGCAGCCGCCGCAGACCTGCTCGCATGCGGCGCTCGGAATAGTCGAGCAGTTCGGCCGAAGACTCGCGCATGGTCTTCTCGCCATATCGACGGTAAAGCCGGTCGAGCCGCTCTGCACCGACCATCACCGAGCTCACTTGGGCGCGGATGTCGCCCAGCGTCTTGTCCGGTACGCGGATCTGATTGGCGATGATCGCGGCGATTTCGCTGTCTTCCTTGCCCTTCTTGTACAACTTGACGAGGGGCAAGCGCAGTCCCTCGAGATAAATCTCCCGAATGCCGCCTGCGACGCCACCG
This sequence comes from Casimicrobiaceae bacterium, assembly GCA_036395475.1. Lineage (GTDB taxonomy): Bacteria > Pseudomonadota > Gammaproteobacteria > Burkholderiales > Casimicrobiaceae > PALSA-1003. Next base: position 119,511 of record DASWDF010000049.1, read on the forward strand.
GCTGCGACGCCACCGAGATCGGAATGATGCGTGATGTTGCCGACGAATCCGACCAGCCTGCCATCGTGGAATGCGGGCGCGATCGCGTACAGATCCATGATGTGCTGGCCGCCCTTGTACGGGTCGTTGGTCACGATCACGTCACCGGGCGCGAGATCGTCGACACCATAGCGCGCGACCAGCTCCTTCATCGTGATCTCGAAGCCGGCAAGCAGGCTGGGATTGTGATGCGCCTGGGCGATCGTTTGCCCGCAGACGTCGGTGACCACGCACGAGATATCTTTGATTTCGGTGATGATCGTCGAGCGGCCCGTGCGCACGAGCGTATAGCCCATCTCGTCGGCCACTTGCTCCAGGCCGTAACGAATCACCTGCATCGTGATCAGATCGCTCATCGCGGCGCGCGCGGTGGAGGGTGGAGCGGTATGACCAGACCTTGGTCGACGAGCACGTGCGCGTCGGTGTTCGGCGGAACCAGCACCGACGACGTCTGCTCCTCGATCACGGCCGGGCCCGGGACAATCATGCCGGGGCGCAGGTGCGTGCGCTCGTAGACGCGAGCCTCGACGAAGCCGACTGATTCGAAGTACACGGCTCGCGCGCCCTTGCACGCCGCGTGCGGCTCGGGCCCGCCGAAGTCGAACCGCGGCAACGATACCAACGGGTGGTGACCGAGCCCGGCGACGCGCAGATTGACGAGGTGGATCGGCTCTCCGTCGAAAAAGAATGCGTAGCGCTCGCGGTAAAGGCACGCGAACGCCGCCACGAGCGCGTCCAGCGTTGCTGGCGAAACGGGACGGCAACGCTCGGGCAGCGGGAGTGAAAGCTCGTAGGTCTGGCCCGCGACCTTGAGGTCGGCGGTGCGATTGAGGGTCATCGCCTCGGCACGAAAGCCTTGCGCTTCGAGCTCCGTGCGCGCAGCGTCTTCCATTCGACGATAGTGTCCCTCGAGCTCGGCGCATTCGGCCTGCGTGACGTCGACCCCGCCGAGCGCTGTCACGTAATCATGGCGTACGTCGGTCACCAGTAGGCCGACGGCGGAGAAGGTGCCGGGCAGCGGGGGCACGACCGCTTCGCGCATCGACAACGAGCGTGCGAGGTCGACCGCATGCACGCCACCCGCGCCGCCGAACGAGAGAAGCGAGAAATCGCGCACGTCGATGCCGCGCAGGATCGTGACGTTGGCGATGCCCTTCGCCATATTGGCATTGACGACGCGCACGATCCCCAGTGCGGTTTCCTCGAGGCCGATGTGCATCGCCTGGGCGAGTGTGCCGACTGCATCGCGCGCCGCCTCGGTGTTGAGACGCATCCGTCCGCCGTTGAAGTAGTCGGCAGCGAGTCGGCCGAGAACGAGATTGGCGTCGGTCACGGTCGCCTGCGTGCCGCCGCGCCCATAGCACGCCGGTCCCGGCTCGGCGCCGGCCGATTTCGGTCCGACGTTCAGCGCGCCGCCTGCATCGAGCCATGCAATCGATCCGCCGCCGGCGCCGATGATATGAAGATCGATGATCGGAATGCGGACCGGAAGGTCCTGGAAGCTGCCGTCGGTCGTGACCTTCGACGCGCCGTCTTCGACAAGGCCGATATCGAAAGACGTTCCGCCCATGTCGACCGATACCAGCCGGTTGCGCTCGTGCAGCCGGCCGTAATAGGCGGCGGCAACGACGCCGCCTGCCGGTCCCGAATTGACCGTCGTTACCGGCGTGCGAAGGGCTGCGGCCACCGACGTCGAGCCGCCGTTCGCCTGGATGACGGACAAGCGTACCGGCCCCAGCGCGTGCTCGATGCGCCGCCGTAGCGAGTCGAGGTAGGTCGACATGACCGGCGCAAGGTACGCGTTGATTACGGTGGTCGAGCTGCGCTCGTATTCGCGCACCTCCGGACAGACCCGTGAGGAAAGACTGATCGGTATGCCTGGCAGGTGCCGCGCCAGGATGGCGGCCGCACGCTCCTCGTGCTCGGGATTGAGGAACGAAAAAAGGAAACAGACTGCAAGCGCCTCGACGCGCTCGCGCGCGAAGCGCTGCGCAGCCGCAACCACGCTATGCTCGTCGAGGGGCACGAGCACGTGACCCTGCGCATCGAGCCGCTCCCGTGCTTCCAGCCGAAGGTAGCGCGGCACCAGCGGCAACGGCGAGTCGACTGAGAAGTCATACAGACCGGCGTCGGGTCGCATGATGCGCCCGATCTCGAGCACATCGCGAAACCCGCTCGTGGTGAGCAGTCCCACGGTTGCACCGGTACGTTCGATCAACGCGTTGGTGCCGGTCGTGGAGCCGTGCACAACCTCGAGCACCTCTTCCGGTTTCACTTCGGCGGCTTCGAGCCCCAGCGCGACGCCGTTTTCGACACCGACCGCGCGATCATGCGGCGTGGTCAGCGCCTTCGCAGCGACCAGGCGGCCCGAGCGCGGGTCCCACAGCGTGACGTCGGTAAACGTCCCACCGACATCGACCGCAATGCGGATGCGACGTTGCGCCATGTCATCGTCCCATGAGGCCCGGCAGCCACGTGATCAAAGCAGGGAACGTCAGCAGCAGCGCCATCACCACGCCGTCGCAAACGATGAAGGGCAGCGCGGCGCGGTAGATGTCGGTCAATGTCGTTCCGCGCGGCGCAACGCCTTTGACGACGAACAGCACGAGGCCGAACGGCGGGGTGATCGTCGCCATTTCCATGTTGAGCAGCATGATTGCGCCGAACCAGATCGGTGAAAAGCCGAGTGTCGTCACAATCGGAAAAAAGATCGGGATCGTCAGCATCATGATCGACAGCGGCTCCATGAAGCAGCCCATGATCAGCATGACGACCTGCATCGCGGCGACGACCAGCAACGGCGACAGCGGAATGGCGATCACCGTCTGGACGAGGCCGGACGACGCGCCGGTGAAGGCGAGGATCTGCGAGAACGCGGTGGAACCGGTGATGATCATTAGCATCATCACGGAAACCTGAAGCGTCGCCTCCAGCGATTCCTTGACCATCTTCCAGTTGAGACCACCGTAGGCCCAGGCAAGCACAAAGCAGCCCAGTGCGCCGGCGGCAGCCGACTCGGTGGCAGTCGCGACGCCGAGAAAGATCAAGCCCACGACGAGGAATACGATGACGAGCAACGGCAGGCCATAGAGCGCCGTATTGCGCAGCCTTCGCGCGAGCGGCACCGAGGGCAGGTCGTAGCGCGGCGCGAGCGAAGGGTTGAACGCGCAGCGTACGACGATGTAAGCGGCGAACGACACGGCCATCAACAGCCCGGGAACGATGATCGCGACGAGGAAGTCGCCGACCGAGAAATTGGCGATGGCGGCGAGCAGCACCGCAAGCGCGGACGGCGGGATCATGATCGCGAGCCCGCCGGACCCGAGGATCGGCCCGAGGCTCATCGCCTTGCTGTATCCGCGTTTCTGCATTTCGGGAACGAGCAACGCGGCGAGCATCGCCGCGCCCGCCATCGCCGATCCGGTCAGCGTCGCGAACATCGTTCCGCCGGCCACTGCCATCAGGCTCAAGCGCCCCGGCACTCGCCCCATCCACGAATCGAGCACGTCCATCATCTTGCCAGCGATGCCGGAGCGGAACATCACCTCGCCCATCAGCACGAACAACGGCACCGGCAGCAACGCGAAGCTCGTCACCGAGTCGTAGATCGACAGCACGAGCTGATTGAGGCCGGCGGTGCCATTCCAGAAGAAAAAGGCGCCGACGATGTTCACCGCCAGAAACGAAAAGGCGATCGGCAATCCGATCGCCATCAGGGCCAGCAACGCGCCCATGATGAGAAGCAGCGTCGGCGCCCAGCTCATCGGCGTCGGCGCCTAATCGCGATCACGGATGTGGATCGCTGACCACAGCATGAGCGCGCGGTGCGCGAAACGCAGCGCCAGCACCAGCGACCCAACTGGAATGATCACCAGCACGATCCAGGTCGGAAACTCGATCACCGTCGGCTTGTACAGACCTTGCGCCATCGCAGCCCAGGTCGCGGTGGTGCCGAACACCGTGAGGACGACGCTCACAAGAAAGCCCAACGCCGCGCTCAGCAAGGCGAAACGACGCCGCCAGCGATCGCCGAGGGCGTTGGTGACGAGATCGACCGCGACATGGCCGTCACGGTGCTGCAACCATGCCGTACCGAGAAACGTGATGTAGAGCAGCGCGTACTCGGTGAACTCGATCACCCAGATCTGCGGCTTGTTGAAGAACGTTCGCAACAGGATTTCAAGACACACCGCTACGATGATGAACACGAGCCCGCCGAGTCCGATCGCCGCCAGAAAATTCTCCATCCGGCATAGCAGCCGGTCAAATCGGGCGAATGGCATCACACGCGCAATCGATTGTTGTCCAGCGTCGACGCGCGTGCGCGGTGCTCGCAGGCCGTGGCGCGAGCCGGGTGTGCCGAGGTCAATTGCCCGTCAGGCGGCGCAGATCGGCGATCTCGTTGGGCAGGCGGGTTGCGAGATTCTGCCACTCCACCTCGTATGCGGTGTCGATGAACTTCTGGTTCTCCGCAGCGGAGAACTTGACGCGCGCGACGCCTGCCTTCTCGAGCGCGGCCCACTCCTCGGTCTCGGCGTCCATGAAATGCTTGACCATCCGTGGCTCGAAGGCGGCGGTGATTTCGATGATCTTGTTCTGAACGTCGGCAGGCAACGCCTTCCACTTGTCCAGGTTCATGATGATGACGATGTTGTTGCTGCCGAAAAACGGCAGGTCGATCACGTTGCGCACGATCTTGGTCCAACCGCGCTCGCGCGGCCCCGCGATCGGCCAGCCGAAGCCGTTTACCGTTCCTCCCTCGAGCGCCGTATAGGTGTCGCTCTCGGGCACGGTAACCGGAACCATGCCGAGCGCCTTCATGAAGCGGTCGTGCAGCGCGGTCGTGCGCATCTTGAGACCCTTGAGGTCGTCGAGACTCGACACCTTGTCCTTGGTCCACAGGTAGAACGGCGAATACAGCGCGCGCCCGATGTAGCGGACATTGAGTCGCTCGTGGCGTTTGACCATGTAATCGTAGAAGCCGCCCGGCTCGCGCTCGGCTGTGACGCTCTTGCGCGAAAGGATGAATGCGGCGCCTTCCGGAAATGCGCTTTGATAATACGCGGTGGGATTGAATGCGATGTCGACGACGCCCGTGCCGACGGCCTGCGCCTGCTGCAATCCGGGGATGACCTCCGGTCCGCCGACATAATTGATGCTGACCTTGCCCTTGAGTCCGGCATTCACTTCGTCGACCCAGGTGCGTGCCTCTGACAGCAGCGGGTGGTTTTTCGGGATGAATCCGATCGCACGCAATGTGACCTCTTGGGCCGATGCGGCCGGGGCCAGGACCATCACCGCGAGTACCGTCGCAAGCAGAGCGGACAGCGCACGCTTCATAGCTTTCTCCTCACTAAAGTCGCGCCGGCGGGGCCGTTCGCCGCGCGCTCGACTTGCTGCGATTTCTTGAATGGATTCGGCAACACCGCAATTGGACGGCGCGGAAAACTCTCCCACAGCGTGCTGCTCAGGACAAGCGCTTTTTGAGGCCGACGTACATATTGCTTGACCGACATCAATCGCGTCCGAGCGCAAATGTGATCCGGCAGGGAGGCACATCATCTGCCGCGCGTCATCGATGACGCCAGCTCGGCGCACCCATGCCGCGCGGCCGCGCGGCCGCATTGACACGGTCCCCCGCCGAGGATACTGTATGCAGTGCCCAGTATCCACGGGTTGGTCCCTTCACGGGACCGCGCAGGCCGGCCTGCGCCGCCGCCGGATATCGCAGCGCACGGAAGGAGTCATGTGCTCGCTTCACTGAAACGCGTCGATCGCGCGCTCGGCCTTGCCGACCAGGCTTACCAAAACCTGCGCGAGCTGATCCGTGCCGCGCAATTGCCCGCGGGGCAGCCGCTGCAGGAGACGGCGTTGGCGTTGCAGCTCGGCGTGTCCCGGACTCCGGTGCGCGAGGCGCTGGCGCGTCTCGCCCATGATGGGCTGGTTGTTTCGGACGGCCGCAGCTTCATCGTGCCTTCGCTGACGGACGCCGATATCGACGAAATCTACGAAGTGCGCTCGCTGCTCGAGCCGGCCGCGCTGCGGCGGGTTGCGGCGAAGACGCGGGACCCGAAAGTCCGGGCTCCGATCAAGGCGGCGCTGGAGGCGAGCATCGCCGCGCATCGTTGCGGCGACAGTGCCGCGTTCATGGCCGCGAATGCGGCATTTCGTGCCGCCTGGATCGGATTGGTCTCCAACCAGCGCCTGGTGCGCGCGATCGAGCTCTATGCGGACCACGTGCGTCATGTGCGCGTGCTGACGTTGGACGATCCGCGCGTTCGTGCGATCGTCATCCGCGGCATGCAGCGGATCGTCGCAGCGCTCGCCGCGGGCGACGGCGATGGCGCGGCGGCAGCGATGCAAGCGCAGCTCGTCGAGGCGCAAAAGGCACTGCGCAAGGCGGTCGGCCTGAACGGTCAGTAGCGCGGGCGAATCTCGAAGACCGGCAGCGCGCTGACGAAAGGGAGGAGCGTGAAAGACATCGTAGGCAAGGAATACGCGCCTTTCACCATTGCGGTGGAGAAGCGCTGGATTCGCTCGTTCGCCGAGGCAATCGGCGAGGACAATCCGATCCACCGCGACGAGGAGGCCGCCATCGCGGCGGGCTATCGGTCGCTGCCCGCGCCCCCGACGTTCCCGTTCACGCTTGCGATGGAGGCTCGGCAGCCGTTCCTCGTGCTCGAGGACCTCGCCATCGACAAGACGAAAACGATGCACGGCGAGCAGTCGTTCGTCTATCACGGCGACATCGTTGCCGGTGACGTGATCACCGGGCAGCAGAAAGTGGTCGACATGTACGACAAGAAGGGCGGCGCGCTGACGTTCATCGTCACCGAGACGCGGCTCGCCAATCAGCGTGGCGAACGGGTCTGCGATCTCACGACGACGATCGTCGTGCGCAATGATTGATCGCCACCGAGCCCGGAGACGCCGTTGACGCCACGCTATGACGAGCTCGCGATCGGCGAGCGCATTCCAACGCTTACGGCGCCCGCGGTTTCGCGGTTGCAGCTTGCCCTGTTCGCCGGCGCCGCCGCCGATCACAACCCGATCCATGTCGATGACGCCGCGGCGCGCGCCGGTGGGCTGCCAGGCGTCATCGCTCACGGCATGCTGACGATGGCGCTGCTCGGGCGTCTGCTCGCGAGCTGGGCGCCGACGACGAGCCTGCGATCCTTTTCCGCGCGCTTCGTGGCGATGGCGTTCCCGGGCGATGTCATCAGCTGCTCCGGAGTCGTCGCGGCGAAATCGGCACAGGACGGTGAAAACCGGGTGGTGCTTGATCTCATCGCCGAGAACCAGAAGGGCGAAAAGATCCTTCTGGGCAAGGCCACGATTGCATTGATTTGAACGCGTCACTTCTTCCGAGCGTGAACGGGACATGACACACACCGCGGAAATTCCGTATGGCGCGTACTGGAGCACGCCGTTCGCGCGCTGGCAGGGCAGCTTTGCCAATCTGCACAGCGTCGAGTTCGCCGCGCACGTCGTGAAGGACGAGCTCGCGCGGCGCCGGATCGATCCGCGGATTTTCGATCATGGCGTGCTCGGATTGACGGTGCCGCAGCAGCACGCGTTCTATGGCCTGCCCTGGCTGATGGGCATGGTAGGCGCAGGTCAGATGGGCGGGCCCACGGTGATGCAAGCATGTGCCACCGGTGTGCGCAGCCTGCTCGCTGCTGTGCAGGAGGTGGACGCGGGAATCGCGACCGCGGCCCTGGTCGTCACGTGCGATCGCACGTCGAACGGTCCGCACCTGTATTACCCGAATCCGCGCGGGCCGGGGGGCACGGGCTCACACGAGGATTGGGTGCTCGACAATTTCAATTGCGACCCGCTGGGGCGGCACTCGATGGTCACTACGGCGGAGAACGTGGTGGCCAAGCACGGCATCTCGACCGCGGATCAGCACGAGGTCGTGCTGCGTCGCGAAGAGCAATATGCAGCCGCGACGGCGGACGGCGCAGCCTTTCTCAAGCGCTTCATGACGCTCCCGTTCGCTGTGCCGAGCCCGAATTTCCGCAAGACGGTCAGCACGCTCGAAGGCGACGAGGGCATCAATCGTTCGACGCGCGAGGGTCTCGCGGCGCTCAAGCCGGTGGTCGACGGTGGCACTGTCACGTTCGGCGCCCAGACGCATCCGGCCGACGGCAACGCCGCAATCGTGGTGACGACCGCGGAGCGCGCGCGAGAGCTTGCCACCGATCCACGCCGTCGCGTGCGTGTGCTCGGTTTCGGCCAGGCGCGTGCCGCACCGGCTTACATGCCCGAAGCGACGATTCCCGCAGCGCGGCGGGCACTCGACGCAGCGGGGCTTTCGCTCAACCAGATGGATGCGATCAAGACCCACAACCCATTTGCGGCCAACGACATCGTGTTCGCCCGCGAGACGGGCGCCGACCTCCGACGGATGAACAACTTCGGCTGTTCGCTGGTATGGGGTCATCCGCAAGCGCCCATGGGTACGCGCTCGATCATCGAGCTGATCGAGGAGCTCGCGCTGCGCGGCGGCGGCCGCGGCTTGTTCGCCGGTTGCGCCGCAGGGGACACCGCCATGGCCGTGGTGATCCAGGTCACCGACCGGTGACGAGGAAGACGTGGACCTGTCCGACTGGATCGACCGTCACGCCGACTTCGCGCCGGCAAAGGAGGCCTTGCGCTTCGAGGGCGAGGCCATTACCTATCGCGATCTCGCGGAGCAGATTGCACGCACCGCGGGAATGCTGCACACGCTCGGCATCGCGCGCGGCGTCGCCGTCGCCTATCTCGGGCTCAACACGCCGGCGATGCTCGCACTGCTGTTCGCATGCGCGCGGCTCGGAGCGATGCTCGTACCGTTCAACTGGCGGCTCGCGCCGCCGGAGCATCGGCGCGTGCTCGACGATTGCGTTGCGCGCGCTCTGTTCGCCGAGGCGCCCTTCGTTGCCACGATCGATGCCATTCGAAAAGGCACCGATCGTGCCGACTTCGTGACGTTGGGTACCGCAGCGCCCGGATGGAAGGATGGCGCGAGCCTGCTGTGTGACGCGCCGCCGGTGCTCGCGGGGCAAGGCAGCGGCGACTACGATGCGCCGACGCTGCTTTGCTACACGTCGGGATCGACAGGCGCGCCCAAGGGTGTGGTGCTCACGCAGCGCGCGTTGTTCTGGAACGCCGTCAACAGCACGCTGATGCACGACCTGACGCGTGCCGATCGCATCCTCACTACGCTGCCGCTGTTCCACGTCGGCGGTCTCAATATCCTGACGCTGCCCGCGCTGCACGCGGGGGCGACCGTCGTGCTGCATCCGAAGTTCGATGCCGAGGCGACGCTCGAAGCGATCGCCACCGAGCGGATTACGCTGATGGTGCTCGTTCCGGCGCAGCTCGACATGCTGCTGCAGCATCCGCGCTGGCAGCAGGCGAACCTCTCGAGCCTGCGCTGCATCTCGACCGGATCGATGATCGTGCCGCCGCGCCTGTTCGAAGCGATGCGCGCGCGTGGCGTGCCGCTGATCCAGGTCTACGGCGCCACCGAGACCGCGCCCATCGCGACCTACACCGCCGTTGCCGATGCGCCGGACAAGGCAGGCTCGGCCGGCAAGCCGGCGGTTCATTGTGGTGTGCGCATCGTCGGCGCAAGCGGCGACGCCGTCTCGCGCGGGGTGTCGGGCGAAATCGTGGTCAAGGGACCGAATGTGATGTCGGGCTACTGGAATGCGCCGGCAGCAACCGCCGATGCGTTGCGCGACGGGTGGTTCCACACCGGCGACATCGGGCATTTCGACGGCGACGGATTTCTCTGGGTCGATGGCCGGGCGAAGGACATGATCATTTCGGGCGGCGAGAACATCTATCCCGCCGAGATCGAGAATGCGCTCGCCGCATCGCCCGACATCGCAGAGGTCGCCGTCGTCGGGCGACCGGATGCGAAGTGGGGGGAGATCGTGGTGGCCGTCGTCGTGCCAAGGCCGGGATGCGAGTTGCGCGACCAGGACGTACTCGATTTGCTGCACGGACGTATCGCGCGCTTCAAGCATCCGCGCAAGATCGTCTTCCTGCCCGAGTTGCCGCGCTCGGCGCTCGGCAAGGTGCGCAAGGACGAGCTGCGGCGGATCGTGCGCGGCGAAGCGCTGGCCTAGGAGAATGCGCGATGGCGCTCAAGATCGGCATTGACGTAGGCGGTACCTTCACCGACTTCATCGTCACGCGCGATGGCGCGAAACCTGCCATTTACAAAGTGCTCTCCACACCGGCTGACCCGTCGATCGCGGTGGAGAGCGGGCTCGAGGAGATCGCGGCGGGCCAGTCGCCGCCGCAATCGCTGCACGAGTTCATCGCGACGGTCGATACCATTGTCCACGGCACGACGGTCACGACCAACGCCACGCTCACCAGCACCGGTGCCCGGTCGGCGCTCATCACCACGCGGGGCGTGCGCGATGCGCTCGAGATGCGCCGCGGCGTGCGCGAGGAGCAGTACAACAATCGCTGCACCAATGTGAAGCCGCTGGTGCCGCGTTACCTGCGCATTGGCGTCGGAGGAAGGCTCGACCGCAACGGGCGCGAAATCGAGCCGCTCGCGCTCGACGACGTGAAGCAGGCGATCGCGTTGTTCCGCGCCGAGCGTGTCGAGGCGATTTCGATCTGCTTCATGAACGCATTCGCCAATCCCGCGCACGAGCAGGCCGCGGCAGAGCTCGTCCGCCGCGAGCTGCCGGGCGCGTATCTCACCGTATCGACGGACCTGCTGCCGTCGATCCGCTTTTACGAGCGAGTCAGCACGACGGTGCTCAACTCGTACGTCGGGCCCAAGCTCGATCACTACCTGACCCAACTCGTTGCGCGTCTGTCCGGGGTTGGCTTCCGCGGCATCCTGCTCATCATGCAAAGCAATGGCGGCGTGATGTCGCCCGAAATCGCGCGCACGCACGCCGCGCTGACGCTGCTCTCCGGTCCCGCGGGCGGGCCCGGTGCCGGGATGTTCTATGCCGGCGCGCACGGCCACAACAAGTGCATTACCGTCGACATGGGCGGCACCAGCTTCGAGGCCTCGCTCGCCGTCGACGGGCCGACAATGGTCACCGAGGGCGAGATCGCGCGGCATCGGATCGCGCTGCCGATGCTGGGCATTCACACCATCGGTGCCGGCGGCGGATCGATCGGGTGGATCGACGAGGGCGGACTCCTGCGTATGGGGCCGCAGAGTGCGGGCGCCGCTCCCGGCCCCGCGTGCTATGGCCGAGGCGGCACGCTGCCTACGACTACTGATGCCAACGTGGTGCTGGGCTATCTCGACCCCGATTTCTTCGCAGGCGGGCGCATGAAGCTCGACGCCGCGGCCGCCGCGAAAGCGATCGACCACGCGATCGCCCGCCCCCTCGGCCTGTCGGTCGAACAGGCAGCGGCCGGCATGTATCGCGTCGCCTGCAACAACATGGCGCAGGGCGTGCGCGAGATCAGCATCAAGCGCGGCTTCGACCCGCGCGAATTCCCGATGATCGTCGCCGGCGGGGCCGGTCCCCTTCACTCCTGCCTCATCTGCCAGGAGCTCAACATTCCGTTGCAGATCGTGCCCCGCGAATCGTCGGTGTTGTGCGCGATGGGAATGCTGCTGTCCGACTTGAAGCACGACTTCGTGCGCACGTTCGTGGCGCGCCTCGACCAGGTCGACTGGGAGCGACTCGACGCGCTGATCGAAAGCATGATCGCGGAGGGTACTCGCCAGCTCGACGCGGAGCGGATCGCGCCTGAGCGGCGGCGCAACCATCTCAAGCTCGATTGCCGCTATCTCAAGCAGTACCACGAGGTGTCGTTCGAGGTGCCGTGGTCGATGCTTCGCGAGCGCAACGCCGCCGCGATCGTCGCGGCATTCCACGCCGAGCACAACCGGCTGTACGGCTATTGTCTCGAGAACGAGAACGCGGGAATGGAGATCATCAACGTGCGGGTGCAGGCGATCGGTGTCACCGACAAGCCGGATTACGCGGAGGAGCCCTACGCGGGCGAGGATGCGTCCACGGCGTTCAAGGGCCGGCGCGATGCCTACATTCCCGAGGCCAACGCTTTTCGCAGCGTGCCGGTCTACGACGGCCACCGGATGCACCACGGCCATCGGATCGAGGGCCCGGCGATCATCGAGGAAGTGACCACCGCGATCTTTGTCAGCGCGGGCTACGACTGCGTGTGCGATCGTTACGGATCGTTCGCACTTTATCTCAAGGGCCGGACGGACCTCGTCGCCATGGCCACCGAGGAGGCGATCGCATGAGCATGCGCGGACGTACTCGCTCCGCGGGCGCGCAGATTACGCGAAGGCGAAACCACGGGCGGGCGATGCCCGCGCGCCCGACAAGCCTGGGGGAGGTTACCCAATGAACGATGCCTCGCGCGGCGTTCCGGTGCCTGGCGCCATCGTGGATCCGATCCTGCTTTCGGTGTATGCGCGCACGTTCAAGTCGATCACCGACGAGATGAGCATTTCGATGCAGCAGACGACGCGCTCGCCGATCCTGTGTGAAGCGAAGGATTTCGTCACCGGGCTCTACGACGCCGAGGGTCGCATGCTCGAGCAGACCGAGAACCTGCCGATCCTCGCCTTCTCGCTCGCGCCGGTATGCAAGTACATCCTCGAGTATTTCGGCGACGATCTGGCCGAAGGCGATGTCATCTTTCACAACGATGTGTTCAGCTTCGGCAACCAGAACAACGACGTCGCCGTTTACAAGCCGGTGTTCTTCGAAGGCGAGCTTGTCGCCTGGACCGCCGTCAAGGGCCACCAGGCCGATATCGGCGGCAACGTGCCGGGCGGCTACAACCCCAATGCCACCGAAGTGTGGCAGGAGGCGCTGCGCATTCCCCCCGTCAAGGTCTACGACAAGGGCAAGCTGCGCAAGGACGTCTGGGATCTGATCTTCGCCAACATTCGCTTCGACATCGTGCGCCACGATATGCGCGCCGAGATCGGCGCGTGCCACATCGGCGAACGGCGGATGCTCGATCTGCTGCGCAAGTATGGTCGGACGAGCTTCAATGCACACAAGCTCGCGCTGTTCGACGCCACGCGCAAGATGATGGAAGCCGAGATCGCGACGATTCCCAACGGACGCTACCAGGGCGAAGGTTATGTCTATTACGACGGCCGCCACGAAGGCACGAAGTTCACCATAAGGGTCGACATCGAGGTGAAGGACCGCAGCATCAAGTTCGATTACACGCGAACCGATGCCCAGACCAACGGCTTCGTCAACGGCACGTTCACCTCGAGCGCATCGGCGACGGTGCTGACACTGCTGCAGATGGTGAACCCGAACATCCCGCACAACGAGGGGATGGTGCAGCCGATCGAGATCGTGATTCCCGAGGGCACGATCCTCAATGCGGCCTATCCGAAGGCCACGACATTCGGCAACCACCTGTGTCCGCCCAATGCAGACGCCATCATCCGCGCGCTGGCGCCGGCGATACCCGACCGCATCACCGCGGGATGGAACAATCTGCTGTGCTCGCTCACCACGGGGATCGATCCCGGCAAGAACGAGAAATACGTCGACATCGGCTTCATGGGGCTGAAGGGCGGATCAGGCGCCATGCGTGGCACCGACGGCTACGACCACATCGGGATGATCGACGCCTCGGGCGGCCTGCTCGATCAGGATTACGAGATGTTCGAGCAGCAGACGCCACACCTGCTGCGCAAGCACGAATACGCGTGCGATTCGGCCGGTCCGGGCCAATGGCGCGGTGGCCGCGGCGTCGAAACGATCTTCACGATCGGCTCCGACGATACGCAGCTGGTAACGTTCGGTGACGGTGACTTCGAGCCGGCCTTCGGTCTGTTCGGCGGCGGTCAAGGCACGCTCAATTTCATCCGCCTCACGTATCCCGACGGCCGCACGGTGGTGCCGAAGAACAAGGACCTGACCACCGGCGTGCCCAGGGGCGCCGTGTATCACCAGATGGCTGGCGGCGGAGGCGGCTACGGGGACCCGAACAAACGCGATCGCGAGCGATTGCGCGACGAGGTGCGCGATGGCGCGATCTCGCGCGAGGCGGCGCGCGACGTCTACGGACTGGAAACGGAATAGCGGACGCCATCGTGGATTTCGATCTTTCCGATCAGCAGCAATCGGTGCGCGAGCTCTTCGCGCGCTTCTGCGACGAGCAGATCGCGCCGCAGGCCGCCCGACTCGACGCCGCGCACGCGTTCCCGCACGAGCTGTTCGCGCAACTCGCCGAGCTCGGCTTTTTCGGCATGCGCTACCCGGAGGAGGTGGGCGGCACCGGCATGAACCTGCTGTCGTTCTGCCTGGCACTTACGGAGATCGCACGCGGTTCGGTGTCGCTCGCGGGCTGCGCTGCGATGCAATCGCTGATGGGAACCGATTTTCTGCACCGGCTCGGCAACGCCGACATCCTCGAGCGGCTGTTCAAGCCTGCATTGAAGGGCGAGAAGATCGGTGCCATCTGCATGACCGAGCCCAACGCGGGCAGCGACCTCGATGGCATCGCGTCGCTGGCGCGCAAAGTAGAAGGCGGCTACCTGCTGTCCGGACAGAAGACATGGGTGACCTCGGCTCCGGTGGCAGACTTTTTCACCGTGTTCGCGAAAGCCGGTGCCGGCAGGAAGCTCACCATCCTTCTCGTCGAGCGCGGCTTCAAGGGCCTGACGGTCGGCCGCGCGATCGACAAGATGGGTGTCTGGGCGCTGCCCACGTCCGAAGTCGCGTTCGACGACTGCTTCGTGCCGGATTCACATCGCCTTTCACGCGAGGAGGGCGACGGCGAGGCGCACCTGCGCGAGATCCTCGCCGAAATCCGGATCATCACCGGCGCGATCGCGCTCGGCGTCGCGCGCGCGGCGCTCGACGAAGCTCGGCGCTACGCCGGCGAACGCGCGCAGTTCGGCAAGCCGATCAACCGCTTCCAGGCGATCCAGATGAAGCTCGCCGAGATGGCGACAGGACTCGAAGCCGCGCAGCACCTCGTGCACTACGCCGCGTGGCTGCGCGATGCGGGCCGCCCGCACCACAAGGAGGCGGCGATGGCCAAGCTCAACGCGAGCGAAACCGCGGCGACGGTGTGCGACCAGGCGGCGCGCGTGCTCGCCTCCTACGGCTTCGCAATGGACTATCCGGTGCAGCGCTACCTGCGCGATGTGCGCTTCACGCTGATCGGTGGCGGCACCAGCGAGATCCTCAAGCTCATCATCGCCAAGGAGCTGTCGACATGACCGCGGCCACCCTGCCACGCGCCACCCCCGTCGATGCCGCACCGCGGCGCATTCGCATCGTGCTCGCCAAGCCAGGGCTCGACGGCCACGACCAGGGCGCGAAGGTCGTCGTGCGCGCGCTGATGGATGCCGGCTTTGAGGTGATCTATACCGGCCTGCGCCAAACGGCTGACGCCGTGTGTCGCATCGCGCTGGAAGAGGACGTCGACGTGATTGCGCTGTCGAGCATGGCCGGATCGCATCTGCCGTTTTGCGCGAAGCTTGCACCTCTGCTCACGGCCGCAGGGCTCGATGACAAGCTGTGGATCATCGGCGGCAATCTTCCGGTACAGGACCACGAGCGGCTGCGCGACCTGGGCTTCAAGGGCATCTTCCCGACCGGCTCCAGGCTTGCCGCGATCGTCGACTACATTCGGGAGAACGCGCGATGAACGCCCGTGACGATTCCGCGCTTCCGCCGGTGGTCAACGAGTCCGGTATCGCAATCAAGCCGCTCTACACCGCGCAGGATGTCGCCGCGAGCGGTGGTGAAGGCATGATCGGACGCCCCGGCGAATACCCGTTCACGCGCGGCATCCATCCGCTGATGTATCGCAAGCGGCCGTGGACGATGCGCCAGTACACCGGCTTCGGCAGTGCCGCCGATACCAACGAGCGCTTTCGTTATCTGATCGCCAACGGCCAGACCGGGCTCAACGTCGCCTTCGACCTGCCAACGCAGATCGGTCTGGACTCCGACGACCCGCTGGCCGAGGGCGAGGTCGGCCGCGTCGGCATGGCGGTGGACACTTTGCGCGACTTCGAAATCGCGTTCGAGGGCATCGATCTCGATGCGATCACCGTGTCCCTCACGATCAACGGCGCGGCGGCGATCCTGATCGCGATGTATCTGGCAATGGCCGAAAAGCGCGGCTACGACGTCAGGCGGCTGCGTGGGACGGCGCAGAACGACATCCTCAAGGAATTCATCGGCCGCGGCACGTGGGTGTTTCCGGTCGAGCCTTCGCTGCGGCTCGTCGGCGACACCATCGAGTATTGCGCGAGGGAGGCGCCCAAATACACGCCGGTCAGCGTGTGCGGCTATCACATCCGCGAATCGGGAGCCACACCGGCGCAGGAGATCGCGTACGCGTTCTGCATCGCGCGCGCCTATGCCGACGATGCGCTGCGGCGCGGGCTCGCCATAGACGAGTTCGCGGGCCGGCTCTCGTACAACTTCAACATCTTCGGAAACCTTTTCGAGCAGGTCGCGAAGTTCCGCGCGGCGCGCGGGCTGTGGGCGAAGATCATGAAGGAGCAGTACGGCGCACGCGATCCGGCGTCGATGCTCATGCGCATGATCGCCGGCGGCGGCGGCAGCGGCCTCACCTTCGAGCAGCCGGAGAACAATATCGTGCGCGGCGCCTATTACGCGCTGATCAGCGCGCTTTCCGGCGCGCAGACGATGGCGCTGTGCTGCTATGACGAGGCCTACACGATCCCGACCGAGTACGCGCAACGGATCTCGCTGCGCACGATGCAGCTGCTGATCGAGGAGATGGGCCTCACCGACACCGTCGATCCGCTGGGAGGCTCCTATTATGTCGAGACGCTCACCAATCAGATGCGCGCGCAGATGGAGGCGATCATCGCCGACGTCGACGCTCGCGGCGGGATCGTCGGATTGATCGCGGAAGGCCGCATCCAGGCGCAGGTCTCGGCACAGGCCTACGAGATGCAGAAGGCGATCGAATCGGGCGCCTTTCGCAAGGTCGGCGTCAATTGCTACCGCACCGACGAGGAAGAGCACAAGGTCGAATTCCACCCTTATCGCGAGGACGACGCACGCGCGCAGGTCGCGGCGCTCTCGAGCATGCGCGCCTTGCGCGACGCGACGCAGGTGAGCGCGGCGCTCGCCCGGGTGCGCGCGGATGCGCGATCCGGCGTCAACCTGATGCCGGCGATCATCGCGGCGGTCAAGGCGTATGCCAGCGTGGGCGAGATCACGCGGGAAATGATCGACGTATTCGGCCGCTACCGCGAGCCGATCCGCTTTTGAAGGACGGGCAAGGATGACCAGCGCCATCGAACAGTATTTCGCGCCAACTTCCCTCGACGAGGCCGCGCTGTTGCTGCGCGAGGGCGACGTGACGATCCTCGCGAGCGGCACCGATCTGATGCCGCAGGCGCAGGCGGGCCGCGTGCGCTTCGCTCGAGTGCTGATGAACATCAGCCGCATCCCCGAGCTCAAGGGCATTTCGGTGACTGAGGACCGAATCGTCATCGGGGCGCTCGCCACCGTGACCGATCTGATGGAAAGCGATGTGATCCGCCGCCATGTTCCCGTGCTCGCAGAGGCCGGCGACCACTTCGCGAGCGCGCAGTTGCGCAACGCCGCGACCGTCGGCGGCAATATCTGCAACGCTTCTCCGGCCGGCGATCTGCTGGTGCCGCTGCTGCTGCTTAACGCCACGGTCGAGCTCGCGTCGATGCCGAACGGCGCGCGCGAATCGCGCCGCGTGCCGCTGCGTGAATTCCTGACCGGTCCCGGGAAGACGACGCGCAAGTCCTCGGAGCTGCTGACGGCCGTGCAGGTTCCGTTGCCAGCGCCGGGCTTCGTCGCCCGCTTCTGCAAGTTCGGCACGCGGCCGGCGCTCGACATCTCGGCCATCTCGATCGGTATCGCGGGCGTGCACCGCGCCGAGGCGCTCTGCGATGTGCGCGTCGCGTTCGGCGCGGTCGCTCCGACGGCGATCCGCGCGCCGTTGACCGAAAGCGCGCTCGAGGGTCGCGTGCTGAACGCCGAGACGATCGCAGCCGCCGCTCAAGTGGCGCGCGACGAGGTGCGGCCGATTTCCGACGTGCGCGCATCCGAGTGGTACCGGCGCGAGCTTGTCCACAATCTCACCAAGCGAGTGCTGAACGATGTCGCTGCGACGCGAAATTAGCTTCACCATCAATGGTGCGCCGACGCGGGTTTGGGTACCCGTCGAAATGAGCGCGCTCACGTTGATCCGCGAGGAGCTCGGATTAACCGGCACCAAATACGGCTGCGGCGAGGGCGAATGCGGCGCCTGCACGATCCTCGTCGACGGTGCGTCGGTCAACGCGTGCCTGATGTTCGCCGTCGATTGCGACGGGCGCAAGATCACGACGATCGAAGCGGTGACCGGAAAGCCGATCGGCGAGCGCCTGCGCGACGCCTTCGTCAAGTGTGGCGCCGTCCAATGCGGGTTCTGCACGCCGGGTCTCGTCGTGCAAGCCGCCGCGCTGCTCGAAGCCAATCCGCACCCGAGCCGCGAGCAGATCCAGCGCGGGATCGAAGGCAACCTCTGCCGCTGCACCGGTTACATGAAAATCGTCGAGGCGATCGCATCGGCGGCAGAGGTCGAGTGATGGGAGAAAGAGCCATGGACGTTATCGCCAAAGAGACGCTGATCGGCAAGCGGATCGCGAAGCTCGATGCTCCCGACAAGGCGAGCGGCAAGACACGCTACATCCAGGACCTGAACCAGCCGGGCCAGCTCTACGGCAAGATCCTGCGCTCGGCGCGCTTGCATGCGCGCATCGTGCGCATCGACACCGCGAAGGCGAAAGCGCTTCCCGGCGTGCATGCGGTGCTGACCGCTGCCGACGTGCCGTGGCAGCGTCCGCTCGGCATCCTCGCGAAGGACCAGATGCCGCTGAAGGGCGACAAGGTGCGAAGCTTGCGCGACGAGATCGCCGCGGTCGCCGCCGACAGCGTGGAGATCGCCGAGGAGGCGCTGAAGCTGATCGAAGTCGAGTACGAGGACCTGCCGGTGCTCACTGACCCGCGCGCGGCGCTCGATCCCGGCGCGCCGGTGATCCACGACGCCCACCCCGACAACGTCACGAAGACCTGGGATTACGCCCACGGTGACGTGAGCGAAGGTGAGGCGCAATCCGACATCGTGATCGAGGACACGTTCAAGCTGCACTACGTCACCCATTGCTGCATGGGCGTATCCGGCATCATCGCCGACTTCGATCCGGCGGGGAACCTGACGCTGTGGTCGAACACGCAGGTGCCGTTCCTGCACAAGCGCGAGTTTGCGCAGGTATTGCAGATCGATCCTGCTCGCATCCGCATCATCCAGCCGTCGATCGGCGGCGGCTTCGGCAGCAAGCTCGACATCTACCCCTTCGAGCCGATCTGCATCTTCCTCGCCAAGGCGACCAAGCGGCCCGTCAAGCTCGTCTTCACCCGTGAAGAAGAGTTCAACGCCTCCCCGACCCGCCAGCCGGTGATCCTCACGCTGCGCAGCGGCGTGAAGCGCGATGGCACGCTCACCTTCCGCACGATCGAAACGCTGCATGACAACGGCGCGTACACGTCGTGGGGCGCGTCGACGCCGTTCGTGATGATGCAGACTTTTTCGTCGCTGTATCGGGTACCGCACTGCAAGTACCACACGACGGTCGTCTACACCAACAATCCCTACGCCGGATCGTTTCGCGGCTACGGCAACCTGCAGGGCACGTTCGCCGTCGAGATCCACATGGACAAGCTGGCCGACGCGATCGGCATGGATGCTCTGGAATTCCGCTTGAAGAACGCGCAGGCACCGGGCGAGGTCACGCCGCAGGGCCTGCATTTCAAGACGTGCGGCTTGAAGGAGTGCCTCACCACTTCGGCGAAGTTTTCCGACTATCAGCGCAAGCGCCGCGAGAACGCCGCGAACCGCAGCAAGCCCGGCAGCCTGAAGCGTGGGGTGGGAATGGCATCGATGCTTCACGTCGGCGGCGGCGCCAAGATCTATCCGTCCGACGGCTGCGGCACCATCCTCAAGATCGACGATTTCGCGCAAGTCACGCTGATCACCGGCACCTCGGAGATCGGCCAGGGATCGGAAACCGTGCTTGCGCAGCTCGTCTGCGAAGAGCTCGGCCTGCCGATGTCCGCGGTGAAGGTCATCAACAACGATACCGACATCACGCCGTGGGATGTCGGCGTGCACGCGAGCCGCACGACGTTCATCGGCGGCAACTCCGCGATCGGCGCCGCACGCAAGGCGAGGGCCAAGATCTTCGATGCTGCAGCCAAGCTCACCGGCATGGCGCCCGATGCGCTCGATCTGCGTGCCGCTCAGATCGTCGAGGCGGCGACCGGCAAGCCGCTGATGGCGCTCGGCAAGCTCATCCGCTCGCTGCACTTTTCCGACAAGGCCGAGCTCGTGATGACGACGAACTATTACGAACCGCCTTCGAAGCACCAGGACAAGGAGTTCAAGGGTGACGTCTCGGCCGCCTACGCCTGGGCAACGCAGGTGGTGGAGATCGAGGTCGACACCGAGACCGGCATCGTGCACATGCTCAACGTGACCGCGGCGCATGACGTCGGCCGGGTGCTGAACCGGCTGGGGATCGAAGGGCAGGTCGAAGGCGGCATCGTGATGGGCCAAGGCTATGCGTTGACGGAGCAGCTGATCGTCGAGAACGGCGTCGTGCGCAATCCGGCATTCCGCGACTACAAGCTCGTCACCGCGCCTGAAATCCCGCAGATGGATATCCATTTCATCGAAACCATGGACGGCGAGGGCCCGCAGGGTGCGAAAGGCGTCGGCGAAGCACCGGCCATCTGTGTGGCTGCGGCGACCGCGAACGCGATCTACAACGCGACCGGGGTGCGCATCTGCGAGCTGCCCTTCACGCCGGAAAAGGTTTATCGGGCGCTGCATGCACGCAGCGAACCGAAGGCGGCGGCGTGAAGCGGCGCACTGTCCTGTCGCTGGAGCAGGCGCTGTCGCTGCCGTACGCGACGTTACGCTTCGCGCAACTCGGCTGGCGGGTGATCCGCATCGAGGCCTACACGCCCGGCGAGACATTACAGGGCGATCCCAACCGCTACATCGGCGAGCGCATTGCCGGTGAGGACCGGCGCAGCTATTTCATCGCACCCAATGTCGGCAAGCAATCGATCGCGCTCAATCTGCGCGCGGCTCCCGGCCGCGCGATGCTTGCGCGGCTAATCCGCTCGCTCGACGTCGACATCTTCTGTTGCAACACCCTGCCGCGTCGCTACGAGGCGCTGGGCATCGACTACGCGACGCTGCGCGCGGCGAAGTCCGATCTGATCTGGGCCGGCATTTCGGCGATGGGTCCGGACTACCCCGAAGTGCCGGGCTATGACCCGGTCATGCAGGCGATGGTGGGCTACATGGAACTGACCGGTGAAGCCGCAGGCCCGCCGATGCTCAACGGCGTGCCGATCATCGACCTCAAGGCCGGCGACGAGGTTTATGCCGCCGTGATGCTTGCGCTGGCCGAGCGCGCAGAAACGGGGCAGGGCACGCGCATCGATGTGTCGATGCTGCAAGCAGCGGCATCGTGGCTGATCACCACGCTGCCGCTGCTCGACTTCGACTGCGCGCCGGACGAGATCACCCGCTGCGGCAACGAGCATCGCAAGTTCGTCCCGACCAACGTCTACGCGACCCGCGACGGTTTCATTTTCTTCGCCATCGGCAACGACGGCCAATGGCGGCGGTTGACGGAGATTCCGAAGTTCGCCAGCCTTGCGGGCGACGCCCGCTCGACCAACGAGGGGCGCCGCCGTGAACGCTCGGCGATCCAGGCGGAGATCGCGGCCATCGCGCGTGTCCACGCAACGGCCGAGCTTTCGCGCGATCTCGCGTCGGCGACCATCGCTCACGCGCCGATCAACGACATCCGCGCGGTGCGCGCGTTGCCGCAGCTCGCGACCAAGCTCACGCTCACGCGCACAGCTGCTGGCGCGACGGTGCGCATGCAGCCCGCTGCGGTGGATTCGCCCGGCGTACGGCGAGAGCTGGCATTCGCGCCGAAATATGGAGAGCACACGGCCGCGGTGCTGCGCGAAGCGGGCGTGAGCGAGGCCGAGCTCGAGACGCTGGCGCACGGTGGCGTGGTGCCGCAATCGATCGTAAAGGAATCGGCGTGAAACGGAGCCGCGAATGAAGAAACTCGAAGGGAAGGTGGCGCTCGTGAGCGGCTCGGGCCGGGGCATCGGCCAGGCGATCGCAATGAAGCTCGCGAGCGAGGGCGCGCGGGTGGTCGTGAACGACCTCGACGCGGCGCCGGCGCAGGACACGATAGCCCGGATCGAGGCCCATGACGGCGTCGCGGTGGCGTGCATCGGCGACGTGACCGCGGCCGACTTCGGCCAGCGCTTCGTGAGCACGGCACTGGAGCGCTTCGGCGGCCTCGACATCATCGTCAACAACGCCGGTTATGCGTGGGATAGCGTGGTGCAGAAGATGACCGACGAACAGTGGTACGCGATGCTCGACGTGCACGCCACGGCGCCGTTTCGCATCCTGCGCGCAGCCGCCGAGCCCATCCGCCAGATGGCGAAAAAGGAAAAGGAAGAGGGCCGCGCGATGGCTCGCAAGGTCGTCAACGTATCGTCGATCGCCGGCCTGTACGGCAATGCCGGACAGCTTGGCTATTCCGCCGCCAAGGCCGCGGTGATCGGCGCGACCAAGGCGCTCGCGAAGGAATGGGGCCGCTACAACGTCAACGTCAATGCCGTTGCGTTCGGCTACATCCAGACACGAATGACGCAACCGGTGGGCTCCGGCGAGGCGGTCGCGCACATCGGCGAGCGCGAGATCAGGATGGGCGTGCAGCCCGATATGATCGCATTCATGAACCGGATGATTCCGCTAGGACGCGGCGGGACGCCGGAGGAAGCGGCGGGTGCGGTGTACCTGTTCTGCATCCCGGAATCGGATTACATCAGCGGCGAAGTCGTGCTGGCAAGCGGAGGATTCGTGATGTGACGGCGTGGCACGGCGCGGGACACCAAAGCGCGCCGTAGCTTCGTTCATTTAGTTCAAAGGGAGGAGCACATGAATATCAGACCCATTCTGGGCGCACTGCTGACGGTCGTGGCAGCCGCGTCGCTGTCCGCCCACGCGCAGGTGAAAATCGGCGTGATCACCTCGGCCACCGGTCCGACCGCATTCGTCGGCGGCCCGCAGAAGAACTCGATGGCGCTGTTGCCGAAGAAGGTCGGCGACACGACGATCGAGTACATCTATCTGGACGATGCCAGCGATACCACGCAAAGCGTCACCAACGTCAAGAAGCTCTTGACGGAACAGAATATCGACGCGCTCATCGGCCCGTCCGGATCGCCTAATGCAATGGGTGTCATCCAATTCATCGCCGAAGCGAAGACGCCGATGCTCGCGCCGGTCGGCACGCCGGCGGTGGTGCTGCCGATGGACGACAACAAGCGCTGGGTATTCAAGACGACGCAGAACGACGACATCATCGCCGACGCGCTGGTGAGCCACATGGTGAAGAGCGGCGTGAAGAC
This sequence comes from Casimicrobiaceae bacterium, assembly GCA_036395475.1. Classification (GTDB taxonomy): domain Bacteria; phylum Pseudomonadota; class Gammaproteobacteria; order Burkholderiales; family Casimicrobiaceae; genus PALSA-1003. Next base: position 143,063 of record DASWDF010000049.1, read on the forward strand.
GCTGGGCTTCATCGGTTACAACGACCCGTACGGCGAGAGCTGGTACAAGACGCTGGTTCCGATGCTGCAGAAGGCGGGCATCCAGCTGGTCGCTACCGAGCGCTACAGCCGCCAGGATTCGAGCGTGACCGGCCAGGTGCTCAAGCTCAAGTCGGCGGCACCGGATGCGATTCTGGTGGCCGGGGTCGCCGCGGGCGCGGCGTTGCCGCACATGCAGCTCGTCGACGTGGGCTACACGGGCAAGATCTACCAGACGCACGGCTCGGCCACCGATGACTTCATTCGCATCGGAGGGAAGAAGGTCGACGGTGCGATCATGGCGGCAAGCATGATGCTGGTCCTCGATCAGGTGCCGGACAGTGTCGCATCGAAGAAAGTCGCGGCCGAGTACGTTGCCGCGTACGAAAAGATCTACGGCGCCAAGCCGGCGACCTTCGGCGCCAATGTTTACGACGCGGGTCTGCTGTTGCAGCGGGCGATACCCGAGGCGCTGAAGAAGGCGCGGCCGGGCACCCCCCAATTTCGCAGCGCGCTGCGTGACGCCCTGGAAGGCACGCGCGAATTGGTGGCGACGCAAGGGGTGTACAACATGACGCCCGCCGACCATTCCGGATTCGACCGACGCGGCCGGGTCATGCTGATCGTCAAGGATGGCAAGTGGGCGCTGCTGCCCGAGAGCTGAGCGGCGCGTGCGCAATCCGCTCATCGGCCTCATCGTTCCGCCTGCGCACGCGGAGGTGCCTCCCGAGGGAGCTCAGCTTTACCCGAACCGCGCACGCTTCATCGCACGCGGATTGGGACTGCAACAGCTGACGCCCGACGGCTACGACCAAGTCATCGGCCGCGTGGAGCAGGTGGCGTCGCAGCTCGCGAGCGACGGCGTGGACGCGATCGTGCTGATGGGAACATCGCTCAGCTTTTACAAGGGTGCGCAGTTCAACGATCGGCTCATCGAGGTCATGCGCGCGGCCACTGACTTGCCGGCGACGACGATGTCGACGGCCGTCATCGATGCGCTCCGTGCGCTCGACGCGCGTCACGTCGCCGTGGCTACCGCCTACGCCGACGAAGTGAATGGCCGGCTGGCGCTGTTTCTCACCAAGATGGGCATCGAAGTGGCCAGCATCGTCGGGATGGGAATACAGAAAGTCGAGAACGTTTTTTCGGTCACCGACGATGACTTGCTCGCGCTCGGCCGGCGCGCGTTCGAACGCGCGGACGGGCGCGCCGATGCGCTCTTCATCTCGTGCGGCGGTCTTCGCACGCTCGCCATTTCGCCGCTGCTCGAACGGGAATGCGCAATTCCGGTCGTTTCGAGCTCGCCGGCGGGGTTCTGGGCTGCGGTTCGCCTCGTCGGTCTCTCGGGCGCGGCCCCGGGGTACGGACGAATGTTTTCGGATCACGTGTGTGGCCGCTTGCCCGCGACACGGCAGTCGCAATGCTGAAAGGAATGACGATGAGCTCGCTCGTTCACGTCGTGATGCTGATCGTTTCGCTTACCGTGCCAGTCGCCGTCCTCGCACAGACCTATCCGGCGAGGCCGGTGCGGATGCTGGTCGGGTTCGCGGCAGGCGGCGGCGCCGATGCGCTGGCCAGAATTGTCGCGGCAAAGCTTTCGGTCAGTCTCGGGCAGCAGGTGGTGGTCGACAATCGGCCGGGCGCGGGCGGAACCATCGCAGCGGACGCGCTGACCAAATCGGCCCCGGACGGCTACACGATTTATTTCGCGGACACCGCGGTACTCATTGCACCGGCGATGTACGAGAAAGTGAGCTACGACCCCGTGAAGAGCTTCGCGCCCGTCGGCAGCGTCTGCACGTTGCCGCTCGCGATTGTCGTCAACCCGTCCGTCCCCGCGAAAACGACGGCCGAGCTGATCCGGCTTTTGAGGGCCAATCCGGGCAAGTACAGCTACGGCACGCCGGGCGTCGGGACACTGCACCAACTCGCCATGGAATTGTTCAAGAAGGAAGCGGGTGTCGACATCGTCCACATTCCGTACAAGGGTGCCGCACCCAGCGTCACCGACCTGCTCGGCGGTGTGCTGCCGGTTGCCGTCGTCAGCCTGCCAGTGGCGCTTGTGAACGCGAAGGCCGACAAGCTGCGCGTCATTGCCGTAACGAGCGCGACGCGGCACCCCAGCGCTCCGGATTGGCCGCCGGTGTCCGATACGCTGCGCGGCTTCGAGGCCTCGCCGTGGCTCTTCCTGATCGCGCCGCGGGACACGCCGGCGCCGATCGTCGCGCGACTCAACGAGGCGCTCAAGCAGGCGCTGGAGCAACCGGACTTGCTGGAAGCGTTTGCGAAGCAAGGTGCGACCGCGCGATGGAGTACCGCTGACACGCTCGAGTCTGAAATCCAAAGCGAAGTGCGGAAATGGGATGCCATTGTGCGTACGTCCGGCGCGAAGGGAAGCTGATCGAGGGACACCCGATGATCTCGTTCGCCACAACGTGCACAAAGCGATTCACGCTGCCGCGTTGCGTTGTCTCGCCACATGAACGAGGGCTCGCGCGCACGCAAACGAATGGCCGTTGAAGTTCGTGCCCTGCGCGATGCGTTCCAGATCGCGCGGCCTGCCGCACGCGAGCAACTTCAACGATCCGCGATCGCGGACGTCGCCGGGCTCAAGCGTGTCGTCGGCGGTGACGGAATAGACGCCCGGTAGCGACGCGGGAAGCCAGCCCGGTCGGTCGGGCCGCGCCGATGCGACGAGCACGCAGCCTGCGTCGACGACGGCGGCGCAGGCCGCGGCCAGCGTGCCGCTTCCGGGACCCGGCGGGACCGACAGGCTCAAGTTGATGAAGTCGCAACGCGCCGCCGCCGCGCGCAGGATTCCGCGGGCGACGAGCGACGGATAGGTGTCTTCGTCGGCATCGAATACGCGGACCGCGAAGATCTCGGCGTCGGGAAACGCTTCACGGACGACACCGGCGACCGCAGTGCCGTGGCCGGACGAATCGCGGAAGTCGCCATCCTCTTGGATGCCGCCGTCCGGCGCGACGAAGATGCGGCAACCCGCGACCTGCCCTCGAACGTGCGAGTGCCACGGGTTCACGCCGCTATCGACGATTCCGATACGCAGCCGCGTCATCGCACGTGCGCGACGTCGCGAACCGCAGTCGACGTGCGCTCATTTGGACGACCGGCAGCGATGACGAGCGAGCCGATGTCGCCGGCCGATACCGTGGCGAACCGGCCGTCGCGCAGCAACAGGATCCGATCGAAATCGGGGAGGCCCACCGGCCGGTGGGAAATGACGAGCGCCGTGCGATCGGGGAACGCAGTCCAGAGATTGCGGCGGATGCGCGTCTCCGTTTCGAGATCGAGCCCCGAGAACGCTTCGTCGAGCACGAGGATGCGGGGATCGCGCAAAAACAGGCGCGCGAGGCCGAGCCGCTGTCGCTGGCCGTCGGAGAGCGCGAGCCCGCGCCCGCCGATGATCGTCGCAAGACCTTCCGGCAGCGCCGCGATGAACGCTTCGGCCTCGGCCAGCGCAACGGCGCGCTTCACATCCTCTCGGCGCGCGCCCGGATTGCCGTAACGCAGGTTCTCCTCGACGGACGCGTGCAGCAGAAAGGGCTCGGCTCCGGCGTACCCGAGAGCCATGGCGCCTGATGTCCGCTCCACGTCGTGCGCCGTCCGTTCATCGATCGATACACGGCCCGTGACGGGTTCGCGCAACCCGAAAAGAAGGTGAACGAGCGTCGACTTGCCTGCGCCGGAGGCCCCGAACAGCGCGACGCGTTCTCCGCGCTCGATGCGAACGTTCACGCGGTCGAACACGGCCGGCTTCCCGGCGTAGGCGAACGTGACGTCCTTCAGCACGAGCGCGCCTTCGTCGCCGGCGACCGCGCGAACGCTGCACGCGCGCGCCTGGCCGTCGTCCTCGGGACCGAGAACCTCCGCAACGCGCGCGACGCTCACCCGCGCTTCCTGCAAATTGCGCACGAGCGCGAGCAATCCCTGCGCGGGTCCGAATAGCCGGCCCTGGTAGAGAACGAAGGCGACGAACGTGCCGAGGCTGATCGTTCCCGCCTCCAGCAGTCCGCCGCCGACAACGTAGATCCACGCAAGCGCGAGTGTCAGCGCGAGGCCGGGGATGCCCGTGGCGACCGAGTCGAGCACGTGGAAGCGCACGACCTCGCGCGCGAGCGACTCGCTGCGCACGGCAAGGCGAGCCTGCTCTTCGTGCTGCGTGCGGTGCAGGCGAATCGCGCGCAATGCGCCCAACCGCTCGGACAGGAAGTGCGACAGGTCCACCATCGCGTCACGCACGTGACGCGTTCGGTCCTCGACCGCGCGGCGAAACGCGGCGGCGGCGGCAAGCGCGAGCAACACGCCGAGGAAGCTCCAGAGCGCGAGCGCGGGCGACAGCGCAAACGTGATCGCCGCCGCCACGCCGAGGAAAAGCACGTTCTGCAGCCCGCCGAGCATGCCGTCGACGAGCAGCGTCTGGATGCGCGGCACGTCGGTGCCGAAGCGCGTGAGCAGATCGCCGTGGCGCAACGCTTCGATCGTGTCCAGCGGGCCGTCCACGCAGCGCGCGAAAAGCGCGGCACGCAGATCGGCGAGCATTTCGGCCGACAGACGCGCGTGCACGCGACCGGACAGCGTGGCGAGCGCGAGATCGACAACCGACAATGCGACGAGCGCCGCGGCGATGATCGGGACGGACGTGAAATCGCCGCGGCTTGCGACGGCGTCGATGAACGCCATGCCGAGCAGCGGCGTGGAGAGCGTCACCGCGGCGCCGCATAGGCCCAGCGCGAAAATGGCCGCGAGCGCTGCGCGCCTACCCGACAAGTGATGCGCGAATCGCCGCAGCGACTTCAGCACGACTCGCTCGGTATCGAGCGTCGCGCGCACGCGTGTGCAGCCGGTGACGCGCGCATCGAACGGACCGGCGCGATACGCGACTCGTCAACGCGTTTCGTCCAGACGTCCGGGTAGTAGCAGAGGTGCGCGTTCTCGCAGAGCTCCGGCGCGCCACGCTCCGTCACGACGGCCGCGCGGATGTCTTCGGGACCGGCTCCGCGTTGCGCAAGATCGAGTGCGATGGCAGCAAGCCGCACCGACGCCGTCTTGCGCGCGAGCGATGCTTCGCGACCGACGACCTTGAGACTCGCGATGCCGATCCGGCCGAGACGGGGCAGCGCGCACAGGCCGCAGGGGCCGAGCGTATAGCCGCGGCTCGTCTGGCAGCCGCAGTTGTTCAGCGTCCACTTCCAGAACTCGTATCGCTCGTCGAGGCGTCCCGATGCGCGGCCGATGCGATCGTCGATGCAGTAGGGACGAAACGCGTGCGTGGTGGCGCAGATTCCTTCCTCGAACGCGCAGCCGTCGTTCAACGCGAAGACTTCGCATTGGATCCCTGCAGTCGCCGTCTGCTCGATCTCGCGCAGCGTCATGTGCCGCGGAAGGATCACGCGCGAAACGCCGAGGTCCCGATAGAACGCCGCCGCGCCGTCGTTGCGGCAGCAGGCGAGGCTCGACACGTGCACGCGCGAGGACATGCCCTGTTCGCATAGCGCGAGCAGCAATTCGAGCTCGGCGACGATGAGCGCCGCGACGCCGACGTCGTCGATGAGCATGCGGCCGAATTCGGCGAGTCGAGGCACGGCGCCGGCGGGATACGACGGCGCATTGAGCGTCACGAATACCGGCCGGCGATCGGCGAGCGCAACGATCCGGCGCAGATCGTCGAGGCTCGGAACGCCGGACGATTTCGCGCTCCGCCGATGGACCGATGCACTGCCGAACGCCTCATCCCAGCCGGGCGGCGTCAAGCCACAGTAGAACTCGTGCGCTCCCGCAGCGGCGAGCGACGGGACTTCGTCGGAACCGCGCAGCGGGGCGAGGATCTTCATGGCGCCGGCAGCTCGTGCAGCACGATGCGATCGGTGTGCGGCAGCCAGTTGCGCGCCGCCTCGGTCGGAATCTCGTAGAGCAGCGTATTGCCGGCGCGCCAATGGGGCAGGGCGGTGTCGGGACGCGTGACAGGCAGCGCCTTGCCGCGGCACGGCGCGGGACAGCGATCGGCGAACGCCTTGGTAAAGCCGCCGCCCTCCGGATAGAGAGCGGCTTTCAGCGGACAGCCGCGCCCCGATGCAGCGAAGGTGAAGGGAAGATGCAGCGCGCGATCGAGTCCCGCTCCGTCGTCATCGAGCCCGCCACCCAGATAGCCGCCCTCGAGGTCGGCGTCGCTTTCGATGGCCGTGACGCCGAGACCGCCAAGAAATCGGCGCAGCCTTGTATAGCGCGCGGCGTCGTGCGTCGCGGTGCCGGCGGGCGCGTCGCGATACGCGCGCGGATCGCGCAACGATCGATTGACGAGCCGGCCCGCACGCCGCGCGACCGAAGCGTGGCGTGTGCGCAAAAGCCCGAGCACACCCCAATCGTTGAATACGACCGACACTTCGCGGCGGTTCACGGCGAGCGCGCCGAGCAGGCGATCGACGGTTCGCAAGCCCTCGGGGGTGACGAGCGGCGTCACGAGCGTAGGTTCCCAGCCGTGCTCGCACGCGAGATCGCAGAACGCGATCGCTTCGATCACATCGGGCAGCCGGTCCTCGCAGAACTCGGATCCGAAGTACAACGCGACCGTCGGTCCGTCGGGAAGCAACGTCCGCCACGACGGCGAGCAGGCGGCTCGCGCGTCGTTCGGCGGTTCGTCTGCGCTGGTGAGGCGAAGGGCATATTCCATGCGCTTCAATCCGCTGCGCTTAGAACGCGATCCTGCGAAGATCCATGCCGTCGGAGGCCATCTGCAGCACCTTCAACCGTTTCAGCGTCTTCGCGTCGTAGATCGTCAGCGTCGAGCCGCCGCCGCCGACATAGATCTTCTTTCCGTCGCCGGACACGTTGACGCCATAGCACGTGCCCTCCTTGATCGCCACCGATGCGACATACGTCTTCTTCGCGACATCAATGACGGTGAGGTCATCCATCACCGCATACGCCCTCTTGCGGTCGGGCGCGAGGATCACCGAGTAGGCCATCGCCGGATCGCCCTTCACGACGATGTCGTCGATCTCGCCGCTTTGCTGATCGACGAGCAGCAGCCCCATGAACTTTTCCGTGTAGTAGTTCATGCTCGCCACGCCGCCGTTGTCGAACGCGTAGTCCCAGAACGGCAGAATGTTCATTCCCTTGTCGAACATGGGTACGGTGTCGATGACCTTGAGGTCGGCAGCGGTCGTGTCGATCTTGTACAGATCCTGTCCGAACGCGTAGATCGTCTTGCCGCCCTTGACGCTGACGAGGTGCGCCACGCCCCAAGGAATCTCGACGCTGCGCAGCAACTTGCCGGTCTCGAGCTCGAATTGGGCGACGACGGGCTTTCCGATCACGACGTCGCCCTTGTCCGTCTTGCGCGACATGAACGCGCCGTAGGCGGTTCTGCCGTCCGGATCGAGCACGAAGCCGAACATGAAGCGGTCCCAGCCGTCATTGCTCACATCGATCGTCGCGACGACGCGGTTCGCGCCGAGGTCCACCTTGTGCACGAGATGCCGGTTCGTCGCGACGTACAGGAACTTCTTGTCCGCGGTCAGGCCGACTTCGCGCGTGGCGCCCCTGATCGGAATATCGGCGACGATGGCGTCGGTGTCGCCGTCGATCACCTGAATGACTTCGTAGCCAAGGTAATAGAAGCGGTCGCCTGCGTCTGCGCGCATCGCTTGACCCGCGCAGACGACCGATGCCAGCGCGCACACGAAAAGACGGGTCCATCGCATCTCGTGCTCCTAGTCGTACTTCAGGTTTCGCCAGTCGCGCGCGATGTTCGGACACGCGACGTCGAAATCGCGATGATTGGTCAGTCCATCCGGCACTTGCGCGGGCCACCAGCAGTCGCCGGCGCAGCCGTTGAAATCGCGCGCCGACGCCTGGCAGTTTCCGATCGGGTACGTGGGCCGCGGATTGGTTTCCCAACCGGTGTCGAAGATCGTCGTGCAGCCCTGCGGCATCGGGCGCTGGGCGAGCGCCTCTGCGCTCTTTTGCTCGCCGTCGGCAAGGCGCTCGATCGCCTTCGCTTTCCGATTGAGCGCCTCGATGATCTTCTTCTTCATCGCATGCCCTCCGAACACAGAATCAGCTGTCGGCCCGTCGTTCGACGAAACGCAGCACAGGATTTTCGGGATCGTCGCAAAGCCGCGCGTAAACGCGAATGCCGATTTCGAGCCACTGCCGAATGAAGTCGCACGATCCGCCCCGGGGAAGCCCGAGCTCCGTTTCGCGCACATGGTTCTCGTAGTGACAGCCGCCTGCGCACAGACTGTGCGCCCAGCACGCGGCACACGCGTCCTGGCGCGGCATCGCCTGCGCAGCGAGGCAGTCACGGATCTTCGCGTGATCGATACCGGCGTCGATGTCGCCGACGCAGAATCGCTGCACGCCCGCCAGCCGGTGGCACAGGAAGAAGCGGCCTTGCGCGTCCATCGCGAGGTAACCCAGCCCGGCGCCGCACGGCGCTTGCTTGACTCGGCCGGCATGCAGTCTGCCGAGAACGTCGAGCAGGTTCGAGAAGGGCAGCACGCGGCCGTGGGCCGCCTCGAACGCGAATCGCTCGGCGAGACGCGAGAAGCCGGCGACAAGCGCCTCGTCCTGCTGCGGCGTCGAAAGCAGATTCGCCGTGATCGGACTCGACGGCGCGATGCCGACCTCGACGAAGCCGAGGCCGAGCACGTGCTCGAAGACTTCGGGTACGCGGTGCCACTGGTCCGGCTTGAGGGTGACGCGAGCCGCAGGTGCGCGTCCCGTGCGCGCGTGCAGGCGCGCGACGCCGTCGACGACGTCGACATAAGTGCCGCCGCCCTCCGTTCCGGCGTAGCGGCGATTGGCGTCGTGCACGTCGGGCGGGCCGTCGATGCTCACCGTAACCGCGATCCTCTGCGCGCAGAGGAAGTCGAGCGCTTCCGATGTGAAGCGCGTTCCGTTCGTGGTGACCGAGACGACGAGCGTCTTGCCGTACGCCGCGGCGGCCGACTCACCCTCGCGCACGGCGGCTTCCAGTGCCGCGAGATTGAGCAGCGGTTCGCCGCCGAACAGGACGAGCGTGACGCTTTCCCGATCGCCCGACGATTCGACGAGATAACGCGCGGCGCGCGCGGCGAGGTCGGGCCGCATCAGTCGCGCCTCACCGCCGTAGGAACCGCCGCCGGCGTAGCAGTACGCGCAGCGCAGATTGCACGCCTGCGCCGCTTCGAGCACGAGCGTGCCGAGCGGAATGCCGGCCGGGTCGATCGGCGAGGGTGTCGGCTCGCGCCGCCGTTCCGATCGAACCAGCACGCGCGCGTCGCGCAACGCAGTGAGCACCTCGCGATCCGAGGCGGGAACATCATGCAGAACGATCGCGTTGCGGTGCTGCCAGCGGTCGAGCACGTCTTTCGTGCAGGCGTCGATCGCGAACAGGCTTGCGTCATCGGCGCCGAACAGCAGCGCCTTGCCGCCAGGCGCCGAAGATGGCGCGAACACGCGATGATCGGCCCAGGCGTAGACCTCGGTCATCGTAGTCTCGGGATGAAATCGGGCATCGTCACGGCGAGCTGCGCTTGCGCCGTGAACGAGCGTGCACCGCGCTGATACCGCGCAATCACTTTGACGAGACCGTTATTCTCGGCGGAGTAATTGCGCATCGGATTGGGGCCGTAGTCACCGACCGGCAGGTACGTGCCGCTCGCGCTGATTGCGCCGACCCAACGCAGATCGTCATCATCGGGACGCGTCTTCTCCTCGGCGAGCCTGAACGTCGCGGCAACCGGCCCGAGCGGCGTGCCCGCCGCCTTGCTGCCGCTGCCGGCTTTCGCGTACGCGATCGCCTCGAACTGGACGCCCTCCGCCGGATAATGCGCACCGCCCGATAATCTCGCGCGCCCGATCGGCGGCGTGATCGCGATGTAATCGATCTGCGGCGCGAGCGTGACGGTCCCTGCGTCGATCCCTTTGATCGACACCTTCGCGACGTCGAGCGTGCGCGCGCTGCTCACGACGGTGAGCTGCAGTGTGCCGGGCGCAACCCGCTGCACGGCCATCACTTTGACGGCGCCTGCGCCGAACGAGACATCGCCGGTGGCAATGTCGGGCAGGTTGTTGCCTTCGACGGTGAGGATCGTTTTCTCGCCCGTCAGCACGAAGCCCGGAACGATGCGCGCGACCCTAGGGCTGTCGCCGGCGCGCAGCCATCGCGCGCTGGAGGTGCGAAAGTCAGGCGCCGGCAGATGCGACTCGCCTTGAATGTCGTCGGCAGACACGATGTACGCGCCGTTGCCGGCGAAGCCGTTGTTTCTCGTTCGCGTACGCAGCGCATAGCCGCCGTAAAGCGTCGCCGCGCCGTCGAACGTCTCGGTCGTTCCGTCGGCATGCGCGACGCTTCCCGTCACCTTGTACTCGGCGTCGCCGGCGTCCGTGATGTGCGCTTCGCCGCGATAGCTGCCTCGGCCCGGTGCGTAGCCGAATACGCTCCACGCGCCTTCGAGCTTCGGCGCCGGTGCAGACCACGCGCTTGCGTAGGCGAGCTTCGCGCCGAGGTAGGCAAACGTCGCATCCGCTTCCGCGATCCAGCGCATCTCGCGCATCTGAAAGACGACGGTCGGAACGACGAACAGATGGAAGTCGCGCAGCTTCGCCCAACTGTCGGCCGTCATCCGGTACGAGTAGATCTTGCCCACGGTGTGACAGCGCACGCAGGTCGTGAAGACCTTCTCCTCGTCCTTATCGGCCGGCGCTTCGACGTGCTGCGAGTTGTGCCACAGGCTCAGATACGACACTCGAGCCTGCTCGTCGGGTGTCAGGATCTGCGTTGCGCAGAGTTCCTTCAGCAGCCGATCCATTTCACCCGCGCCGATCGACATGCCGTGCAGCCGCCGCATCCGGTCGACGATGACCGTCCACTCCTCGGGGGTCGTGCGCAACTGCTCGACGCGTGAAATGCGACCGTCCGCGTTCGGCGTGTGGCAGCCCGTGCATTTCTTCCAGACGAGCGAGTCGCGGGCGAATGCCTGAGCGCCGACGCTCGCCGCCGCCAGCGCCAGGCCGAGAACGACCCGCGACAGTGTGTGTTGTCGCATCCCGCGTCTCCCGATGCCGCAGCTCACACGGCCATCAGAACCGACTTGGTTTCGGTGAACAGATCGAGCGCAGCACGCCCCATCTCGCGGCCGATACCGGACTGCTTGTAGCCGCCGAACGGCAGGCTCGCGTCGAGCATGCTGTGGCAGTTCACCCAGACGGTGCCGGCCTTGATGCGCGGAATGAGCCGATGCACGCGCGCCAGATCGTTCGACCAGATCGAAGCGCCCAGACCGTACGGCGTGTCGTTGGCAAGCCGCACCGCGTCGTCGACGTCGTCGTAGGGCAGCGCGACGACGACGGGTCCGAAGATTTCCTCCTGTACGACGCGCATGTCCTGGCGAGCATCGACGAGCACCGTCGGCTGCACGAAGTAGCCCTTGCTGTTGACGCGGCCGCCGCCAGTCGCCACCTTCGCCCCCTGACTGATGCCGCTGTCGATGTAGCCGCATACGCGGTCGCGCTGCACCTCGGATACGAGCGGGCCGAGCTCGCTCGACGGGTCGAGCCCGGGACCGAGCTTCATCTTGCTCGCGATCGCCGCGAGGTCCGCGACGACGCGATCGAATAGCTTCTTCTGTACGTACAGCCGCGAGCCCGCCGTGCAGACCTGGCCTTGATTGAAAAAGATCGCCTGTGCCGCGCCGGCGGCGGCTTGCGCCGGATCGGCGTCGTCGAGCACGATGACCGGCGACTTGCCGCCCAACTCGAGCGACACGCGTGTCATGTTCTCGATCGCCGCGCGCTGCACGAGCTTGCCCACTGCAGTCGAGCCCGTGAACGCGATCTTGTTGATGCCCGGATGGGCGGCGAGCGCCGCGCCCGCAGTCTCGCCGAGTCCCGTGACGATGTTGACGACGCCGGCAGGTATCCCGGCCTCGAGAATCAGTTCGCCGAGCCGCAGTGCGGTCAACGGGGTTTCTTCCGCCGGCTTCAGCACGACCGTGCAGCCGGCGGCAAGCGCCGGGCCGATCTTCCACGCCGCCATCAGCAGCGGGAAGTTCCACGGAATGATCGCCCCGACGACGCCGACCGGTTCCTTGCGTGTCCACGCGAAGAACTTCGCCTGCGGAATGAACGGCACCGACACGTCATGCGTCGCGCCTTCTATCTTGGTCGCCCAGCCCGCCATGTAACGCAGGAAGTCGACCGCCATCGCCATGTCGACATGACGTGCGAGCATCACCGACTTGCCGTTGTCGAGCGATTCGATCTCGGCCAACTGTTGCGCGTTCGCCTCGATCTTGTCGGCAAGCGCGAGCAGCAGGCGCTCGCGCTGCACCGGCGACATCGCGGGCCACGGTCCGTCCTCGAACGCCGCGCGCGCCGCACGCACGGCGCGATCGATGTCGACAGCATTGCCCGCCGGCACGTGCGCGAACACTTCGCCGTTCGCGGGATTACGCACATCGAGCCGTGCGCCGTCGGCCGCGTCGACCCAATCGGCGCCGATGAGCATCTTCTTCGGCGCTGCGACGAATGCACTGGCGGCTTCGCTGATCAACTGGCGCGTATTCATGTCCATGTCGAATCTCCCATGCGTGGATCGTGATGAGCAGGCGCGGCGCGCAAAGCGTTCATTGCGCCGCGAGATAGTGGATGCCGACGCCGGCGAGGCCGACCACGACGAGCTGTCCCGGCATGCCCGCGACGACCGCGGCGAGCGTCTGACGTTCCGGTCGGATCATCGTGCGAAAGCTCTTGCCGCCGTCGACGCTCGTCGCAACGGCGCCGCCGAGGCCGACCAGCGCGATCGTGCCGTCGGCGAGTTGCGCGCCGCCGCTCCACGACTGATCGGTGCCGGTTGGAATGTCAGCCCATGAGCGGCCCTGATCGGTCGAGCGCAGCGCGTGGCCGCGCATGCCGTACACGAGCGCAGCGCCGCCGTTGAGCGCGATGCCGCCCCACAGCGAGCCGTTGTACGGCAGATGTAACGCGGCCCACGATCGGCCGCCGTCAGACGAGCGGAACACCGTGCCCGCCTCGGCGGCGATGAATAGCGCACCACCGGGCAGCGCGAAGATCGCGTTGAGATGGCGATCGCGATCGTCGCCGTCGCCGACGACGAATTCCTTCCACGTCCGGCCGCCGTCGTGGGTGGCGAGCGCAAATCCGAACGCGCCGGCGACGATGCCGTGCTCGGCATTCTCGAACCAGACCGACAGCAGCGCGACGTCGGCCCCGGCTTCATGGTTGCGCGTCCATGTTTCGCCGCCGTCGGCTGTCTGCAGGATCGTGCCGCCGTGTCCGACCGCGAAGCCGCGTTGCGCGTCGACGAACGTCGCCGCCGTCAGCATCGTGCGCGTGGCAACCGAGCTCGCTTGTCGCCACGTCCCGCCGTTGTCGTCGGAGAGGACGACGACGCCGTAGTCGCCGACGGCAACCAGCCGCGGGCCCGCGCGCGCGATGCCGAGCAGCGGTGCCTTGGCCGCAAGCTGCGCCTTGTAGGCAGCGCTCAGGTCCGCGGTCGCTGTCGCGGTTTGCGCCGCCGCAGGGGCTGATGCGGCGAGCATCGCGCAACAAATGAACATCCGGAGCAGGCTTTCCATCATTCGGGCTCCGTCGCCTGCGGTTCGCTGCCGCGGGCGAGTCCGGTACGCGCGAACGCCTGCGCCCGCGCCGCCTCGCGCTCGGCTTCGCCGATGCCCAGTTGGGCCGAGAGCCTTCGCATCAGCGATTCCTCCAGCCGCACGAGACCCCCGTCCGCGTACACGATCTCCCACAGAAGCTCCACGATCTCGATGCGCTCGGTCGCGTCGAAGGCGTTGCGCACCGCGGTCGCGAACACCCAGTCTTCGAGCGCGGCGTCCAGCTCGCGGCGCGCGGCCGCGATCAGCCGGGCGGCGGTCGCCGTGTCGAGTCCGAAGCGGTCGCGAACGATGCGCTCGATCGTCGAAAGCTCTTCGGGCACGAGCTGGCGATCGCTCTGCGCGAGCTCGACGAACAGCGCGACGACGGCGAGCTGCCACCGCGGGAACGGTGTACCGACGGTGTCGCGCGTTGCCGACGGCGACTGGTCGAGGAGCGCGAGGAGGCGGTCGAGCATCGGTGTACCGGATGTCAATGCGAAAGCAGCGGCGTGCGCACGGGCCGCCGCCGCGGGATCAGCAAATCGATCATGACGGCGAGCGCCGGCAGCAGCGTCATGGCCATCAGCATGTTGACCATGAACATGAACGTCAGCAGCAGGCCCATGTCGGCCTGGAACTTCAGATCGGAGAACGACCACGTCGCAACGCCCACCGACAGCGTCAGCGCAGTGAAGATCGTCGCGATCCCCGTCTCGCGCAGCGCCTGCTTGAACGCCGTGACGATGTCGACGCCCTGGGCGAGATAGATCTGCAGGCGGTTGTAGATGTAGAACGCGTAATCGACGCCGATGCCCACCGCGAGCACCATCACCGGCAGCGTCGCCACGGTGAGCCCGATCGAGAGCTCCTTCATGAACCAGTAGCCGAGCAGCGTTGCGAGCGTGAGCGGCAGGCAGCAGGCGACCATCGCGCGCCAGTCGCGGTACGTGACCAGAACCAGCACGACGATCGTCGCGTACACGTACAGCATCATCGGCAGCTCGGTCGTCTCGAGCACTTCGTTGGTCGCGGCCTGGACGCCGACGTTGCCGCTCGCGAGCCGCACGCGAACGCGCGGATCGACGTTCTGCGCTCGAAACGTCTTCACCGCGCCGACGACGGCCTTGATCGTTCCCGCCTTGTGATCGGCGAGATAGAGGTGCACGGGAAGCACCGTGCATCCCGGGTTGTAAAGACCCGAATTCTCGGGCGCGAGGCCGACCGCGTTAGCGAGCGACTTGGGGTCGCGCGGCAACGCTGCCCATTTGGGGTTGCCCTCGTTGAAACCGGAAAACGCCTGCTTCGCGAGCCACGCCGCCGATGTCACCGACACCACGCCGGGCACGTTGGCCATCTGCCAGCCGAACTGGTTCAAATACTCCATCGTTTCGTGGTCGTAGCAGCCTTCCTTCGGCGTCTCGACGACGACCGACAGCACATCGAGGCCGAGATCGAACTTCTCGACGATCCGGTTGGCGTCCTGGTTGTAGCGCGCATCGGCACGCAGCTCCGGCGCGCCGGGCTGCAGGTGGCCGATGTGGCGGCCCTGGCTCTGCATCCACGCGATGCCGAACAGCACTGCACAAATCACCGTGCCGATCGCCGCGTTGCGGGGCTCGGCGACACGGCCGAGCACGCCCATCCAGCGACCGCGCCGCTCGCGCAGACGGTTCACACGCCCGACGTAGCGGTCGTCGAAGCGCACGTACGATGCGGCGACCGGCAGCATGACGAGGTTGGTGATGATCTTGTACGCGACGCCGATCGCGGCGGTGATGCCGAGCTCGCGGATCATCGGAATCGGAATCAGCGTCAGCGTCGCGAACCCGACGAACGCGGTGACGAGCGCCATCGTCCCTGGGATCAACAGCCCGGTGAAGCTGCGCCGCGCCGCGGTCATCGTGTCGACTCCGGTGCACACTTCCTTGGAGATGTAGTTGATCTGCTGGACGCCGTGAGAGACGCCGATCGCGAACACGAGGAAGGGGACCAGTACCGCCAGCGGATCGAGCCCGTAGCCGAGCAGCTTCAGCGTGCCGAACTGCCAGACCACCGAGGCGAGCGAGCAGACGAGCGGCAGCACCGTGAGCGCCCACGAGCGCGAGTACACGTACACCGCCACCGCGGTGAGCAGGAACGCGAGCAGGAAGAAGCGCACGACGCTCTTGGCGCCGTCGGCGATGTCGCCGATCTGCTTGGCGAATCCGATGATCTCGATCTCGAAGTCAGGCGTCTCGAGCTTCTGTCGGACCTCCTGCTCGAGGCGGCGCGACAGGTCGAGGTAGTCGAGCTTGCGTTTCGACATGGGATCGCTGTCGAGCAGGTCGGCGACGACCATGGCGCCCGAGTTGTCGTTCGCGACCAGTTGCCCGATGTAGCCGCCGACGATCGCGTTGTTGCGGATGCGCTCGATCTTTTGCGGCGTGAGCCGGTCCGGCGTGATGTCGCCTCCGATCACGTCCTCGGACTTGAAGCCCTCCTCGGTGATCTCGAGCACGCGAGTCGTCGGCGTCCACAGCGAGCTCACCGTTCGGCGATCGACGCCGGGCAGGAACATCACCGCCTGCGTGACGTCGTTCAACTTGCTAAGGAACGCGGCGTTCCACATGTCGCCGGCGCGCGCGTGGACGACGACCATGATGCGATTCGCGCCGAAGACCTGATCGCGATACTGGTAGAACGTCCGGACGTATTCGTGCGCCTGCGGCAGCTGTTTGTCGAATCCGGCCGACATCCGCAGTTGGGCGGCGAACACGCCCATGACGACCGTCAGCGCGACGAGCGCCGCGAGCGTCGCCACGCGATGCGCGAACAGCGCGTGCTCGAGCTTCGCGACGAATCGCGCGAGCAGCGAAGGGTGCGCAGCGCTCATGGATCGCGGTTGCGCGCCGCGACTGCCGTGGCGAACGGCGGCAGTCGCGGCGTGCGTCGTCTCGCTAGAATGAATACGACACGTTGAACGACAGGAAGTCGCGGTCCTTCAGCAGGTTGTTGCCGTCGCCGCCCGAATACCACGTGTACGCGAGCTGGCCGCGCCACTTGTTCAGGTATTCGAAGTTGAGCGACGGCGTGAACGCCTTGCGGCCCTTGATGAAGGGGATCGTGTTCGGACTCGTGCCGCCGACGTCGTGCGCGAAGTCGATCTGCGGCGTGAGGTTGATCGGTGAGCCGAACGCGTGCGGGTAGACGACGGCGAGCTCGACGACGTAGCCCCACGAGGTCTTCGTCGGCAGCTCGTAGTTCGTCAGCAGATACGGCCGCGCGCCGGACAGGTCGAGGCCCGGGTAATGCGTAACGGCCGCCTCGGCGAGCAGCGTGCCTTCGGCAGCGCGGAGCGCGCGCAGCAGCCAGCCGAGATCGCCGCTCGGGCCGAGCAGGTAAATCGTCGTCAGATGCGCCTGCCACTTCTTCTCGTCGACAAAACCGCGATACGTGCCCGGCGCGCAGAACGCGCAATCGGGACCGGCAAGCGGCACCGTCGGGTCGATGGCGACGCTGTCGCGCGGCCGGTAGGACACTTCGCCGCCGACCGCCCAGTCGCCGACGTGCGTGTTGACCGACACGCCGTACAGATCGCGATCCTTGCCGTAATCGACGAAATAGCCGAGGCCGAACGGATTCGCCGCGATCGACGGATCGTTGACGAAGCTCACCATCGGGATCTTGTCGTGGTAGCGCAAGTAGTAGGCGCCCCACTCGGCAGCCGACTGCTCGCTCTTGTAGCGCAGCGCAAGGCCCCACTGGCCCGAATTG
The DNA here is from genome assembly GCA_036395475.1 of Casimicrobiaceae bacterium. Lineage (GTDB taxonomy): Bacteria > Pseudomonadota > Gammaproteobacteria > Burkholderiales > Casimicrobiaceae > PALSA-1003. The sequence continues at coordinate 160,456 of DASWDF010000049.1, forward strand.
GGCGGCGTGCGGGTGTTCAGTTTCGGCACGACAGTACCGATCGCGAACAGGTCCTCCAGCGTGAAGCGCTGCCCGGCCGGGATGATCGCCCCGTTGCTCACCGTGCCGACATCGCCGACGGTCCCGGGCGGCCCCGGCAGCAGCGAGCTTGGCACGAACGCGTGTTGCTGGCCGCGGCCGACGACGTCGGCGAACGAGAAGTACGAGCCGACCGGATCGAACTCGAAGGCGTTCCAGCGGAACTGGTAGAAGCCTTCGACGCTCAGGTTGTTGCTGACGCCGATGTTGAACGATGCCATCGGCGCCGGCCTGAAGATTTCCTTCAGCTGCGTGCCCGGCACGTGCGCGCGCCGAAGATCGATCGCGTTGATGACGTTGATGCCGCCGTAGATGAAGATGTCCTCGCCCCAGCTCACCACCTGGTTGCCGATGCGGAACTTCGCCGGCCGGCCGAAAAGGTCGAGATCCTTGGACACCCAGGCATCGAGCAACCGCACGTCGCGCGCGGCGATGTCCTTCGCATCGTCGGCGAGCGGCGTGCGCCGCGTTTGGTCGGCGCGGAAGTCGTACAGCCAGCTCCCGCGCGCGAGCGCGCTCCATCCGTCGCGAAAGTGCAGCGAGAGCTCGTGCGTGCCCTTGAGCGCCGCCGAGACGACATCGCCCTTGTCGAAATTGAGATTGCCGTCGTCGGCCTGCAGATAGTTGAAGTCGGGATTCGACGTGAAGCCGAAGCCGGGGCCATTGACGCGCTCGCCGAGCGTGCCGGTCGTCGGCACGCATCCGCCGTTGTCGTTGCCGATGATCGAGCAGTCGCGGCCCTGCATGCGGCGCTGGGCGCCGAACGAGATCGTCGAATCGAAGCTGCCCTTCACCCATTCGGTCTCGAAGCTTGCCGCGCGCGCTGCCGGCGCAGCGGTGGTGGCCAGCGCGGCCAACGCCAGGACCAGCGCGCGGCGCGACGCTGCCGCCACGCGAATCTGCGTGTTGTTCATGTTCCCTCCTGTCCGGGTTCTCGTCAGCGCTCGCCGATGCGGCGCAGTTCGTCGGGACTGAATTTCTTCGCATCGATGCGACCTTCGCGTCCGGCGAGCCAGTCGGTTTCGGGTCGCTCCTGCGTTGCGTTCTCTGCGATGTAGCGGCCGACGCTCAGATCGTACGAAACGAATTCCTGACTGACGCAGGCGGGGATTTCCGGCGCCGGATAGACGCTCGATTCCTGAACGCGCCAGATCTTGCCCTGCGCGTCGAAGTTGTCGGCGACGATCAGTCCCCAGCTGTCCTCGTCAAGATAGAACACGCGCTTCGCAATCTGGTGGCGCATGCCCTGCTTGACCGTCGCCTCGACCTTCCACACGCGATGCAGCTCGTAACGGACGAGATCGCGTTTGACGAAGTCGCCGAGGTAAACGTCCTTGTACTTGTTGCTCTTGTCGATCCACTTGAAGCTGTTGTAGGGGATGTACATCTCCTGCTTGCCGATGAGCTTCCAGTCGTAGCGATCCATCGCACCGGCGTACATCGGATACGCGTCGACGGTTTCCAGGTTCTCGTAGCCCGGTACCGGGTTGTCGTAGTTGAAGGACGGCGCGCGCCGCGTGCGCCGCTGGCCGGGGAAGTACAGCCACGCGTCGCTCGCGCTATTGAAGAACCAATGCGCGAGGATGATCTCGCCGGCGCGGGCGGCTGGCGCGACGGTCAGGTCCATGAGCTTCATTTCGACGCCGGCGACGTCCTCGACACCCTTGTTCTTCGGCGAGTGGAACGGCACCCAGGTCCACTGGTCCTGCACCAGCGGCGTGAAGTCGCCGCCCTTGTTCGAGAAGATCGTCGCGTAGTACTCGATGCGCCCCTCGCCCATGTAGCGGACCTTGTGGTTCCACACCGCCTCGGCGCCGGTCTTGGGGATCGGGAAGAGCACGGCGGCGCCGATGCCTTTTTCGAGTCCCCAGCCGTTCGCCGCGAGCTTCGCTTCGCGCGCGTTGGCCTTCGTGCGCTCGTAGACGAAGTCGGGGAAGCCGCAGCTGCGACGCGTCGGGTACACGTCCATCCGGTACCCCTTGATCTGCTTGACCAGCGCGAGCTGGCCCTCGGAGAGCTTGTCGCGGTACTTGTCGACGTTGGACGCGTCGATCGAGAACAGCGGCTTGTCGGCGGCGAAAGGATCCGGCCGCTTCTGTCCGGGCTTCCAGCCGGCAGGAGCCGAGGTCATGCCTCCCGTCCACTCGGGAATCGTTGCGTCCTTGTTCGCGGCCTTCTCGGCGCCGATCGGCGTGAGGTTCTTCCCAAGCTGTGCGGCCTCCTGATCGCTGACCGCAGCGAGGACCGCCGGAGTCAACAGCGTAGACAGCGCGAGCGCGAGCCCGCCGGCGCGCGCGATCGTTGCATAGGTGAGATTCATTCCGGTCACTCCTCCGAATCCTGAGTCCGGTACCCTGTTTGGACCGGACTCTCATGACGTGTACGTGCGACCGATTGTCGCCGTCGCGCTTCGGAGCCGTTATCCCAAATCGGCAATCGAGTCCGGTCTTCTTAATGCAGGTCAAAGATTTGCGAACCAGTTTGGGAGCACCGTACGAGATGTTCGGAACTCGAGGCGGCGCCGCGATCGCTTGCCCGCGCTTCGATCGCGGGTGACGAACGATCCGAAGGAGGAGATCCGATGGTCGAGCCGGCGAGCCGCTAATGGTCGTGGCAGCGGTCATCGCGTCGGAAACTGCGCACGCCTGTTCGCAGGGCGATGGCGACATCGCGCCGCTTTCCCTCACGCGCACGACGAGCTCTGACATCGAGGAGCAGGCGGCCAGCCTGCGCGAGTGGAACCAGGTCTACGAGCAGATGACGCCGGGCCGTTTCGTCGGCGGCCTGCACGAGCTCTGTTTTTCGGGCGTGCAGCTGTTTCGCGAGACGACCAATCAGGCCGTTCACGAATGCGGTAACCCGTGGTGGGGATCGCGCGCGATAGGCGTGCCCATCCGCATGGAGGGGACCGCGCTGTTCCGCGGCGAGGGCGTCGAGCCCGATGCGCTGGTCACGCTCGGCGCGCAGGACGAGCTCGACTTCTACACGCCGCGCGGTTTCGAGATCCTCGGCCTCGTCGTCGATTCGGGTGCGCTCGAAACGCACGCGCGCGAAGTCGAACATCGCGACCTTGCAGCCGTGTTCGCGGGCAAGGGGGTGCTCAAGCCGTGCGTTGAGCGCCTGGACGAATTCCGGCGGCTGCTGCAGTCGGTGCTGCAATCGTCGGAAGTCAATCCGATTGCGCTGCAGTTCCGGCAGACACAGCGCGTTCTCGAGCAGACGATGCTGGGCGCGGTGGTCGCCGTCGTGGCCGATGACAGCGCGTCGGCCAGGCCGGCATGCGCCGGACGGCGCAACGTCGTCGACGCGGCGAAGGCGTTCATGCGCTCGCGCATCGCCGAGCCGATCACGGTTGCCGATCTATGCCGCGAGCTGGGCGTGAGCCGGCGCACGCTCCAATACAGCTTTCAGGAAGTGCTGGGCATCAACCCGGTCCGCTTCCTGCGTGCAATGCGCCTGAACGGCGTACGGCGCGATCTCAAGGCGGGCAAGTCCCCAGCGGATTCGGTGCAGGACATCGCCGCACGGTGGGGCTTCTGGCACCTGGGTCATTTCGTCACCGACTACAAGCGAATGTTCGGCGAGCTGCCCTCGGAAACGCTTCGTCACAAGCGCGGGTCGGCGATCGCGCAGCGCCGGTGATTCGTCGTCGCGCTCGACTGCGGCCGGCGTCGCTGTGACGCCCGGTTGTGTGAAGCGGCGGACAAAGCAGAGACGTCACGGCTTGGGGTCGCGCACCGGTCGCTGCCAGCGATTTCAGCTTTTCGCCACGCGCAGGATCGCGATGGTTCCGATGCGATCGAGAACAAGGTTGGCGAGTCCGACGAGCCGTCCGACATCCGCGCTCGCGTATGGCGAGCAGCGCCGCACCATCTTCCCAACTCATGCACGAGCAGCGCACGATGATGGACGACAGCTGCGAGGCGTGCCATGGACCCCTCCAGCGGGACAGCGACGGCAGCAGCTTCTGCGCCAATCCCGCGCGCCGTGGTCAACAATGGCCCGAGCTCAATCTGAACATGTAAGCCGCCGAAACGGCGGCTTCGGTTGACACGAGCAAGGCGAGCGAAAGAAAGAATGCGGAGTAACGACAGTCGTTACATTCTCGTTTCCGGAGAAGGTTTCTTGTGACGTGACGCGCGCGCGTATGCGCGCGCGCTCTCTCGCTGAAGCATACCCACGTGCGCGCTGTTTGACTCACATCAAATGAACGATCGCCGCAGCGGCCTAGGCTCGATCGAATCCGCTCGCACTAGGAAGGCGCGAGGCGATGGGCATCGTAGTGCTGGGCATCGGCAACCTGCTTCTGGGAGACGAGGGTTGCGGTGTGCATGCTCTGCATGCGCTTCGCGCCGAGTCCGCACGTTGCGGCCCGGACGTCACGTTCGTCGACGGCGGCACGCTGTCGTTCGATCTGTGCGCAATCGTTGAAGCGACCGATGCGCTGATCGTGCTCGACGCGGCGAACCTCGGCGCCTCGCCGGGGAGCGTGCGCTGCCTCGAAGGCCGTGCACTCGACAGGTTCCTCGAAACGGGTGTCCTTGCAAGCGTCCACGAGGTAGCACTCGCCGACGTCTTGGCCATTGCCGAGCTCAACGGACGTCTGCCTGCACGGCGCGCGCTCGTCGGCGTGCAGCCGCAGCGATTCGATTTAGGCATTGCGCTCACCGATGGCGTTGCCGGCGCGATTCCGCGCATGTGCGACGAAGCGCGTCGGCTGCTCAAGCGCTGGCGCACCGAGCCGCCGTCGGCAGCCGCGCAGGCGACGCACACCGACGGCTCCCCGGACGGCGCTAAGCACGTGCCGGTACAGGAGGAAACACGATGACACACAGGGCTACAGTCGGCGAAGCGCTGAGCGCGCGCGGCGTGAGCCGACGCAATCTCGTGAAATTCTGCGCGGCGATGGCGTCGCTGCTCGCGCTGCCCGCCGACATGCGGCAAGTCTTCGCGCAGGCGCTCGCGCAAGCGCAGCGTCCGTCGGTGATCTGGCTGCCATTCCAGGAGTGCACCGGTTGCACGGAATCACTCACCCGCTCGTCGCAACCTTCGGTCGAATCGCTGCTGTTCGATCTCGTTTCGCTCGATTACCAGGAGACGCTGATGGCGGCGTCCGGTCATCAGGCGGAAGAGATTCGCTTGAACACGATGAAGGCAAACAAGGGCAAGTACATCCTGATCATCGACGGGTCGGTTGCAACCGGCGAGGGCGGCGCGTACTCGTGCATCGGCGGCGCGACGAACGAGCAGTGGCTGCGTGACGCGGCCCAAGACGCGGCGGCGATCGTATGCGTCGGCACGTGCTCGTCGTTCGGCGGTCTGCCGGAAGCGAATCCGAATCCGACGCGCGCGGTGCCGGTGTCGGCGATCGTGAAGGACAAGCCGATCGTGAAGGTGCCGGGTTGTCCGCCGATTCCGGCGGTCATCACCGGCGTGCTCGCGCATTTCCTCGCGTTCGGCATCCTGCCCGAGCTCGATCCGTTGGGCCGGCCGAAGGCGTTTTACGGCGAGACGATCCACGACCGCTGTTATCGCAGGCCGTTCTACGACCAGGGCCGATTCGCGAAGTCGTTCGACGATGCCGGCGCGCGCAACGGCTGGTGCCTCTACGAGCTCGGCTGCAAGGGACCGACGACCTACAACGCCTGCGCAACGGTGAAGTGGAACGGCGGCACGAGCTATCCGATCCAGTCCGGACACGGCTGCTTCGGCTGCTCGGAGCCGCGGTTCTGGGACGCGCAGAGCTTCTACGATCCGTTGCCCACCGTGCAGTGGGGCAGCGCGGCCACGGTGGCGGGCGCGGCGGCGGCCGGCATCGCGCTCGGCGCCGTCGCGGCGGCGACGGCGCGCCGCCGGCAGCAGAACAGCGAGAAGGAGTAGGCAATGGATGCATTCGACGGCATGACGCTCCTTCAGTTTGCTCGCGGGCCGGTGATGGCGTTCGCTTCCTTCGTGTTCGTCGCCGGCATCCTCTGGCGGCTCGTCGGCATCGCGCTGCTGCGCCATCGTCGACCGCTTTCGCCTGCGCGCAAGCCGCACGCGTGGACCGGCATACGGCTCATCATCTTCCGCTCGCTGCCGAAGCCCGCCTTCTTCCGCGGCGGCACAGCGTACGGCGAGGTGATCGGCTACATCTTCCACATCGGGTTCTTTGTCGCGCTGTTCTTCTACCTGCCGCACATCCTGTTCTTCCGCGACGTGTTCAGCGGCCTGTTCGGCATCAACATGAAATCGACCGGTGGCTTCGCGTGGCCGGCGCTGCCCGGCGGCGTCATCTACTTCTTCAGCGCCGTTTCGGTCGCCGCGATGCTCGGCTCCGCCGTACATCGGTTCGTCAACGGGCCAAAGCGCGTGCTGTCCAATTTCGACGACTATGTGAGCTGGCTCGTGACGTTCCTGCCGCTTGCGACCGGCATGCTCGCGTACAGCCACGTCGGCGGGCCGTACCAGACGCTGCTTGGGTTGCACATCCTGTCGATCGCGCTGCTGCTGATCTGGTTTCCATTCGGCAAGCTGATGCACTTCTTCTACTTCTTTACCACGCGCGGCGCCGAAGGCGTTCAGTTCGAACGCAAAGGAGCGAGCCTGTGAACGCGCAAATCAACGAAACTCATCCGCTGCAGCTCGACGAGCCGCGCGTGTCGGTGAAGCAGCCGGCGACGCGCACCGACGTGCAGGGCACGCTCGATGCGCGCGCCCGCGAGACGCGCGCGATGCGCCGCTTCATCGGCGATTTCGGCGCGACCGCGGCGCTCTACCTCGAGTCGTGCATCCACTGCGGCATGTGCGCCGACGCATGCCACTACTACGTCACCACCGAGAATCCGAAGTACACGCCGATCCTCAAGGTGGAGCCGTTCAAGCAGGCGTACAAGCGCGAATACGGGCCGTTCGCGTTCTTCTTCCGTTCGCTGGGATTGAAGCCGCGCGTGAGCGCCGAGGAGCTCGCGCGGTGGCAGGAGCTGATCTATGACTCCTGCACGCTGTGCGGCCGCTGTTCGCTGATCTGTCCGATGGGCATCGACATCTCGGGCCTCGTCGCGATCGCTCGCCAAGGGATGGCGGCCGCAGGCCTGCTTCCGCACGAGCTGTGGGCTCTCACCGAGCGGCAGGAGTCCGATGGCAGCGCGCTCGGCGTGACGGCGCAGGGATTGCGCGAATGGCTGCCTGGACTCGCGCAGCAGGCCGGCGTCGCGATCCCGCTCGACAAGGAGCGATGCGACGTGCTCGCGACGATCAATCCGATCGACGTTCTGAAATATCCGGCGACGATCGTCGCGCTCGCGCGCGTGTTGAATCACGTCGGCGCCGATTGGACCATCGCGAGCGATGGCTTCGAGGCAGGCAATATCGGAACAGTCTCCGGCCGGATCGATCTGCAGCGGGCGATTGTCGAGCGTATCGCGCAAGCGGCCGAGCGCCGCGGCGCGAAGACGGTGCTGCTGCCCGAATGCGGCCACGCCTACGGCGCGATGCGATGGCAGGCGAGCGAGCTGATGGGCCGCAGGCTGCCGTTCCAGGTGTTGCACATCGTCGAGTACCTTGCCGAGGCGACGAAGAGCGGCACGCTGCGGTTGAAGCCGCTCGCGACCACTGTCACGTTCCACGATCCCTGCCAGGTCGTGCGCCGAGGCGGCGTCGGCGAGGCGCCGCGCGAGCTCATCAAGGCGCTGGGCGCGGAGCTCGTCGAGATGTCGCCGAACCGCGATACCCAGTGGTGTTGCGGCGGTGGCGGCGGCGTAATCGCGATCCGCCGCGCCGATCGGCTGCGCCATCGCGTGTTCCAGCTCAAGATCAACCAGATCGATGAGACAGGCGCAGATCTTCCCGTCACCACCTGCTCCAATTGCCGGCAGGCGTTCGACGACGGGCAGGCATATTACCGCTGGGACAAGACGATGCACTCGCTGCTCGAGATCGTCGCCGGCCAACTGATCGAGGAGCGGTCATGAGCCCCGCCAATCGCGTTGTCGTCGATCCGATCACCCGGATCGAAGGGCACCTTCGCATCGAAGCGGACACCGATGCCGACGGCGTGATCACCCGCGCGTCCAGCGCCGGCACGATGGTGCGCGGCATCGAGATCATCCTGCGCAATCGCGACCCGCGCATCGCGTGGGCATTCGCGCAGCGCATCTGCGGCGTGTGCACGCTCGTGCACGGCATCGCGTCGGTGCGCGCGGTCGAGGACGCGCTGAAGTACGACATTCCGCCGAACGCGAACCTGATCCGCAATCTGATGATCGGCCAGCAGTTCATCCACGACCACGTCATGCACTTCTACCATTTGCATGCGCTCGACTGGGTAGATGTCGTGTCCGCGCTCAAGGCCGATCCGAAGCAGACCTCCGCGCTCGCCCAAAGCATCTCCAGCTACGCGCGCTCGTCGCCGGGCTATTTCGCGGATGCGCAGAACCGCGTGAAGAAGTTCGTCGAAGGCGGGCGGCTCGGCATCTTCGCGAACGCGTACTGGGGGCATCCGGCGTACAAGCTGCCGCCCGAGGCGAACCTGATGGCGGTCGCGCACTATCTCGATGCGCTCGTATGGCAGCGCGAGGTCTGCAAGCTGCACACGATCTTCGGCGGGCGCAATCCGCATCCGAACTTCCTCGTCGGCGGCATGCCGTCGGCAATCAGCGTGCAGTCGCCGGGCGCGCAAGTCGAGCCGGCGCACTTCCGCGGCGGCGATGCCGCCACCGCGGTCAACGTGCTCGGCCTGCAGCAGGTGCAGGACATCATCAACATGATGCGCACGTTCGTGAACGAGGTCTACGTGCCCGACACGCTTGCGATCGCGGGTTTTTACAAAGATTGGGCGAAGGTCGGCGAAGGGCTCGGCAACTTCCTCTGCTACGGCGATCTGCCGGCGAAGAGCATCCGCGATCCGTCGAGCTTCCTGTTCCCGCGCGGTGCGATCGTCGATCGCGATCTGTCTCACATTCAACCCGTCGACCTTCACGCCGACGGCGAGATCCAGGAGTACATTGCGCATTCGTGGTACGACTACGCGCAAGGTCAGGACAAGGGCCTTCACCCGTACGCCGGCGAAACCGCGCTTCACTACACCGGGCCGAAGCCGCCGTACCAGAACCTGGACGTCGACAAGGCTTACTCGTGGCTCAAGTCGCCGCGGTGGAAGGGCCGGGCGATGGAGGTCGGCCCGCTTGCGCGCATGCTGATGCTCTACGCGTCCGGTAATGCGCAGGCGAAGGAGCTCGTCGCAATGACGCTCAAGACGCTGGACGTTCCCGTCGAGGCGCTGTTCTCGACGCTCGGCAGGACCGCCGCGCGCACGCTCGAAACGAAGATCATCGCCGACTCGATGCAGTCGTGGTACGACGCGCTGCTTGCCAACATCAAGGCCGGCGACGTGCGTACGCACAACGATCAATACTGGGATCCGCGCACGTGGCCTGCGGAAGCGCGCGGCGCCGGGTTCATGGAAGCGCCGCGCGGTGCGCTCGGCCACTGGATCGTGATCCGCGACGGCAAGATCGCGAACTACCAGGCGGTGGTGCCGTCGACCTGGAACGCGGGCCCGCGCGACGCGAAGGGACAGGACGGCGCGTACGAGGCCGCGCTACGCGGCACGAAGCTCGCCGACCCCAAGCAGCCACTCGAGATCCTGCGCACGATTCACAGCTTCGATCCCTGCCTTGCGTGCGCAGTGCACGTCGCTGGGCCGGGCGGAGTGCCGCTGGTCGAAATCGCGGTCAACTGAACCGCGCGTCGCGACGGGCGGAATAAGGCGCGCGAGCGGCGGTTGGCGCGCTGATACCGCGTCCACGCCTGCACGGTCCAGCATCTTGCTGTGCCAATGCGGCGTGTGCAGGTCCACCTCGTTGCCCATGCCGAGCACGTGCCAACGCACTCTTTGGACGTTGCCCATCGCGAGCCCGCGCAGATTGCCGAAGATGTAGCCGTTGATGCTATAACCGCCAATCCATCTGCAACAATCGGTCCGCTCCGGTGACAAAGTCCCGAGCCAGTCGCGAGAATTCTGCCCATCCCAGCCGGCTCGCCCGCAAGCTCGGCACCACCGACGCGGTGATGATCGGTCTTGGTTCGATGATCGGCGCGGGTGTGTTCGTGGCGATCGCGCCGGCCGCGCGGGTGGCGGGCGCAGGCCTGCTGCTCGGGCTGGTGATCGCGGCGTTTGTCGCGTATTGCAACGCAACTTCGTCAGCCGAGCTCGCATCGCTTTATCCCGAGTCGGGCGGTGCGTACGTCTATGGGCGTAAGCGACTCGGCCCATTTTGGGGTTTCCTGGCAGGATGGGGATTTGTCATCGGCAAGCTCGCAAGCTGCGCCGCGATGGCATTGACCTTCGCCTTCTACGCGGCGCCTTCCATTTCGCGTCCCATTGCCGTCGGTGCGGTGATCGCGCTCACCGCGGTCAACTACTTCGGCGTGACGAAGACTGCGCTGCTTACTCGCGCCATCGTCGCCATCGTGCTCGTGTCGCTCGCGGTTGTCGTGGCCGCTGTCGTCTTCGGCGGTGAAGCCGACATCAGCCGGCTGCACATGCTCACCACCAGCAGTCCGTACGGCATCCTGCAGGCCGCAGGGCTGCTGTTCTTCGCATTCGCAGGCTACGCTCGAATCGCAACACTCGGCGAGGAAGTCGTCGATCCGGCGCGGACCATACCGCGCGCGATCCCGTTGGCGCTTGCGATCACATTGGTCGTTTATGCCGCGGTCGCGGTGAGCGCGCTGCTCGCCGTCGATGCCGCCACGCTCGCGCAAGCACCCGCGCCCCTCAGGGCGGCCGTCGAAGCGGGCCGCTGGGCATCATTGTCGCCGGTGGTTCGCGTCGGCGCGACCGTTGCATCGCTCGGTGTGCTGCTGTCGCTGCTCGCAGGAGTCAGCCGTACGGCATTCGCGATGGCCTCCACCCACGATCTGCCGAGCTTCTTCGCGGCCGTGCATCCTCGTTATCGGATCCCGCATCATGCCGAGCTCGCGGTCGGCGCGATCGTTGCCACAATTGCTGCCGTAGCCGACATCCGCGATGCAATTGGCTTCAGTTCGTTCGCGGTGCTGACGTACTACGCAGTTGCGAACGCATCCGCGTTCACGCTGAACCCCGGGGAGCGCCGATGGCCACGCTGGCTTGCGGTGTGCGGCGTCGCAGGCTGCGCGATCCTAGCCTTCAGTTTGCCCGTCAGCGCCGTGATCGGCGGAAGCGCGCTGTTGATCGCGGGCGCGGCAGTGTTCATTCTGCGCACGAAGACCGGTCGCGGTGCACGGCAACCTGGCGGCAAGCAATGACGTCAGGCCAACGCAGCGCGTTATCGCAGGCTCAATCTCCTTCTAAATGACCTGAGTGCTGACCAGCGCCTGACGCCGCCGCATCTGTCTGAGGATGAAACAATCGTACCGCCACGATGCCAAGCACGACGAAGAGAGCAAGCACGACGAACTGCGCGATAAGGAACGGCGGCTCGGATTGGGTCGGTGCCAGCGGCATCAAGAGCGGTAACTTCTGGAACGCCTGCACGACCCCGACGAAGACGTTCAGGTAGAGAGCCACGACAGCGCCTACGACGTAGATCCAGCGCCAGCGACCCGCGAGGCGGTAGACATAGCGCGCCAGGATCGCGACCGCCAACACGATCAGCGATACGATGCCAACGACATGCGACGGCAGAATGTGATCGCGTGGGAAAAGGAATCCGGTCGCGCTCGTCAAGACCGTGGTTGCGAGAAAGACCGCGGTCCAGACATCGAGTCTTTTCGAGTTGAACATGCCAAACAGGACGATGAGGCCAGCGGAAATTCCTACCAGGCTCAAAACAACGTGAAACAAAGTAAACGCAGATGTCGACAGTCCCAGGATCATGATCGACTCCTTCCGAAAGCCATCTGTTCACTTCGGGTCCTGCCTGGCTGCTCTGGAACTCCCGTGAGAGCGCTGTTCAAGCGGGAAGAACGTCCCAAGTGATCCGCGCCGGCAGGGCTAAAAGTAGCGCTTGACAAAAAGCACGACCGTTCGTATAGTTCGAGTCATGAGCAAAGGCGAGCATACGCGCGCAGCGATCCTCGACGCTGCGCTGGCACAGGCGAGTGAGGGGGGCTTCGAGTCGCTGACCATCGGGTCCCTGGCCGAGCGTGCCGGCTTGTCCAAGAGCGGGCTCTTTGCCCATTTCGGATCGCGTGAGGAGTTGCAAGTGGCCGCCATCGAGGCTGCTGCCGCGCGTTTCAGCGAAACCGTATTCCTGCCTGCGTTGAGAGCGCGGCGCGGGTTGCCGCGCCTGCGCGCGCTGTTCGAGAATTGGCTCGGCTGGACGGCGCGTGGTGGGCTCATTCACGGCTGCCCCATGCAGGCGGCTGCAGTGGAGTTCGACGACCGTCCTGGGCCCGTACGCGACGCGGTCGTGGAGCATTTCGCGCGGCTCGAGCGAGAGCTCGGCCGTGCCGTCGAGCTCGCGGTCGGCCAAGGCCACCTGCGAGCGGATCTCGACGTCGGACAATTCGTGTTCGACATGATGGGCATCATCTTCGCCTACTACCACGGCGCACGCCTGTTCGATGTCGCCCGGGCTGAAGCGCATGCTCGCGCTGCGTTCGAGCGGTTGCTTGCAACGGCTGCGCCAACTACCTGAACCCTCAGCGAGATTTGCATGAACGCTTCATTGGCCGCCTCTGTAAACAGCACGATCGTTCGTGCCAAACCGTCGCTATGGGCTGTCATTCGTGCCTATTTCGCGATCGCTTCCCGCTTGGTGCCCGATCTGGCGCGTCGCCACGCAGAGCGCCTGTTCACCGCGCCGCCGCGTTATGCCGGCCGCAGATTGCAACCGGTCGATGCTCGCCGCGAAACGGTTGTCTCCGGCACGCACTCGCTTGCGGTCTGGCAGGCCGGACCGCCAGCCGCTCCGGCCGTTCTATTGGTCCACGGTTGGGGTGGCCGCGGAGTGCAAATGGGAAGCTTCGTCGCGCCGCTCGTGGCGACGGGCCATCGCGTCGTGTGGTTCGATCAGCCTGGGCACGGCGAAAGCGGGCACGGACCGGTCGCCCTGCCGGATTTCGTTCGCGCCCTGCAGGCGCTCGCCGCCACGCACGGACCGTTCGAAGCAGCGATCGGCCACTCGCTCGGCGCAGCCGCGCTCGGCGTTGCAATGCGACGTGGTCTGGAACTTGGGCGCGTCGTATTCGTGAGCCCTCCTGCGTCGATCAGCGAGCATACGCACAAGTTCGCTCGCATGCTGGGAATCACGCCGTCAATTCGCGACGCAATGCGTCACCGCCTAGAGCGTCATTACGGCGTGCGCTTCGCAGAGATCGACCGCATCGACGAGCTGGGACAATTGCATCTGCCTGCGATGTTCGTGCATGACAGCGGCGACACCGAAGTGCCGTTCGAGCACACGCTGCGATTGTCCGCACGCATGCCCGAGGCGCGGCTGATCAAGACCTACGGGCTTGGCCACTACCGGCTGCTGCGCGACCAAGCCGTCGTCCGGGCGATCGTCGACTTCGTCCGCGGTGACGTTGATGATTTGCCTGCCGAGCTGCCGGTTCTACCGCGCCCAGCGCCGATCTACTGAGTCAATCATCGACGATTTGCTCGATTCTCCGCTGTGGATGACGAGAGGTGCGTATGACGAAGCCAGACAAGCAGCCTATGAACGGTGGGCTCTATCTCGACGACCTCCACGTCGGACAGCGGTTCGTCAGCGGGTCGCATGCTGTGGACGAGGCGCAGATCAAGGCGTTCGCCGGCGAGTTCGACCCGCAGCCGTTTCATCTCGATCATGCTGCGGCCAAGGGCACGTTGTTCGCAGGTTTGGCGGCGAGCGGCTGGCACACGGCGGCAATCACCATGCGGCTTCTGGTCGACGGCGGAGCGCCGATCGCGGGCGGTATCATCGGTGCCGGCGGCGAAGTGAGCTGGCCGATGCCGACGCGACCGGGCGACACGCTCCACGTGGAAAGCGAAGTCGCGCAAGTGACGCCGTCGCGCTCGCGCCCCGATCGAGGGATCGTCACCGTGCGCAGCGAGACCCGCAATCAACGCGGGGAGGTCGTGCAGATCTTGACGGCGAAGCTCATCGTGCCTCGCCGTCCATCGGCGATTGATACGTGACGAGGCGGATACCACTCGAGCAGGCGCAGCATCAACCTGCAGCCGAACGCCGTATCGTTCTCGCACATCGCTCGCAGTTCCGGGCCTTCGAACACCAACGCTTCGACGTCTTCCAACGTTCGCGTCTGGAAGAGCTTGCCCCCGATCCATTAGTACCGAGGACCAGCCGAACTCGTCGCCCGCGATCAGCGTGTCCGGCGCCCGAATAGCGCGTGGTGATGTCGCCGTTCCTGTGACCGGGGCGCGGGGGCTGCTGTGATGATGCGCGCCGGCGCGCTGCGCTTCTGCCTGTCGCGACCGGCGGGCCGGCTTCATTGCGCTCGATAAACGAACAAGGGGCCTGTGCAGCCCCTTGCATAATTCCCCCCGCCTCTCGCTGAAAACCGGGCGAGCGAGCCGTTACGGCAGCTTGACCGCCTGAATATCGCCCTTGGCGCCCAAGCCGAGCGTCTTTACGTACGACACGTGATGGCCACGCGTGGTGATGTTGTCGTCATGCACTGCGAAGCCCACGTTGTAGACACCGCCTTCCTTCAGCGACTTGTCATCGTCGTTGGTCAGGCCGAGCGGGCGGACGATGACCACCGTCCAGGTGCCATTCTCCCAATTGGCGATCGCGTTGTTGTCCGCGGCCGAGCCTTTGGCATCCTGCCGGCTCACCACGTAATCGGGAATCATGTCGCCTTCCTTCCATCCTGCGTTCGGATCGAACGGTACCGCATTTTTCTCCTTGATCAGGAAATGCTCGCCCTTGTGCAGCTGCGCGGCGGTGATCGACTTATAGCCGGTCTTCTTCGCGTCCCACATGAATTTCGGCTCGTGCGTCTTGGAGTCTGCGTTGCCGCCGAACATGTTCGCGCCGGCATCGGAGTTGCGGTACTCGAGTACGTAGCCGTCATCGGCCATGCCGACCGCGTTCGAGCGATGCGCGCGCCACTGGATCAGGTCAACGAAGCCGCCGGCCGCCTTCAGCTTGGCGATCTCGTCAGCCGATTTGATGGTTCTCCAGTCCGACGGGTTGCTGCGCGTCGCCGGCAAGTACTTGCGCACGTCGTTCTGCTTGATCGCCTTCTGGGATTCTTCCTTCGAGGCCATGTTGGGCATATCGCGTGTGCCCTCGTGACAGGTCAGCCAGCAGCCCTGCTGGGCGAACCCCGGCACCTTGCCGTCGTCGAGCATGATCGTCATGCGGTCTTCGTAGATGCCAGGCTGCGTGCCGTCCTGCACGACCTTGTCGAGCTTGGGAAAACCATAAACCTTCCACTCTTTGCCGTCGTAGCGCAGGTACTGGTGTTCAGTGCCGGGGAATTTGTTCTGGGTCTTCCACTGGAAGCGCAGGTACGCGTTCTTGTCGTCGTATGCCGCCTGCACCTTCAAATCGACGTAACCGATCTTGCCCTTCACCGGTGCCGGCTCCAGAGGTCCCTGCTCGACGAGCTTCGCGCCACGCGCCTTCTCGTTGTCCTTGTGGCAGGTGGTGCACGCCTGCGCGTCTACCCCCTGCGCACCCGGATGAGCGGGGCCGCGCAGCCACTCATACGTGGATTGGCCGGGATAAAACAATCCGACATTGACCGCTGGAATCTTCGACCAGTTGATCGTGGCCGGGTCGGCGGCCAACGCCGAGCTTGCGGCAAGGGCGCCTAAGGCCAGAAAAAGGACGGTCTTCTTCATGAGAGTCTCTCCACGTTGAAACGGGTTTCGATGCGGAAAAGGCGGACCGCCAGACCAGCGCTTGATCCAAGTTAGCGGACTGGTATCGCACGCGTCTTGTCGTACCCGGTGTGAAGAGCGGCTATTGAACCAACGACTGCTCCAGCACACCCGGCTGCAATGCTTGAACCTGTCGGCAGAAACAATACGTCTTTATGCGCCATTTTCTGTTCGCCCGCGGTCCCTCATCTGATCTACGTCAAAGGGCCTTCAGGTTTACGTGCTAATCAAAGCAGCGCATGCGCTCGGCTAGAGCGATCGAGAACAGGCCCCAAACGTGTCAGCAATGAAGTAGTTTTTGATCGCGCGCGCCCCAGTGTGCGTCCAGCCGATCCATAACTCCATAGGCGTCGCTCGTCCCCGGATGCCTACGGGCGCGCCAGCTCGACCACCCAGTCGGCGGTTAGCGGACAACGTGCGCGCGCTGTCCGCGCTATACCGCCGAACGCGATGAGGGCGGTGTGGCGCGACCTAAAGATCCATCTGCACCCAGAGTGGTTGATGATCGGACCTCGTGACCTCGGCGTCGATGCGAGCCGCTTGCACCCGGCCCGCCAGCGCGGCCGACACAAAGCAGAAGTCGATCCGCTTGCCGTTATCCGCTGTCACGCCTTCATCTTCGCCGTGACCGGCGGCGACCCAGCCATCGGCGAATCCGGTGAGCCGATTGAGTCGGCCGTAGCGCTCGGACATCGGTCCGACGATGCGATCGTATTCCGGCGAATGCCACACGAAATTGAAGTCGCCCATGAGAATCGCGTCGGCCGGCATCGGCGGCATCCCGCCTTCGGTCCAGCCGGCGTGGGGCTCCGGATGGCCGCCACACCACGCGCCGCCTTCGCTCGGTGCGCG
>DASWDF010000050.1:0-2128 GCA_036395475.1 Casimicrobiaceae bacterium
GCGCCACGCCATGCCGCCGCGCTGCGGCTCGCCGCCGACAAGGCCGGCTGGGGAACGCCGCCGCCGACGGGACACGCGCGTGGCCTTGCCGTGCACGAGTGCTTCGGCAGCATCGTCGCGGAGGTCGCGGAGGTGTCAATCGACAGCGGTCGCATCCGCGTTCACGCCGTGACATGCGCGGTCGACTGCGGCGTGCCCGTCAATCCGCTCGGAATCGAGGCGCAGATGCAGAGCGGGATCGTCTACGGACTTACCGCGGCACTGCACGGCAAGCTCACGATCGTCGGTGGCAAAGTCGTCGAGAGCAATTTCCACGACTATCGGCCCTTGCGCATGTTCGAGATGCCACGCGTCACCGTGCACCTGATCGCGAGCGGCGCGCCGATGGGCGGCATCGGTGAACCGGCGACCGCGCCCATTGCCCCGGCGGTCGCGAATGCCGTGTTCGCCGTCACGAAGCGTCGATTGCGCGCGCTGCCGCTGCAACTCACGTAGAGGACCTCATGCTTCGATCGTGCGTCGCCACTTTCCTTTTCGTCGCCGCCTGCGGCGGTCATGCGACCAACTCGGCGCGACATGGCGGCGTTGCGCGCGCACCTCGAAACGCCACTGGTGTTGTGGGGGTGGAGCCCCGGCTTCGGGCGCCCACCGGTGTCGACGCCGCGCGGGATGTTCCTCGACGCGTGGGAGAGCTGGACGCGAGCGGGCGCGCCGTGCCCATGAGCGCCTCCACACAAGCAGGAACCCTTACTTCAGACCGAGCTTCTTGCCCGCCGCGAGCAGTGCAATCGATTCGCGGATGCGCCGCGCGCGAGTCTCAGGACGTTTTGCGATGTAGATCCAGACGACAAAGTTGCGGCGCTCGGTTCGCGGCAGCTTTTGAAAGAAGCTCCACGCTTTCGGATCGGCTCTGATCGCCTTCGCGATGTAACCCGGCAGCTCGGGAATCTTGGGCTTCGCCGCGTACTTGTTCGCTGTGGGAGCCGCAGCCAAGCCGGCCGGCTTGAGCAACCCGGCGCTGTTCAGTTCCATCCAGCGCCGGCGATTGATGTCGGACCATTTGCTCGTGGCTCTGCGCGGCGTCACCTTGATTGCGAATCGGTCGTCGTCGACGCGCTTCACCAGGCTGTCGATCCACCCGAAGCAGAGCGCTTCGCGAACGAAGTCCTCGTACGGCAGCGATTTCACGCCCGTGTGGGCCTTATGAAATACGAGCCAAACTCCGCGACTCGATTTGTGGTGCTGTGCAAGCCACGCGCGCCATTTTGCGCGAGTTCGGACGGCGAGCAACGCTAACTCTGTCACGTCAGGCATCGTCCGGCTCGAAGCGAACGCGGGTACGCATCATGGGGGCATTGGTGGCTGTGGACCGGCAAACACTTTTCCGACTATCTAGTGAAGGAATCCGGACGGCGTTTCTTGGTGCGCACTGTTCATGGCAGCGTTGTTTCTCGCCGTGATGAGAGTCGCGCCTCCCAGCATTATTCCGATCACCAGCGCCAGGACTATCGACGTCCCCGTCACTTTTGTCATAAGACCTCCTTGGTCCTACTGATGTGAGAGCAACACCGGCTTACCATGCTCGATCTCCCACACGGCCAGCATCGATTGGAAGTTGCCGCTGCCCTGCTCTTTCGTCAGCGTGCCCGCGTTGCCCTCATAGGTTCGGATGTTGCGGACGTACACCGCCGGATTCGCTCCGCGCTCGAACGCCTGCACGATCATGTTGAAATCGTCATAGGCGTAGGGCATCATGTGCGTGGCGAACTGCGTGCCGGGATACAGCCTTTCGCACCGGGTCTTGAAGGCAACATCCCGGAGATTGCTTCGGTATACCAGGTTGCTTCGAACAGCTCGGGCCGCTGACTGACCGACGGAGCAACGACCGAAGCGATGTTGCGGATCTTGGCGTCGGCCAGCTGTTGGCCGAGCACATCCAGCTGCGGATTCAGCGCTTCGAGCGGCGCCTTCATTGTGCAGCGGATCCATCGCACGATCGCAGACCTCGCGGAGCTGGATCTCAAGGCCCTCGGCTTCAAGGGAGCGCCCGAGCAGCGGCGGCTTGCAGTGGAGTTCCTGGCGGGGGCCTTTATGGCGGTGCTCACCTGGTGGCTTGACGAGGGAGCGA
>DASWDF010000051.1:0-16470 GCA_036395475.1 Casimicrobiaceae bacterium
AGGAGGCGCCGTTCGAGCAGGCTGGTACGGATGACCGCGTCGCCCTCCATCTCGGCTTCGCACTCATCGATCGTGCGCACGCTGTGACCGATCTCGAGACCGGTATCCCACATCAGCCCGATGAAACGCTCGATGCCGGAAGCGCCTCCGGATTGCGCATCGGACAACGGCTGCGGCAGCAGCACGACGACGTCGACGTCGGAGTGAGGAAAAAGCTCGCCTCGGCCGTAGCCGCCGACAGCGACCAGCGCGCACCCTGGCGGGGGATCGATCTCGGCCCACAGCCCGCGCAAGATCCTGTCGGTGAGCCTAGCCTGCCCGGCGAACAGCCGCCGGGGCCGGCGGTGAATTCGATACGCAGCTTCCAGCTCGCGACGGCCGGCGTCGAGCTCGTGCTTCCAGCGCGCGACCGGCGCATTCGCAGCGCGGCCGGAGGTGGGGGCGATGACGCTGCTCAAGCTAGGGCCTGTTAACGCTATGGGCGCAAACGCGAACGGGTGGCCTGGGGCGCCAATCGCGGCAGCCGACGAAGCCAAGACTAGCGGTCTTGGCGAGGAGAGCAACAAAGAGTGGCGCCCCAGGCCACCCGTTCCCTTCGGGTTGCTGCCGAAAACGCCCATCGCGGCGTTGCGAAGGCTCGCCGGGTGCCCAACCCGCCTTCGCCTTCGCGCCTTGCGCTGAGCGTTTTCGGCGGTGCAACGCGTCTGTGTCCATAGCGTTAACAGGCCCGAGACGCCTCAGCTCGTCGCCGGCGGGGGTGGTGTCCCGGGCGATAGCGTCAGCACTTCGTACCCCGTATCGGTGACCAGCACCGTGTGCTCCCATTGTGCAGACAGGCTATGGTCGGCGGTGACGACGGTCCAGCCGTCGGCAAGACAACGGATGCCCGGCCGGCCAGCGTTGATCATCGGCTCGATGGTGAACACCATCCCCGGCTGCAGCTTGACCCCCGTGCCTGGGCGTCCGTAATGCAGCACCTGCGGCTCCTCGTGGAACTGACGGCCAATGCCGTGGCCGCAGAATTCGCGCACGACGGAGAAGCCATGGCTCTCGGCGTGGTGCTGGATCGTGGCGCCGATGTCGCCCAAATGCGCCCCCGGCTTCACCGCGCGAATGCCGCGCCACATCGACTCGTATGTGACTTCGCATAACCGCCGCGCCTGGATCGGCGGCGCACCCACGTAGAACATGCGGCTGGTATCGCCGTGGAACCCCTCCTTGATGACCGTGACGTCGATGTTGACGATATCGCCGGCCTTGAGCTTCTTGTCGCCCGGGATGCCGTGACAAACGACGTGGTTCACCGACGTGCAGATCGACGCCGGATAGGGTTGATATCCCGGCGGCGCGTAATTGAGCGGTGCAGGGACCGTATGCTGCACGTTGACCATGTACTCGTGACACAGCCGGTCGAGCTCGCCCGTCGTCACGCCCGCGGCCACGTGCGGCGTGATGTAGTCGAGAACTTCGGCCGCGAGCGCCCCCGCTACGCGCATCCTGGCGACGTCCTCGGCAGATTTGAGCGATACGGACATCCGTTTTAACTTCGCAGCAGCTCGTTGATACCGGTCTTGGCGCGCGTCTTGGCGTCGACCTGCTTGACGATCACTGCGCAATAGAGCTGGCAGTTCCCTTCGTTCGACGGCAGGCTGCCGGCCACGACGACCGAACCGGCCGGCACGCGGCCGTAGCTGATCTGGCCGGTCGAGCGGTCGTAGATCTTCGTACTCTGGCTGATGAAGACTCCCATGCCCAACACCGAATTCTCCTCGACGATCACGCCTTCGACGACCTCGGAACGGGCGCCGATGAAACAGTTATCCTCGATGATGGTGGGGTTCGCCTGCAGCGGTTCAAGTACCCCTCCGATGCCGACCCCGCCCGAAAGGTGCACGTTCCTGCCGATCTGTGCGCAGGAGCCTACCGTGGCCCAGGTGTCGACCATCGTGCCTTCATCGATATAGGCGCCGATATTGACATAGGAGGGCATGAGCACGACGTTCCTTGCGATGTAGGCGCCGCGGCGCGCGACGGCGGGCGGGACGACGCGCACCCCCGCTGCGGCGAAGTCGGCGGCGTCGAACTGAGCGAACTTGGTCGGGACCTTGTCGTAAAAACGAAACGGCGCATTGGGTGCCGCAAGGCCGACCGCAACATTGTCGGCGAGCCGGAACGACAGCAATACCGCCTTTTTGAGCCACTGATGAGTGATCCACCCGCCGTCGGCTTTTTCCGCGACGCGAAGGCGGCCCGCATCCAGCTCTGCGATCGCGGAAGCGACGGCGTCATGCACTTCGGCGGGGGTGGTCTGCGGCGATAGCTCGCTTTTCCGTTCCCAGGCGGCGTCGATCGTGGCTTGCAGGCTCGTGCTCATGAGACGACTTGCGCGGACGCGGGCAAAAGGCGCATTTTACCCGCTCGCCGTCGCCGTAGCCCGGGCTGAGCGTCGCGATGCTCGGGGCACGACGCTGCACTTCATGCGCGCCCCGGGCTTCGCGCTTCCGCGCCCAGCCCAGGCTACACCGCTACATCGCCTTGAACAGATGTGCGAAAGTGCGGCTTACGGTAAGTTTCTCGGGGCGCTGCTTGAGGATGATCAACGGCTGGTCGCGGTAGTCGCGATCGACGCGCGCGATCGCGCGCAGGTTGACGATCGTGCCGCGATGGACTTGCCAGAAGAACTCCGAGTCGAGCTCGTCGAAGAGCTCTTTGATCGTCTTGCGGATCAACGCTTCTCCGCCCGCGGTGACGACCTTGGTGTACTTGTCCTCGGCGTGGAAGTAGAAAACGTCGTCGACAGGGATCAGGCGCATCGACGGCCCCAGCGAAGCCTTGATCCACTTCAGCGGGCCGCCGGAGTCGCGCGCCTCGATCTGCGCGAGCACGGTGGCGAGATCGGCGGGCGGCCGATCGAGGCGCTGCTTGAGGCGCTCGACGACTTTGACCATCCGGTCGGCAGTCACCGGCTTGAGCACATAATCGACGGCGCCTTGCTCGAACGCGGTCACCGCATACTCGTCGTAGGCGGTGACGAAGACGACGTGACAGACGCCGGTCAGCGCGTCGGCGACCTCCAGTCCCGACTTGACCGGCATGCGAATGTCTAGAAATACGATATCGGGCTCGAGCTCGCGCTGCAGCGCGAGGGCCTGTTCGCCGTTCTCGGCCTCGGCGACGATGGCGAGCTCGGGCCACGCCTGCGTCAGTCGCGCGCGGAGTTGCGCGCGGAGCATCGGCTCGTCTTCGGCGATGAGCGCCGTGGGTTGCCTATTTTTCGTCTGCGTCAAACGGAATCTCGATCGTAGCGCGTGCGCCGTGCGGCGGGGCCTCTTCCAGGGTGAAGCGGCCGCTGTCGGCGTAAAGAGCGCGCAGTCGACCCCGTAGATTGGTCAAGCCGACGCCGTTGCCGATCTTGGCGCCGAGCCCGCGTCCGTTGTCGATGACCGCGACCGCGACGCGTCCGCCACGGCGGCGTGCTTCCAGCCGTATCGTGCCGCCTTCCGCCTGCGGCTCGAGTCCGTGCTTGATGGCGTTCTCGACCACCGACATCAACAGCATCGGCGGAAAGCGATGCGAACGCAGCTCGTCGGGCACGTCGATGGCGAAGCCAAGTCTCGGGCCCATCCGCATCTGCATGATCGATAGGTACGCCCCAGCGAGCTCAGCCTCCTGGCCCAGCGTGGTGCTGTCGGAGCGAAGCTGCGGCAGCGCCGCGCGCAGATAACCGAGGAGGTGGCCTAGCATCATGCCGGCCTTGGGCGGATCGGTCTCGGTCAGGAATTGCACCGAGGCCAGCGTATTGAACAGAAAATGCGGCTCGATCTGCGCCTGCATGAGCTTCAGCTCCGCCTCGATCGCTTGCTTCGACAGGAGGTTGCGATCGGCATCCGCTTTCAGCATGGCAGCGCGCGTGCGCGCCTCGCGGAACTGGAACAGGAAGAAAAGGCTGATGAAAAGCCCGGTGACGAAACCGCCAATCAGCGTTCCCCAGAACTTGTGCATATCCGCAAGAAGCTCGGAAAGCGTGTAACCCTTGATCAGAATAACTGCTGTGTAGCCTACTGCCGTACCGATCGCGACGGCCAGCACGAGCCGCCACACCGGATGCGTTTTTCCCCACGGCGACGCGGCATTGACCGCATAGGCGATCGACAGCCCGAAGCACTGCGCGGTGATGAACGGGTGCCAGAACGGACGCGTCTCCTCGATGTAAAGGATGGCTGCGACACCGGTGTTGATCGCCAGGATGAGTGCGACGGATTGCCAGGAGCACCCGCGGAAACCCGCGAAAATGGGCGCCCACCACGGGGCAGCGCGGACACTTGAAGTCGTGCTGGAAGTCGTCATGGGCGCCGATTGTACGCGCGGACGTGCACGGGATCGCGTCCGGCGACAGGGCGCGCCCAGACGCGACGAAGTGGCCCAATCCGGGGCCGATAGTTCGGCCGTTAGGTCCCTCGGCCCGCGCCCGCGAAACGGACCAGCCGATCGATCGCTTCGGTGCATTCGTCGAGCCCGGCCACCAGCGCAACGCGAACGTAGCCGCGGCCGGGATTGAAGCCGTCTGCCTTGCGCGCGATATAACTGCCCGGCAGCACGCTCACCGCTTCCTCGGCATACAGGCGCCGCGCAAATTCGGCGTCGTCCTCCGCGACGCGGGCCCAGAGATAGAAGGCGGCATCGGGATGCGCCATGGGGTAGATCGCGGCGACGCGCGGCGCAAGCCGCGCAAACTTCTCCGTATACTTGGCGCGATTGGCGCGCACGTGCGTCTCGTCGTTCCAGGCGGCGATGCTCGCGGCCGCGACCGCCGGCGACATCGCGGAACCGTGATACGTCCGATAGAGCAGGAAAGCCTTGATCAGTGCGGCGTCGCCCGCGACATAGCCTGAGCGCATCCCGGGCGCGTTGGAGCGTTTCGACAGGCTGCCGAACGCGAGCAATCGCGGATAGCCATCGCGTCCCAGCGCGTGGGCCGCAGCGAGCGATCCGAGCGGCGGGTTCGCTTCGTCGAAATACACTTCCGAGTAACATTCGTCGGCAGCGATGATGAAATCGTGGCGATCGGAGAGCTCGAACAGCGCTTGCCAATCGCGCATGCTCATCACGCGCCCGGTGGGGTTATCCGGCGAGCACACGTACAGCAATTGCGTCCGCGCCCATACGGTCACCGGTACCTCGTCCCAGCGCGGCGCATAAGCGTTTTCAGCGAGACTGTTGACGCAATAGGGTGTTGCGCCGGCGAGCAGCGCCGCGCCTTCGTAGATCTGGTAGAACGGATTCGGCACGACGACGGTTGCACCGACTCGGCTCGCGTCGACGACGGTCTGCCCGAACGCGAATAGCGCTTCGCGGCTGCCCAGCACCGGCAGCACCTGGGTGGCCGGGTCGAGCGTGCTCAAAGCGTGACGGCGAGAAAGCCATGCGGCGATGGCCTCGCGCAGCGCGGGCAAGCCCGCGGTTGTGGGATAATTCGCGAGACCTTTGGCGCCTGCCGCGAGCGCTTCCAGAATCAGCGGTGGCGTCGGGTGCTTGGGCTCGCCCAGAGAGAGATTGATCGGGCGGCGCGCCGCGTTCGGCGTGACTCCCGAGAAAAGGGCTCGCAACCGCTCGAACGGATACGGCTGCAACAGCGCTAGCTGCGGATTCAACCCGACGCCCCTAACATAATGCAACGCGCGGTGTCAGCAGCCCTTGGCACGAGATGACGTGAGCGAATCGGGATTATACGCGACGGCAGACGCTGCCGCGGCGCCTCCCTGGCGATCCAGAATCATCGCCGGCGGCAGCATGCTCGCCGCGCTGGCGCTGCTCGCGCTGGTACTCGCACATTGGGGCTGGCGGTGGTTTGGCCCTGCGCCGGTTGTGATTCCGCAGAGTAGCCCGCAGGGCGAGTACGCACGGCGCATCGGCGAAGCGCAGTTGTTCGGGACACGCGCTCCGGTCGCGCCGGCGAGCGAGCCGTCGGCGGCGAGCGGCGAACTGCGTTTGCTGGGCGTATTCGCGCAGCAAGATGGCCGCGGCTATGCGCTGTTCCGCGGTGCGCGCGGCCCGCTGCTCGCCGCCGCGGGAACCGACGTCGTGCCGGGCGTGCGCGTCGAGGCGGTTTGGCCGGGCGGCGTCACGCTGATCGAACGTGGCGCTCGCCGCGAAATCGCGTTGCGTAGCGCCGCGGCGGCAGACAAGGCGCGCACTGGGACGGCGGCTGCCGGCTTGAAGCCCGCGACTTGCGCCGCGCCTGCGGGATTCGCCGGGCAGGTCATACGCCTGAACGCCGAGCTGCTATCCGGCATGATCAAGGCGCCCGATACCTGGAAGGCTCTGGTCCAGCCCGGTCCGGGAGGTCTCATCGTGCGCGATCAAAGCGGTTTTGCCGGCATGATGGGCTTGCGGAACGGCGATCACATCGAGCGCGCCAACGGCATCGCGCTGGCGATCCCCGACGATATCGGGGCGACGGTGCTGCAGCCGCTCACTCGAAGCCAATCGGTATGGGTTACCGGCATCCGGGACGGCAAAGCCCAGCAATGGCTTTATCTCAATGCCGGAGCGTGCCCGGCGTGACCTGAACCAGCGCCGAACGGGTTCAGCCCCATCGCCGCAGTTCACGTCGTTGATACGTCGCGTGTCGGTAGCCAATCGAGCACCGCAGGCAGCGAATCGATGAATCCATCGGCCTTCCACGATTCGGGCAGAACATCGGCCGCGATATAACCGTACCTCGCGACCAGCGATGCCATGCCCGCCGCGCGTGCGGCGGCGACATCGCGCTCGGCATCGCCGACGTACACGCAGCCCGCTGCGTCGACCCCGAGTCGCGTGACTGCGTGCAACAACGGGGCCGGGTGCGGCTTGGCCTGCTCGGTCGTATCGCCGCAAACGACGACATTCGCACGCGACGCCAGCGCGAGGTGCTCGAGCAGCGGCAAGGTGAAGCGGGCGGCTTTGTTGGTCACGATGCCCCACACGAGGCGTCGCCGTTCGATCTCGGCGAGGACGTCCTCGGCGCCGGCGAACAGCCGCGTGTGCACCGCGATCGCGGCTGCGTAGTAGTCCAGAAATGCGTCCTTGAGGGCGTCCCAGTCCCGATGCTCGCGCGTGACGCCGAGGCCGGCGCCAAGCATGCCGCGCGTTCCGTCCGACGCGTGGGGGCGCAACGTTGCAACCGGCAGCGGCGGCAGCTGGCGATCGGCACGAACCCGGTTCAGCGCTGCAGCGAGGTCGGCCGCCGTGTCGGCGAGCGTGCCATCGAGGTCGAACAGCACCGCGCGCACAGGCAGTGCGCGCGGCGGCCTCGCGCTCGCAGCATTCTCACGCATCGCGGCGAAAGGTCGCGATGTAGTTGATCGACGTGTCGGCCTCCAGGCGGTACGTCCTCGTCAGCGGGTTGTAGGTCATGCCGACGAGGTTATCCGCCTCGAGGCCGGCACGCCGCGCAAAGCCGACGAGCTCGGAGGGCTTGATGAATCGCGCGTAATCGTGCGTGCCGCGCGGCAACAATCGCAGCAGATATTCGCCGCCGATGACGGCGAAGAGGTAAGCCTTGGGATTGCGGTTGATGGTCGAGAACACGACAAGCCCGCCAGGTTTGACGAGCGTTGCGCAAGCCGCGATCGTCGATGCGGGGTCTGGAACGTGCTCGAGCAGCTCCATGCACGTGACAATGTCGAAAGTGCGCGGTTGCTCCGCCGCCAGCGTCTCCGCGGTGCTCAGCCGATAGTCGAGCTCGACGCCGGATTCGAGCTGATGCAATCGCGCCACCGCGAGCGCCTTGTCGGAGAGATCGATGCCGAGAACCTTGGCGCCGGCGGTCGCCATCGCTTCGGCGAGAATGCCTCCCCCGCAGCCGACATCGAGCGCGTGCTTTCCCTCGAGGCCGCGGCTGCAGCGCGCGATGTAGTCCAGACGCAATGGATTGATGTCGTGCAGCGGCTTGAAGTCGCCGGTCGGATCCCACCACCGATGCGCCAGCGCGCCGAACTTGGCGAGCTCGGCCGGGTCGGCGTTGAGGTTCGGGTTCATTGCATGCGATCCTGCCATAACCTGGCGCGCGCGGCGAGTTCCGTGGCGTCGAGTGTGACGAGCGCGCCATCGCTCACGACGCGTTGTCCGGCGATCCACACGTCGGTGACCTGATCGCGGCCGACGACGTGCACCAGGTGCGAGACCGGATCGTAACAGGGCGCGTGCTGGAATGCCGCGAGATCGACGGCGATCGCGTCGGCCTGCTTGCCGGAAGAGAGCGAGCCGATCTCGGCGTCGAGTCCGAGCGCTGCGGCGCCATCGAGGGTCGCCATGCGCAGCGCAGTGCTCGCGGGCAGCGCCGCCGCATCGCCGGTCGCAACCTTGGCGAGGAGCGCGGCGAGACGCGCTTCGCCGAACACGTCGAGGCGGTTGTTGCTCGCCGCACCATCGCTGCCCAGCGCGACATTGACGCCGCGCGCCTTCAGGCGCACGACGGGTGCGACGCCGCTCGCGAGCTTAAGGTTCGATCCGGGACAGTGCACGACGTGGCAACTTTGCGCCGCGAGCAGCTCGACGTCGGAGTCCTGCAGGTGTACGGCGTGCACGGCGATGAAATTCGGTCCGGTCACGCCGAGGCGATCGAGCCGCGCGAGCGGGCTCATCGCATAGGCGCCGAGGCTTTGCTCGAGCTCGTCGCGCGTCTCCTGCAGATGCGTCTGGATCGGCAGATCGAGCTGCCGCGCGTAAACGACGATTTTCTCCCAGCTCGAGTCGCCTACGGTATACGGAGCATGCGGCGCCAGCGCGAATGCGAACTTCGGCTCGTGCTTCCACGCGTCGCGCGCGGCGAGGCCCGCCTGCAGGTAGCCGTCGGCGTCCGCGGCGTACGGCGTCGGAAAGTCGAGCACCGGCAGGCCGATAAGGGCGCGGATGCCGCTCTGCCGATATGCGCGCGCGGCGGCATCGGGGAAAAAATACTGATCGGCGCAGCACGTGATGCCGCCCAACAGCATTTCGCCGGCGGCGATGAGCGTGCCGTCGTGCACGAAGTCGGGCGACACGAAGCGGGCTTCGCGCGGCCAGACATGCTGCTCGAGCCAGACCTTGAGCGCGACGTCGTCGGCGATACCTCGCAAGAGCGCCATCGCCGCATGGGTGTGCGCGTTGACCAGGCCCGGGAGCAACACGTGCGCGGGCAAGCAAACGTGCTCGCGGGGCGCGTAATCGCGTTGCGCCGACGCAGTCGGCGCAATGGCGACGATGCGCCCGCGATCGACGACCAGTGTGTGCTGTGCAAGCACTCCGGCAGGCTCGATGGGTACGATCCAGCGCGCGTCGACGCAAAGATCGACCGGAGTCGGCGCTGGGCTTGCTGCGGCGGAGACGGTCATCGTGTGAATGCGGGCGGTGCGCGCGGAACGGCGCCGTGAGGGCTAGCGATCACATGTCGACGTCGGATAGAAAAAAGCCCCGCGCAATGGCGGGGCTTTTCAAGTGGACGGTGCGGGCTTATCGCTTGCCCTCGCCCTTCACTTCGATCTCGACGCGACGGTTGGGCGCAAGGCATTCGATCAGCGCCTTGCGTTCCTTCGGATAGGCCTGGTTGCAAACGACACCCGGAACCGGTTGCGTCTTGCCCATGCCGAGGGTTTCGATCTTGTCCCTGGCGACACCCTTCGACACCAGATAGTCACGCACTGCGTTGGCACGCCGCTCCGAGAGTTTCTGGTTGTACGCCTGCGAACCGATGCGGTCGGTATGTCCTGTCACCAGCACCAGCTCGAGCTTGCTCACGGTGTTGAGCTTGCTGATGACTTCTCTGTCGATCGCGGCCTTGCCTTCGGGCTTGAGAACGGCTTTGTCGAAATCGAACAGCGCCTTAGTCGCCAGCGTGATCTTCTGCACCTGCGGTGCGGGCGGCGGTGGCGGCGGAGGCGGCGGGGGTGGGGGTGGCGTTACCGCAGGCGCCGGGGCGGGCGCGGGGGCGGCCTTCGGAACCAGATCGGGTTCGCATTCCACAATCGCCATCGCCGGGGTCCAATAACCTGTTCTCCAGCACAGCGTGTCGTTCACTCCCGGCTTGCCGCCATAGGAACCGCTGCGCCAGATGTTGGCGTTGGGTTGGCCGTAGCCGAATAAAACGTAGCCGCTGTTCTGTGGATTTGCCTGGCCGAACGCCGCGGACCATAGCGTAGCAGCTGCCGCGCCAGTCACCACGGTTGCAATTAGACGAAGTTTCATCACTTTCACCCCTTGGCTTGAGTTATCGTGGTTTACCCGCTTCTTTTGACCTGGAACAGCAACTCAGGCGCGGCCGACGGCAAAGCGCGCTTTGCGCTTGACTATAGCATAGGGATTTTGGCGATTGCAAAGTTTCCCGCAACAACAGCTTGCGTGGTGTCGCGGGAATACAACGGTCGTGATAAAGTTAGTTATTTTCCGCCCGCGCGGGCGCGGACGGGTCCCGACGCGGTTACGAAGAGCTTCTGTGCCCTGGCGTCAAGGCGACCCGAGCGATGTCGCTTTTCATCCTTTCTGACGATAAAGAGCGCTTTTCCCGATGGAGCAGTTCGCTAAAGAAACCCTTCCGGTAAGCCTGGAAGCCGAAATGCGGCATTCCTACCTCGATTACGCGATGAGCGTGATCGTGGGACGGGCTCTGCCGGACGTGCGCGACGGCCTCAAGCCGGTGCATCGGCGGGTGCTATTTGCGATGCACGAGGCCAACACCGTCTGGAACCGGTCTTACGTGAAGTGCGCGCGGGTGGTGGGCGATGTCCTCGGCAAGTACCACCCTCACGGCGACACCGCAACTTACGAAGCGCTGGTGCGGATGGTGCAGGATTTTTCTCTGCGCTATCCATTGATCGACGGCCAGGGGAACTTCGGCTCCGTCGACGGCGATGCGCCCGCGGCCTACCGTTATACCGAATGCCGGCTGCAGAAGATCACCGCGGAAATGCTGGCCGACCTCGACAAAGAAACGGTCGACTTCGTGCCCAATTACGACGGCAAGGAGCGCGAGCCTACCGTCCTGCCGACGCGGATCCCGAACCTGCTGATCAATGGCTCGTCGGGCATCGCGGTCGGCATGGCGACGAACATCCCGCCGCACAACCTGTCCGAAATCGTTACTGCGTGTCTGGCTCTGCTCGAAAATGCGGAGATCACCGTCGACGAGTTGATCGAGCACGTACCGGCGCCGGATTTTCCGACGGCGGGCATCATCTTCGGCACGGAGGGCGTGCGCGAGGGCTACCGTACGGGCCGTGGCCGCGTCGTGATCCGGGCGCGCACGCACATCGAGGACCTGGAGCGAGGCAACCGCCAAGCCATCATCGTCGATGAGATTCCCTATCAGGTGAACAAGGCGACGCTCCTCACGCGCATCGGCGAGCTCGTTCGCGACAAGAAGCTCGACGGCATCGCCGATCTGCGCGACGAGTCGGACAAGTCGGGTATGCGCGTGGTTATCGAGCTCCGGCGCGGCGAGGTGGCAGACATCATCCTCAACAACCTGTTCAAGCTCACACAGCTGCAGGACAGCTTCGGCATGAACATGGTCGCGCTGGTCGACAATCAGCCGCGGCTGCTCAACCTCAAGCAGTTTCTCGAGCATTTCCTCACCCACCGCCGCGAGGTGGTCGTCCGAAGGACGCGTTACGAGCTCACCCGTGCCCGCGAACGCGGCCATGTGCTCGAAGGCCTCGCGGTGGCGCTGTCCAACGTCGATGAGATCATCGCGCTGATCAAGGCTGCGCCGACACCCGCGGACGCCAAGGCCACGTTGATGGCCAGGCGCTGGCGCTCCGCGCTGGTCGAGGACATGCTCAAGCGCGCGGCCGCGGAAGCTGCGCGTCCCGATGGTCTCGCGCCGGAGTTCGGATGGCAGGCGGACGGCAGCCCGCGCGGATACAACCTCTCCGACGCGCAGGCCCAGGCGATCCTCGAGTTGCGGCTGCAGCGGCTGACGGGTCTCGAGCAGAACAAGATCACCGGCGAATACAAGGAAGTGATGGACCAGATCGTCGACCTGCTCGACATTCTCGCCAAGCCCGCGCGCGTGACGACCGTCGTCGGCGCGGAGCTCAAATCGATCCGAGAAGCTTTCGGCGACCAGCGTCGCTCCGAGATCGTGGCGCATGGCGTCGATTTGTCGATCGAGGACCTGATCGCCCCCGAGGACATGGTCGTCACGCTTTCGCACGGTGGTTACATGAAGGCGCAACCTGTAGCCGAGTACCGCGCGCAGCGGCGCGGCGGCCGCGGCAAGCAGGCGACGGGCACCAAGGAAGACGATTTTATCGATCACCTTTTCATCGCCAACACGCACGACTACATCCTGTGCTTCTCCAATCGCGGGCGCGTGTATTGGCTCAAGGTCTACAACGTGCCGCAGGGCGGCCGGGTCTCGCGCGGTAAGCCGATCGTCAATCTCGTGCCGTTGCTCGAGCACGAAAAGATCACTGCGATCCTGCCGGTCAAGGAATTCGTCGACGACCGCTTCGTGTTCATGGCGACCGCGCACGGCACCGTCAAGAAGACGCCTCTGTCCGAATTCTCGCGCCCGCGCCCGTCGGGGATCATCGCGGTCGATCTGGATGACGGCGACTTCCTGATCGGCGCCGCCCTCACCGACGGCAAGCACGACGTGATGCTGTTCAGCTCCGGGGGCAAGGCGGTGCGGTTCGAGGAAACCGATGTGCGGCCGATGGGACGAGGCGCGCATGGCGTACGCGGCATGCTCCTGGACAGAAGGCAACGCGTGATCAGCATGCTCGTCGCCGAGGACGAGCAGCAATCGGTGCTGACCGCAACCGAGAACGGCTACGGCAAGCGCACGCCCATCGTCGAATACACACGCCACGGCCGCGGCACGAAGGGCATGATCGCGATCCAGCAGAGCGGCCGCAACGGGCAGGTCGTCGCGGCGGCACTGGTACGCCCTGACGATGAAGTCATGTTGATCTCGACCGGTGGCGTGTTGATCCGCACTCCGGTGAAAGCGATTCGCGAGATGGGGCGCTCGACGCAGGGTGTCACCCTGATCAATCTCGGCGAAGGCGAGAAGCTCGCAGGGCTCGAGCGTGTGGTCGAGACCGAAGACGAAAGCGGCGAGTAGCGTGGGACAGCGCACACCGGGCGTTTCGTCGAGAACCGCAGCGACGCCGCGACGGTGACCGCGCGCCAAGCAGACGAGCCATGGCCGACGATCAAGACCGCAACGACGGAGCGGAACTGCAGCGCCACCGCGCTGCCATCGACGCCCTCGATCGCGAGTTGCTGCGCCTTATCTCCGAACGCGCGCGGCACGCGCAGGCGATCGGCGCGCTCAAGAACGGCCCGGCGTACCGGCCGGAGCGCGAAGCACAGGTACTGCGCGGCGTGCAGGCGGAGAACTGCGGGCCGCTGTCGGACGCCGCCGTGGGCCGCGTCTTTCGCGAAGTGATGTCGGCTTGCCTCGCGCTGCAGCAAAAGCTGTCGGTGGCGTATCTGGGACCGGCAGGCACGTATAGCCACGCCGCGGTCACCCGTCACTTCGGCGATTCCATAGTTGCCGAACCCTGCGCTTCGATCGACGAAGTGTTCCGCGCCGCCGAGGGCGGGCGCACCGACTACGCCGTCGTGCCGGTCGAGAATTCGACCGAGGGCGCCGTGGGTCGCACGCTCGATCTCATGTGCCAGACTCCGCTTACGATCGTCGGCGAGATCAAGCTGCGGATCGTGCAGAATCTGCTGGCCAAAAATGTGATGCTCGACGCAGTGACCCGGGTTTACTCGCATGCGCAGTCGCTGGCGCAATGCGTGCAGTGGCTGGCGCGCCATCTTCCGTCGGCGGCGCGCGTTGCGGTTGCGAGCAATGCCGAGGCCGCCCGGCTTGCTGCGGGAGAGCCCGGCGCCGCGGCGATCGCCGGAGAGGCCGCGGCCGCAATCTACGGACTCGACGTCGTCGCGGCGCACATCGAGGACGAGCCCAACAACACGACGCGCTTCTGGGTCCTGGGCCAGCACGCCGCGGCGCCCTCGGGCAAGGACGAAACCTCGCTTGTGATGTCGGCGCAGAATCGGCCCGGCGCGATGTACGCATTGCTCGAGCCCTTCGCCAAGCACGGGGTCAGCATGTCGCGGCTCGAGTCGCGTCCGGCGCGCACCGGATTGTGGGAGTATCTGTTTTTCGTCGATCTCGATGGCCACTGCGATGATCCGGCCGTCGCCGCGGCGCTGGCCGAGCTGCGCCAGCGCGCACCGTTCCTCAAGCTGCTCGGTTCGTATCCTGCCGCGATCGCTTGAGGGCCAACCCGCCTCGATCCACGTCGCGATGAAAGCCGATCAGCTCGCCGGTGCGCGAGTCGCCACCCTGGCTCCGGAATACGTGCGCCGCATTGCACCGTACGTGCCCGGCAAGCCCATCGACGAGCTCGCGCGCGAGTACGGGTTGACGGCAGATGCGATCGTCAAACTGGCCTCGAATGAGAATCCACGCGGGCCGAGTCGCAAGGTACGCGAAGCGATTGTCGTCGCGGGCGCCGACGTCACCCGCTATCCCGACGGCAACGGCTTCGAGCTGAAACACGCGCTCGCGAAGCGTTACGGCATCGGCCGCGAGCAGATCGTGCTGGGCAACGGCTCGAACGACGTGCTCGAGCTGGCGACGCAGGCGTTTCTGCGCCCTGGCGACCACACCGTGTACTCGCAACACGCGTTCGCGGTGTATCCGCTGGCGACGCAGGCGCGCGGCGCGACGGGGATCGAGGTTCCGGCGCACGACTACGGCCACGACCTCGAGGCGATGGGAAAGGCGATCACCGCGAGCACGCGCGTGGTCTTCATCGCCAATCCGAACAATCCCACCGGCACGTGGTCGCCCCCGCCGTCGGTCAAGGCATTTCTCGATCGCGTGCCGCGCGAGGTAGTCGTCGTGCTCGACGAGGCCTACGACGAGTACCTCGATGCGGAACAGCGATCGCCGAGCACGGACTGGATCGCCGAGCACCCCAATCTGATCGTTTCGCGCACGTTCTCCAAGGCGTACGGGCTGGCCGGGCTTCGCGTGGGCTTCGGTATGATGGATGCGAACGTGGCCGATCTGCTCAATCGCGTGCGCCAGCCGTTCAACGTCAACTCGGTTGCGCAGGCTGCCGCGCTCGCGGCGCTGGCAGATGCCGATTACGTTGCCGAGAGCGCGGCGCTCAACCGCGCCGGGCTGCGCATGCTCGGAGCGGCACTCGACGCGATGGGCGTTACCTACGTACCATCGCATGCCAATTTCATCCTGGTCCGTGTCGGCGACGCCTCTGCGGTTTATGAAAATTTGTTGCAACAGGGAGTGATCGTGAGGCCGGTTGCCAGCTACGGCTTGCCGCAGCACCTGCGCGTGACGGTTGGCCTGCCTCAAGAAATCGAGCGCTTCGTCGCCGCGCTCGCCTCGGCGCTGCGTCGATGACGACCTACCGGATCGGCAAGCTCGTCGTCGTCGGCGTAGGGCTTATCGGGGGCTCATTCGCGCTCGCGCTCAAGCGCTCGGGTGCGGCCGGCACCGTGGTCGGCGTCGGTCGCAGCAGGCAGAACCTCGACGCCGCACAGCGGCGCGGCATCGTCGATCGCAGCTTTGCGCTCGACCAGAGCTGGACCGTAGAGCTCGCCGATGCCGACTTGGTGCTGCTCGCAACGCCGGTTGGCCAGATGCGGTCGCTGTTGGCGGCGATGGCGCCGCACCTCGGTCCGCAGACTGTGGTGACCGACGCGGGCAGCACCAAACAGGATGTCATCGCGGTTGCACGCGAATGTCTAGTCAACGCTCTGCCGCGGTTCGTGCCCGGGCATCCGATTGCCGGCACTGAGCATTCCGGAGCAGTCGCGGCATTCGATGCGCTGTTCCGCGACAAGGACGTCGTGCTGACACCGCTCGCCGAGACCGACCCCGAGGCGCTGGCGCGGGTCGCCGATTGCTGGACGCGGTGTGGCGCGGTCGTGCGCAAGCTCGACGCGGCGCGTCACGACGCCATTTTCGCTGCGGTGAGTCACTTGCCGCACGTGCTCGCCTTCGCGCTGGTTGCCGAGGTCGCAGCGCGACCCGATGCCGAAGAGTGCTTCGCCTTCGCCGGCAGCGGCTTCCGCGACTTCACCCGGCTGGCGAGCGGTCACTCGGGCATGTGGCGCGACGTCTGCCTTGCCAATCGCGATGCGCTGCGGCGCGATTTGGGCTCATATCGCGACGAGCTCGATCGCGTCGAAAGGTTGTTGGCAGCGGCTGACGGTGACAGCCTGCTGCGCCTGTTCGAGCGCGCACGCGCGATCCGCGACAGCTGGCTCGAGCGCCAGAGCGGTGGCGAAGAAGTCTAGACAGGCTGATGCGGAACCCCTCATGAGCCGCGTTTCGGACGAGATGGCCCCGGATGCAAGGCGCGAGCCGCGTCGAATAGCTTTCGCATATTCGCAAGGCGAGCAACGCCGCAGCCGGGGCCATATCGTCGAAACCCGCATGGGCAGCGGCTTTGCGGGCGG
>DASWDF010000052.1:0-8620 GCA_036395475.1 Casimicrobiaceae bacterium
CGGCGTAGCCACCGTCGCTCCGGTTCGCGCGCGCAGCGAGTACGGCGCGACCGCCGTCGCGCCGCGTGTATTGCGCAGGTAGTCGACGAAGATCTTGCCGCGGCGGCGTGCCTTGGTCACGGTCGCGGTGAACTGATCGGGAAGCGTCTTGGCCAGATGCGTGGCC
Source organism: Casimicrobiaceae bacterium (assembly GCA_036395475.1). Classification (GTDB taxonomy): domain Bacteria; phylum Pseudomonadota; class Gammaproteobacteria; order Burkholderiales; family Casimicrobiaceae; genus PALSA-1003. Next base: position 167 of record DASWDF010000052.1, read on the forward strand.
ACGCTCTGCGCGAAGCCCTTGACGTCGTCCCAGCTGTGGCGGCGCTCGAGCGGCACGACGACATGCAGGCCTTTCCCGCCCGTTGTCTTGACGAGGGCGTCGAGGCCGAGCTCATCGAGCAGTGTCCGCGTCAACTGCGCCGCCTTCACGACCGTCGCCCATGGCAGCTCCGGATCCGGGTCGAGGTCGAGCACCATCGTGTCGGGGCGCTCGAGCGTGGCCGCCTTTGCGCCCCAGACGTGGAGCTCGAGCGCGTTCATTTGTGCCAGCCCGACCAACGCCTTCGCCGAATTGGCGACGATGTACGGATTGCGCCCGGTGCTGTCTTCAATCATCGCCACGTCGATCCCGGGGATCTTGTAGCCGCCGACATGCTTCTGGAAGAAACACTGCGCTGTCGTGCCTTCCGGGCAGCGCACGATCGACAGTGGCCTGCCGGCGACGTACGGGAGCAATCGCGGCGCGAGCCGCGCGTAGTATTCGGCGACCATCAGCTTGCTGACCTTGGCATCGGGATAGACGATCCGCTCGGAGTGCGTGATCTTCACGCCGAGCACCATCGGCGGCGACGCGCGGGCGACCTTCACCGCACCGGTACGGGCCACGGCGCGGCGCGTGCGCGCGCGCACACGAGGGGTTCCGCGTGCAATCTCACGCGTGACCTCGGTTTGCGCCTTGTCCTCGCGCAAGCCTTCGAACGAGGCCTGCCGGACGTGACCATCGTGCGTCCATTCGGCAAACGAGATCTCCGCGACGAGTCGCGGCTGAACCCAGTGCACATCGCGCGCCAGCCGCCCGCTCGGCGGTCGCGCGAAAGGCGAGGCTTCGGTGCGCAGGCGCGAGAGTTTCTGCTCGAGTGCGGTAAGCGTCGCGGCGTCGAAACCCGTTCCGACCCGGCCGGCGTAGCGCAACTCGCCGTTTTTCTCGTGAACGCCGAGCAACAGCGCGCCGAGGCCGTGCCGTGACCCGCCGGGCGGCGTATAGCCGCCGATCACGAATTCCTGCCGCTGCCGGCACTTGAGCTTGATCCAGTCGCGCGTGCGCTCGTGACGATAGGGACTGTCGGCGCGCTTGCCGATGACGCCCTCGAGGCCGCTCTTGCACGCCTGCGCCCGCACCTCGGCACCGCTTCCGGTCACTGCGGCTGATAGGCGCAGCGTCGAGCGATCGTTCAACTTCCCCAGCGCGCGCTGCAATGCCTCGCGACGCTGCGTCAACGGCAGCGCGCGCAGGTCCCGACCCTGGAGAAACGGCGTGTCAAACACGAAATAGAGCGCGGGCCCCTTGGACGCGTCGGAGAGCACCCGCTGCAGCGCCGAAAAACTCGTCAGCCCGCGCGAATCGAGGACGCAGACCTCGCCGTCGAGCCAAGCCGGACCCACATCGAGCGCCGCAAGATCGCCCGCGATGTCCGCGAAGCGTGCCGTCCAGTCGTGACCGTTGCGCGAGTAGAGCTGGACTCCGCGTTGGTCGATGCGGGCGACGATGCGATAGCCATCGTATTTGACCTCGTACAGCCAGCCAGCGCCAGCGGGCGCGGTCTCGACCAGCGTCGCCAATTCGGGCGCGAGATGCGCCGGCAGCGCGCGCACCGGCTCACCCGCGGGAGCGGCGGCGGGCCCCGACGGCGCGACGCGCGCCGATTTGGTCTGCAGGCGCGTTTTTTTGCGGCCGGCCGCGATCTCTTCGACGGTGCGCCCCGATTTGACGCTCTGCGGCGCCTCTTCGAGCAGGTCGGCGCCATGGCCGGGCCGCGCCTCGGCGTCGCGCTCCTTGATCAGCAGCCACGGCTCCTTGCCTTTCTCGCCCCTGCCCTTCATGCGCACCAACGCCCAGCGGCCGTGAAGCTTTTTTCCCGACAAGGCGAACTTGAGATGGCCCTCGCGGTAACCTCGCCGCGGATCGCCATCGGGACGCCACGTTCCCCGGTCCCAGAGCGCGACCGGTCCCGCGCCGTATTGTTTTTCCGGAATCACACCCTCGAAGCTGCCGTAATCGAGCGGATGATCCTCGACCTGCACAGCCAGCCGCTTATCCGCCGGATCGAGGCTCGGCCCCTTCGGCACCGCCCAGCTCTTGAGCGTCCCATCGAGCTCGAGACGGAAATCGTAATGCAGGCGCCGGGCGGCGTGCTTTTGCACGACGAAGCGCAACCCCGCGCGCCGCCGCGCTGTCACGCTGCCCTTCGGCTCCGGAGTCTGGCCGAAATCGCGTTTGCGATGGTAGCGCTGGAGACCCATGATCGCGCCCATTCTGCAGCAGATTCCGTGCCTGCATCGCGAGGGCTCGTTCTGCCACGTGGGCGCGGTCGCATCGCCCGGGAAGAGTGGTAAATCTTGCCGCCCTTCGCGGTATTGTTTGCCAGACCAGAGGCCCGCACACCCGCGGAAGGCGGGCGCCGGCCGACACGCGCACACGCCCCTTATAATCGCCCGGTGAATGCGATCCCGCCGCCCGCCGCCGCGAAGGACATCGCTGCGGCTCCGCTTGCCGCGCACACGCCGATGATGCAGCAATATCTGCGCGTCAAGGCGGAGCATCCGGACAAGCTGGTGTTCTATCGCCTGGGCGATTTCTATGAACTGTTCTACGGCGATGCGGAGCGCGCCGCACCGCTGCTCGATATCACGCTCACAGCCCGCGGAGCTTCGGCCGGCACCCCGATACCCATGGCAGGCGTGCCGTACCACGCCGTCGAGCAATATCTCGCCAAGCTGATCAAGCTAGGGGAATCGGTCGCGATCTGCGAGCAGATCGGCGATCCTGCTACTTCCAAGGGGCCCGTCGAGCGCAAAGTCACGCGCATCGTCACGCCCGGCACACTCACCGACGCGGGTCTGCTCGAAGCGAAGCGCGATTGCCTCCTCGTCGCGATGAATCCATCGAAGCAGCGCGTGGGTTTGGCCTGGCTCAATCTCGCGGCCGGGCAATTGCGACTGCGCGATCTGCCGGCGACGGAGCTCGCCGCCGAGCTCGAGCGGCTCGCTCCGAGCGAACTCCTTTACCCCGAAGGCACGGAAGGCGTCGGGCGCGACGGCGTGCCGACGCGAGCGCTGCCGCCCTGGCAGTTCGACCCCGACACCGCGGTCAGGCGGCTGACCGCGCAGCTGGGTACGCACGATCTTGCGGCGTTCGGCGCCGCCGACGCGCCGCTCGCGGTGCAGGCAGCCGGCGCGCTGCTGCATTACGCCCAGGCGACGCAGCAAACGCTGCAACCCGGATCGTTCTCGCACATACGCACGCTGACGGTCGAGCACCCGGGAGACTATCTCGCGCTCGACGCCGGCACAAGGCGCAATCTCGAGGTCACGGCGACGCTGCGCGGCGAACCGGCGCCCACACTGCTCTCGCTGCTCGACGCCTGCACGACCGCCGCCGGAAGCCGCCTCCTGCGCCACTGGCTGACCAATCCGCTGCGCACGCGCGAAGTCGCCGGCGCGCGACACGCCGCCATCGCCGAATTGATGTCATCGCCTGCGGCACGGCGGCGGCTCGAAATGGAGCTCAAGCGCACCGTAGATGTCGAACGCATCGCCTCCAGAATCGCGCTTGGCCATGCGCGCCCGCGCGACCTCGCGGGGCTGCGCGACACGCTTGCGCGCCTGCCTTCGATCGCGGCCGCGATCGCTCTCTCGCCCGGCGCGTTGCTGGCGGACGCAGTGGATGCGCTCGCCGTCGATGCGCAGTGGGCGGCGCTGCTAGCGCGCGCCATTGCGGCCGAGCCCGCGGCCGTTCTGCGCGAGGGCAACGTCATCGCGCGCGGGTACGACGCGGAGCTGGACGAATTGCGCTCGATCCAGGAGAACTGCGGTGCGTTCCTGGTCGAGCTCGAAGCGCGCGAGCGCGCCCGCAGCGGCATCGCCAGCCTCAAAGTCGAGTACAACCGCGTGCACGGCTTCTACATCGAAGTCACGCACGCGCACGTCGAGCGCATTCCGGACGACTACCGGCGCCGGCAGACGCTCAAGAACGCCGAGCGCTACATCACCCCGGAGTTGAAGGCATTCGAAGACAAGGCCCTGTCCGCGCAGGAACGTGCGCTCGCTCGGGAGAAGTTTCTGTACGACGCGCTGCTGCGCGATCTCGCCGCGGCGATTCCCGAGCTCCAGCGCGCGGCGCAGGCACTCGCCACGCTCGATGTGGTGGCGACGCATGCCGCGCAAGCCGAGGCGCTCAACTGGGCGCGGCCCGCCTTCGTCGCGGCGCCGGGACTCGCGATCCGCGGCGGCCGGCATCCCATCGTCGAGAAAGAAGTCGAGCATTTCATTCCCAATGATCTCAGGCTCGATCCGGCGCGGCGGCTCCTCATCGTCACCGGACCGAACATGGGGGGCAAGTCGACCTACATGCGCCAGGCGGCGGTGATCGTGCTGCTCGCGTGCTGCGGGTTGTTCGTGCCGGCGAGAAGCGCCGAGATCGGCCCGCTCGATGCGATTTATACCCGCGTGGGCGCGGCCGACGATCTTGCCGGCGGCCGTTCGACGTTCATGGTCGAGATGACCGAAGCCGCCTATATTCTGCATCGCGCGACGCCCGAGAGCCTGGTTGTGATCGACGAGATCGGCCGCGGCACCTCGACCTTCGACGGCCTCGCGCTGGCGTGGGCGATCGCGCGCACGCTCGCGCTGGACAATCGCAGCCTGACGTTGTTCGCCACGCACTACTTCGAGCTGACCGCGCTGCCCTCGGAGCTGGAAGGCTGCGCCAATGTCCACTTCGACGCGGTCGAGCACAAGGACGGCATCGTGTTTCTGCACGAAGTCGCGGAGGGGCCGGCCAACCGCAGCTACGGCCTGCAAGTCGCGAAGCTCGCCGGCGTTCCCGCCGACGCGATCCGCCAGGCGCGCGCGTACCTCGCGCGGCTCGATCAGTTCAGCTCGCGACGCGATGCGCACGGCGATTTGTTCGCGCCTGCCGGTGTGGCAGATCCGCCGCCGGTAATTGCGTCCGCCGCATTGGATCGTCTCGCCGCGCTCGATCCCGACGCGCTCAGTCCCCGCGAAGCGCAAGCGGCGCTCTACGAACTGAAACGTCTCGCGAAAAATTAGGTTCTTCGCCGAATTGACGATCGGCGTCGTGTTTTGCGGCGAACGCCTGTCCGGCGCGCGAGGGCCGCAAACGCCGACCTGCGGGTGCCCGGCGCGGCTGCAGTCGCGAACTCAACGTCTCCTTTGCCGCGCCACCCGCGACGGCCGGCGCGGCCCACGCGCGCCCGCCAAGCATTCGCCGCTTCCCGCAATGGCACGCTGCAGCAGCTTCCCGTCAGTGGTGGGCGCCGGGGCCGTGCACGTGTCCGTGCTCGAGCTCGTCCGGGGTCGCCGCGCGCACGTCGAGCACCGTTCAATCGAAGCGCAGCCGCTGACCGGCCAGCGGGTGATTGCCGTCGACGACGACCCGCCCGTCGGCGATGTCGGTCACCGTGAACACGCGGACCTCTTCCTCGCCCTCGCCGGAGGTGTCCTCGTACTGCATGCCGACCTTGACGTCCGCGGGGAAGCGATCCTGGGCTTCGACACGAACGAGCTCGGCGTCGTATTCGCCGAATGCATCCTCGGGCTCGAGGGCCACCGAGCAGGAGTCGCCCGTTCGCTTTTCCGCCAGCGCGTCTTCGATCTTCGGAAAGATGCCGTGATGACCGCCGTGCAGGTAAGTGATGGGCTCGCTCGTTTCCTCGATGAGCTCGCCGGCTGCGGAGTAGAGCTTGTAGGTGAGCGTGACGACGGTGTCGTCGGAAATTTGCACGAAGCGTCTCCGATCGGTGTTGGCGCTGCGCTCGCGAAAGGCGTGGCGACGAGCGCGGCTTATTGTACCTCGGCAAGCCAGGCCGCCGGCATCTCAGCGCTTCGCGCAACGACGGCAGCGTCCGGCCGCCGCTATAATCGCCCGATGGAACCCGCGCTCCTGGGCGGCGCCGCACCGGCGCGCTTTTTGCAGCGCTATTGGCAAAAGCGGCCGCTGCTGATCCGGCAGGCGATCGCGGGATTCGAGGGTGTTCTGTCGACGCGCGAGCTCTTCGCGCTCGCGGCCCGCGACGACGTGGAGTCGCGGCTCGTGTGGCGCGAACACAATCGCTGGGGGCTCGCGCACGGTCCCTTCCGCCGCGCCGATTTTCGCGCCTTGCCGAAGCGCAATTGGACGCTGCTCGTCCAGGGGCTCAATCTGCATCTCGTCGCGGCCGACGCGCTGCTGCAGCGCTTCGCGTTCATTCCTTACGCGCGCCTCGACGACGTGATGGTGAGCTACGCCGCGCCCGGAGGCGGCGTCGGCCCGCATTTCGATTCCTACGACGTGTTCCTCCTCCAGGGCGAGGGCCGCCGCCGATGGCGCGTCGGCCGGCAGCGCGACCTTGCGCTCAAGCCGGGTCTGCCGCTCAAGATCCTCGCGCGCTTTCGCCCCGAGCACGAATGCCTGCTCGGCCCGGGCGACATGCTGTATCTGCCGCCGGCGGTTGCCCACGAGGGCATCGCGCTCGACGCCTGCAGCACGTACTCGATCGGATTCCGCGCGCCGTCAGCGCAGGAGATCGCGATCGCCTTCCTCGACTGGTTGCGCGATCGCATCGCACTCGACGGCCGCTACGCCGATCCAGGTCGCCGGCCGGCACGCTCGCCCGCGTGCATCGAGCCAGCGTTGCGAGCCTACGCGGTGGCGACGTTGCGCCGTCTAACCTGGGACGAGCGTGCGGTCGCGCGATTTCTCGGCTCGTACCTCACCGAGCCCAAGCCCGGCGTCGTCTTCTCTCCGCCGGGCCGTGGCTCCGGCCCCGGCCGCTTCATGCGCCGCGCCGCGCGTCGCGGTGTCCGCTTGGACAGCCGCACCCGGTTGCTCTACGATGAGCGCAGCCTGTTCATCAACGGCGATGCGCTCGCCTGGCCCGCGCATGGACGAGCGGCGCTGAAGCGGCTCGCCGACGCGAGGCGGCTTGCCGACGGCGAGATCGACGAGCGCGCATCGTCTTTGCTTTATCGCTGGTACCGCGATGGCTTCCTCCACTTCGACTGACCCGCCGCCCCTTCCGAGCGAGCCGCGCGAGCCGCGCCTGGTCGAACTCGCGACGCTTGCAGAGCAATGCACGGCCATCGACCAGCTCGTGGCGCTGGCGCAGCATCGCATCCGGGTATTCGACCAGGATATGTCGCAAACTGGATGGAACCAGCCATCTCGCGTCGATCGTCTCGCGGCCTTCCTGCGCGACACTCGCGGCCGCCGCCTCGACATCATCGTGCACGACACCGCGTATCTCGAGACCGCATGTCCGCGCATGCTGAAGCTGTTGCGCGCGTACAGCTATGCGATGACGATCTACCGCACGGGAGCGGAGGCGAGGCACGCGACCGACCCGCTGCTCATCGTCGACGACCGCCACTATCTGCACCGCTTCCATATGGAGCAGCCGCGCGCGGCGATGGGCATCGAACAGCCCGAGCAGACACGCCCGCTGGCGAGCCGCTTCGACGAGATCTGGGCGACCGGCGAACCGGGGATCAACGCAACCGTTCTGGGGCTCTAAGGAAGCTCGCGCCGGCGCGCAGAAAACGGTTCAAACCATCGTGCTTTGTAGTACACTGTCGAGGTCGGCCGGCGGCAATGGGTAGTTTTGCTTTCGCGCCATTTGTCGATTGCGCTGGCGATGCGTCAGCCGGGCAGGGAATCCGGCTTTCTCAACCCAATCACTTCATAATCGAGTAAGGGAACGATGATGAACAAGTCAGTATTCATTGCTGCGGCTCTTGCGCTGGCGGTGGTCGGCTGCGGCGACAACAAGCAAGCGCAGGATGCCAAGGCGGCGGCAGACAAGGCCGCTCAGGCCGCCAAGGATTCCGCCGACAAGGCGGCTGCTGCTGCCAAGGATGCCGGCACCGCTACAGTTGAGGCGGGCAAGGCGGCGGTCGATGCCACCAAGTCGGCAGGCGCCGCTGCCGCCGATGCGATGAAGCCTGCGACGCCGCCTCCGGCGCCCGCGCCAGTCACGCCGCCCCCGGCGGAACCGCCGAAGAAATAAGTGTTCGTCACGGTGCGGCTTGGGTCCGGGTTCGATCAGGATCCACCGCACCGTTATGTTAAAATTCGCTCATCGGTGGTGCCCGTCCAACGGATCCCGGGTTGATCACGGGCGCCCAGCCGATTCTCACGCAACGTTCCGACCCAACTCGAGTAAGAGGATCACCATGAACAAATTCGTTTTTATCGCTGCCGCAGTGGTTCTCCTCGCCGCCTGCGACAAGCCTGCACCCGTAGTCGTAACGCCCCCGCCGTCTCCGCCTCCGCCGGTCGTTGTCACACCAGCGCCCGATGCTAGCGCGGATGCTGCCAAAGCCGCGGCCGACAAGGCAGCCGACGCGGCCAAGGATGCGTCCAAAGCTGCCGACACCACTAAAGGTGCAGCCACGGATGCCAAGGCGGCGGCGGACAAGGCCACCGAAGCTGCCAAGGAAACGAAGAAATAGCGTTAGA
>DASWDF010000053.1:0-10285 GCA_036395475.1 Casimicrobiaceae bacterium
GCCGCGGGTGCGCTCGTACTCGCGAAATCGGTCCTGGGAGGCTTGCATCATGAGTACTCTATTGCGACCGTGGGCGCGAGCGCGTGACCGCTCAATAGGGAAGGGCGGAAACAAAGGCGACGCGATTATTTGCGGAGCACAACATCCTGGGCACAGTAACGACAACATCACGACGCACTGCTCGGCGGCGGAGCTCTCCGAATTGTTGCGTGCGGTGAAGCTGATCGAATCGGGTTCGTCAGCGCCGCTGTTGAGGCGGGTCGCGTGAAAAGTCCGGCAAAAATCCGGCAGGTAACGTTCGTCGCGATCACGGGCGCGAGCAGCGGAATTGGCGAAGCCACCGCGCTCCTACTCGCCGAACGCGGCGCTAAGGTCGTGCTCGGTGCGCGCGGTTCGGATCGTCTGAAGGATCTTGCCGATCGGATTTCGGCAGCGGGCGGCGATGCAGCCTACGCACCCGCGGACGTGAAACGGCGTGGCGACGTTTCGAACCTCGTCAAGTTGACTTGCGAGCGATATGGCAGGCTTGACGTTCTGTTCTGCAACGCCGGCGTCATGCCTGTGTCGCCACTCGACGGCACCGCATTGTGCGCCCGGCGGGCTCTCAGCAGTTCCCGGATGGGAGCATCTCCCTACGCTACGAATTCGTACACATGCTATACGGCGAGGTTTTCTACGAGCGCCAGGCGCCGGGCCAGCGGGCAAAGCTGCACCGGCGCATCAGTGAGCGATTGGAGGCTCCGTTCTCGCAGCAAATGAGCGAAGCGGGGTCGCTCAACCCGGCCCACGTCTTACGCAGGCGGCGATCACGATCGCCCGTAAGAATCCTTACGTGCGCCGAACCGAATGGAAACGACGTTTTTCGCGCGGGAGACGCTGTTGCGAGGGATGCCTCGCGATCGGCGCCTGAGCTTACGAGGTCGCGGACGGCTCCACTCGCAGGAGTTCCACCTCCGGCGGAGCGGTGAGAATCTCGCTGAAAGCGTGCATCCAGTTGCCAGTCTCCTCGTTCGACTCAATTCCGCGCTCGCGAAACTGATCGAATTGGTCGAGATTGGGCAGTTCGACTTCGAACTGCAACGCCGCACCGCCTTGGCCGCGTGTCAATGGCACTAGCAGGCGCGCATTGAGCTGATTACGTTGCGCGGCCTGCACTTCGCGACGGATAAAATCGACTGCACGCTGGCGATTGATAGGCAATACAGAATACGAGAAGCGCGCGATGTACATGTCAGCCTCCTTGAGAGCATCTGCGTACGGGTGCGCCGGCGTCAACGTAGCAACAGGTAGAGCACGCCGCCAATGATCAGCCATTTGACGCTGTAATAGGCGAGCCTGCTCTTTTTCTTGAGCGCCTTGCCGGGCAGTCGCGCGTAGTACGCGACGCTGAACGCACGGTTCAACGCACCGATTTTTTCGCCGGGCGCGTTCTCGGTTTGCGTTGCTCGGATCGCAGTCGCCTTGAACGAGTGATTCATTGCCGCGATGATCCTGCTCTTTAAGGGCCGCTCGATGTCGCAGAACAGAATCAGGCGTGACACGTCGGTCTTGTTCTCCGCCCAGTGGATGAATGTTTCGTCGAATACGACCGCCTGGCCGTCGCGCCACGAATAGCGCTCGCCATCGACCCAGATCGCGCAGCCGTCCGAGTTCGGCGTCGACAATCCGAGGTGATAGCGAAGCGATCCAGCAAACGGATCGCGGTGACGGCCGAGGTCGCCACCGGCCGGCAGCATCGCGAACATCGCCGCGTTGACGGAGGGAATCGATTCCACGAGCTCGACAGTGCGCGGGCACAATCGCTTCGCGGACGGCAGCGGATCGTCGTACCACTTGACGTAGAAGCGCTTCCAGCCGCGTCGAAAGAACGAGTTGAAGCCGAGATCGGTATAGCCTGATGCGGCCCTGATGTGGCCGTCGGCGAAAAGACTCCTCGCCTCATCGCGGATCGTGCGCCAATTGCTGGCGAGCGGCGCGAGGTCAGGGAAGCGGTCGATCGGGAGGAACGGCTCGTTCGGCACCGCCGAAAACAGATACATCAGCGCGTTGTACGGCGCCATAAACGTCGAATGATCGGTGAGTTGACGCAGGAACCGATGGCGCACGCGTCCGCGCAGGTGCACGTATAGCGCAGACGCGACGAAGAGATAGAACAGCAGGAATTTCGGTGCCAGCAGATCGAGGTCATCGAAATGACTGCAGGTTGCCGCCCCGAAGCCAAGCGGTTGCGCACTATGGATAGCCGATTTTGTGCCTTCCTTACGCCGTAAGCTAGCGAAGCCCATCGAGTCGGTGAAATTTACCTATTACATTTCACGAAAACGCGACTCGAGGGCTGGCGACCGACTGCTTTGGCGGAGCGGCCAGCACGTCGTGTGCGCAGTCGACTGCGGCATCGTCGTGAACCTGATACGGTCCGCGCGCAGATCGAAAGCGCCACTATTTTGGGATTGAGGGTGCGCTGTACGGCGGGGTCACGTTCAGGGATGGTCGCGACGAACAGGCCAACTTCCGAGTTCGCCGGACGCAGTTTCCTGTCTGTGCTGTTCCTGATGTCCGGCATCGACAAGATCGGTGCCTATGCAGCGACTGCGGCGTACGGGCTAGCGGGCCGCACCAACGATCGTAAGCACCAGACGCGACGGCGTAGCGTGACCGGTATACACGGTATTGCGCGCGATCCGCATCGCGCGCGCGTATCCTTCCGGCTCCCCGCTGTTCGGATTGACGTCGAACTTCGGAAAGTTGCTCGACGAGATATCGAGCCGGATGCGGTGACCCGCCTTGAACAGGTCGCGGTCGCGAACGGCTCGATCGTGATCCGGAATACTTCACCGGCGCCCCAGATGTCGGACGACGAAGCGCGCGCGTTGAGTCGGAGTGCGGAAACATTGCGAAACGCGTTGGCGACGTATGTCGGATCGCCCCCTTGACGCAAGATGGCCGACCAGCACGACGCACGCCGTTCATCGTTGTTCATTTCGAGAGTCGACTCTTCGATCTTGCGATGGAGCCGGCGAACGGTAGCGAGGCCGCCGAGCTCATCGTGTACAACGCCGGAGGCAATCAGAAAGTGGATTTTCCTCTTAGGAATGACAGGCTTGGCGCGCGGCGCGGCTACCGACAACTGAAACAGCACTTTCAAGATACAAGGAATCCGTTGGTCGACAACTTGCTAGGTTTTACAGCCGCTTTCGACACGTCGCAGCCGCTGCGTTGATCGCGCCATCGCGGCATGATCCGCGCCATACGTCGTTGCTGTTTCAGACTAATTGTCAGGGCGATTGCACCACCACCAAGTCGATCGCGCATAGCAGGGGCGCGTGCACAAATTCTGTCGCAGCCATCGCAAGGTGATGCACCTGTTCGACTCCGATCAAATCGGGTCAAGCCCAGGTCGGCGCTCGCGCTTCGCCTTCACGGCCGACCAAAGCGTTCGACCTTGCCGGCGAACCAACTACGGTATCGCGGGCGAAGCGGTTTGAGGCGACAGCGGGGCGCCCGGAAGCGGCGGCGCGGGCGGCAGCTTGGTGACTTCGAGGATCTCCTGCTCGGCAAGCGTCTCGCGTGAAAGCAGCGCCTGGACCAACGCGTCGAGCGCCTCGCGATGTTCGCCGAGAAGGCGCTTCGCTTCGCCGTGGCACTCGTTGATGATCTTCTGGACCTCGGCATCGATGAGGCGCGCGGTTTCCTCGCTGAACGGTTTCTCGCCGGTGTATCCCGCGGCACCGCCGAGGAAGGGATTCTGGTGCGGTGCGAGCTGCACGAGGCCGAGCGCGTCGCTCATGCCCCAGCGCGTCACCATGTTGCGCGCGAGATTGGTGGCCTGCTCGATGTCGTTCTCGGCGCCGGTGGTGCGCGTGCCGTACACGAGCTCCTCGGCGGCGCGCCCGCCGAGCATGCCGATGATGCGCGCGCGCAGATACGCTTCCGGATAGTTGTAGCGGTCGGTCTGCGGCCGCTGATACGTCACGCCAAGCGCCTGTCCGCGCGGCACTATGCTCACCCGGTGCACAGGATCGGCGCCTCGTACGACTAGACCGAGGATCGCGTGCCCGCTCTCGTGGTAGGCGATGCGCTCGCGATCCTCGCGTGCGAGCAACAACGGGCGCTCGGGGCCGAGGACGATCTTCTCCAGCGCGTCCAGAAAGTCCCTTTGTCGCACGTCGTCCTCCTCGCGGCGCGCGGCGAGCAACGCCGCCTCGTTGACGAGGTTCTTGAGGTCCGCGCCCGAGAACCCGGGCGTTGCCGACGCAAGCTCCGCAAGGCTCACGTCGCTCGCGAGCGGAACCTTGCGTGTATGCACCTTGAGGATGGCTTCCCGCCCCGCGCGGTCAGGGAGGTTCACTACCACGCGACGGTCGAAGCGGCCGGGCCGCAGCAGTGCGCGGTCGAGGACGTCCGGCTGGTTGGTCGCCGCCAGCACGATGATGCCCTCGCGGCCGCTGAACCCGTCCATCTCGGTGAGAATCTGCTGCAGCGTCTGCTCCTGCTCGCTTGCGCCGCCGATCGCGAGCTGCCCGCGCGCACGGCCGATCGCGTCGATCTCGTCGATGAAGATGATCGCGGGCGCGTTTTCGCGCGCTTGCTTGAATAGATCTCTTACCCGCGCGGCACCGACGCCGACGATCATCTCCACAAACTCGGCCGCGCTCATCGAAAAGAAGGGAACCCCGGCCTCTCCGGCGACCGCCCGTGCGAGCAACGTCTTGCCCGTCCCCGGCGCGCCGATCAGCAGCACCCCTTTGGGTGCAGTGCCCCCCAGCCGGGTGTACTTCTGGGGGGCCTTCAGGAAATCGACGATCTCGACGAGCTCGTTCTCCGCTTCGTCGATTCCAGCGACGTCGTCGAAGGTCACCTTGGTCGAGGCATTCTGGTCGTAGCGGCGCGCCTTGCTGCGGCCGATGCCCATGAGTCCACCCATACCCAAACCGCCGCCCTGCTGCGCGGCGCGCCGGTAGATCCAGACATAGAACGCGATGATGAGGATTGCCGGGCCGAAACCGAGCAGCAGCGTGGCCCAGCCGCTGCCTTCGCGGATGGGCACCGCGCTGATCTCGACGTTGTGGTCGATCAGAAACGTCTCCAATCCGGAATCGACGAACGCGGGCAGCTCGGTGGTGAACGTATCCCCAGTTCTTGGTGGCGCCGGCGGTGGCAACCCCTTGGCGCTGGTCACCGCCTTGCCGTTGCCCTCCGGGGGCCACGTGACGGGTGCCTTGAAACGGCCCTCGATGCTCGTTCCCCGGCTGTAAATCGCCGCGACGTTGTCCTTGGCGGCCTGCACCTTGAAAACGGTATACGGCACCGTGACTGGCTCGCCCGGACCGGGAAAGAGATACCTCATCAGAAGGTAGTTCAGGAACAGGAGCACAAGGAAGATCAGCCACGACTTGCGCGGCGGAAGCCTCGCCTGCACGCTGCCCTTTGGCTGCACCGGCTGCTGCGCCGGTGGCTGCATGCTGTTCATCGCCCTCTCCATCGGTTCATGCGGGTACCTACCCTGTCGCGTGTCCATTGTCGCGCGTTCGCGCGGCTGGCCCTCACTAATCGGTGATAGCGATCGTCGCCATCAGCGTTGGACGCGTCGAATACGGCCCACACAGGCCGTCTTGCCGCGGCGACTGACCTTGAATGGCGCCGGATACTCGGCGTCGTCAGGCAGCACGGGCTCGATCGGCTTGAGTGTGCAACCGGGACGCGTCATGGGATCGAAGTTCTCACGAGACTGCCTGCCTGCGCCGTTAACTCACTCGCGACGTCGGCGGGCTCGCTTCCCAGGTGCTCAGCGAGCAGGCGGTTGCGGAACAGCGCGATGCCACGTCGTATCCGCGCCTCGCCTCGCGCGTCGACGAGAAAAGAGCAGGCGGTATTTCTGATCCACCAAGGCCTTGTGGAACTTGAACAGTGCGGTCTGTGCAGCGTCGGCTCCGCGGACTTCAACAATCGATCGATGGGCTTCGACACCGGGTGCAACATCGTGATCCAGTCGGATGGCTCGCCCAACGCACCAGCGGGGCGCGTTTGCCCTTCGTGAGCGGCCCGACAGCCGGGATTGCCGCGAATTACTTCCACGCCGCCGGGCAACGGTCTTCTTCCTCGCATCGTATGCTCCAAATGGTAGTGACCACGACCCTCGGTCGGCTTCGCGTATTGAGCCGATGAACGTACCATCGGCTCGGCGCGCACGGTGTTAACGTTCCTCTAAGCCACACGCGTTTACCTCCCTTAGTACCGCGTGTGGTGAGGCGGCCGGCGCGCCAACGCGCCGCGCCGCCGTCCCGAGAGGCCGCCCGTTCGTGAATGTTCACACTGACGTTCGTTTTCGCCATCGTGCTGTGCGTCCTCAACGCCGCGCTGTGGACGGTCTACACGCACATGCCGCTGGCGAGTTTCGGCTGGTTGCTCGCGGCAGCAGGCTGCGTTTGGCTTCAGAAATGGACTCGCAGCGGCTGACTGGCTAATCGCCGCGTCGCCTTGCGAGCTCAATTTCGCGGCCAAAGAAATGCGTCCAAGGCGACGGTCTCGGGGTTGATCGATCTGCGATGCGAGCCGCGCCGTTGCGGAAGTCCGAGCCGCCTAGCAGAACTTGAAACCGCCGAACCACTGACCCGCGTTGACGGCGACCTTATCGGCGTCGAGCGGCAGCCAGTGGTCGTCGTCGTTCGTCCAGAACTTGCCGAGGCTGAACACCGGCCGCGTAGATAGCCCTGCCGCGTTTCCAGCCCTCACACGTTTGTCGGAAAGCCCGCCAAGCTGTGTGCGCGCGCTGCTTGCGCACGTCCCGTCCTATTCATGAGCGTCTCCGACGAGCTCGGCGCGCCTGAAGGCAGCGTTGAGCCGAACGACTTCGCGCTTTGCTTGTGACGAGGCGACGTGGCAGTGGACAACTGAGTGGGCAAAGGCTGTCGAATAAGACTTCATCTTGTTTAGGGCCGCCATGGGCGTTAACCGCCGCGGTGCGCTACCGCCGCACGCATCAATCGACGAGGTTTCTCCCCTATCGCCCCACGCTATTGGCGCCGTCGCGCATATCAGGATCCGTTAATTCAAGCCTTTGCATTGACTAGTCAAAGGTTGAGCGCCGTCTGTCTTTCTGGCTCGACTCTTGCCCTCGCCCCTCATATTACTTTCCAGTTCGAGCGCTAGCCCGAAAAATTCCGAACCTGTATGCAATCGCCATAATGCAATCGCAGATACAAGAACAGCGCCCTGCGCCTGGGCGAGATCAAACAACCGACATCGCAACGGCACGCGATAAACGCTGTACCGTTCTCATCGTTGATGATCTCGCCAGTAGTCGACTGTTGCTCGGCGAAATGGTGCGTCAGATCAATCCGCCCGTCGTAATCGAATCGTTCGAAAGCCCTGTGAGGGCACTACGATTCGCGAGTGAGAACCCGGTTGACCTCGTTGTCACAGACTACTCAATGCGACCGTTCGACGGCATCGAACTGACACGTCGCCTGCGAGCGTTGGCCGATTACGCTGACGTTCCGATCATAGTGGTCACCATATTCGAGGATCGAAGCATTCGCCACGCGGCCCTTGAAGCAGGCGCGACCGATTTTTTGAACAAACCAGTCGACGAGCAGGAGATCAAGGCCCGCTGTACGAATCTGCTGCACCTTCGACGACACAAGCTCGTCTTGTCCGATCAAGCGCGGAACCTAGAACGCGAAATCGCCACCGCGGTCGCCATAATTCACGCACGCGAACTCGAGACGCTTCTCGTTCTGGCCAAGGCCGGTGAATATCGAGATGAGTGCACCGGCAATCACGTCGCACGAATGGCACAGTATTCCGCACTAATCGGTACACATCTCGGCCTCACGACGGAAAGCGTGCATCTACTGGAGGTCGCCGCGCCCATGCACGACATTGGCAAAATCGGAATTCCCGACTCGATTCTGTTAAAGACGGGACCGCTTTCATCCGGCGAAATGGAGGTGATGCGTCGGCATCCGCGCATAGGTTATGACATACTGAAAAACAGTCCATCGAAATATCTGAAAACTGGTGCCATGATCGCGTTGGGGCATCATGAACGATTCGATGGCGGAGGCTATCCTGAGGGACTTCGCGGACACGAGATACCGATCGAAGCAAGGATCGTAGCGGTTGCTGATGTGTTCGATGCGCTGGTGACGCGCAGGCCCTACAAACAAGCGTGGCCGATTGGGAAAGCATTCGAACATTTGCGGAGCCAAAGAGGAAGGCATTTTGACCCCGCCTGTGTCGATGCATTTATGGACGCAACTCCAGCAGTCGTGAAAATCATGGAACACTTGCAGGACAACCGTGCGCCAATCGCGAAGATAAGCGCAGCCGAGTGCGACGATCAACCCGGATCGCCCAATTACTGAATCACCTCGTCCGCCCGCAGCAACAACGACTGCGGAATCGTGATGCCGGGCTGCTTGAGCCGCCTGCAAATTGATCACCAGCTGGAACCTCACGACGGCACAAGTAAACGCCCGGTTCCACCGCGTTGGCGCGGTATGCTCCAGATTCCACGCGGACCGCGCAAGAGACTTAATGACTGCTCTAGAGCGAACTGAAAGAAGGCGGTGACCGGCTGCTTGTGGCCCGATCGCTGCCACCAGCGCCTTCGCCGTCGCCCCACAACCCGCCGCTCTACTTCCCCGGCCGGACGCTCAGCGCGCGATCAATCCTTCGACCGTTTCCACTGCAAGCTTCACCGCGTCATAGCGCGCGTACTCGGCAGCGAGCGCTTGCGCACGCTCGCGATAGCGGGACTGGTCGAGCAATGCATGCACCGCGGTACGTACCTGTTCCGGAGTGGGCGTCGCCGTCTTCAAATTCACGCCCGCACCCGAGCAAGCGACACGCGTGGCCACCTCGGGTTTGTCTTCGGACGTGCCGGCTACCACCAGCGGAACGCCGTGCGCGAGCGCCATCTGCACACCACCGTAGCCACCGTTCGTGACCATGACCGAGGTCTTCGGCAACAACTCGGGGTACGAGAAAAACGTGCCTACGCGCGCATTGCGCGGCACATTGCGCAGACCGAGGCCATCTGGCGTGCGACCGCCGGTCGCAACTACTACGAGCACGTTCTCATTCGCCAGGCCTTCGAGCGCGGGCGCGATCAGATCAGGCTCCGCGTTGGCGATTGTCCCTTGTGTGACGTGCACGATCGGACGCGTGCCATCGAGCTCGTGCCAGAACTCCGGCGGTACCCAGTCGGCCGGAACGTCTGGGGGAACCATCCCGATGAAGCGAACGTTGCCCGGCAAATCGCTGCGGGGGTGCTCGACTCCCGGGATCGACGGCTGCATGTACACCGTCGCGCGGTCCCCGGCGTCCAACCACCAGCCGGTAGGTGGCAGCCCGAGCCGCTTGCGTGTCTCGTTCCAATGGTGCTGCACATCGCGAAACAACACATGCTCGACCGCCCAGTTGAGCGCACGGTTGCGGATTCGTCCAAGCGCTGTCGCGTCCGGCGCAAGACCGAGTCCAAACGGCGCGGTGTCGATGCTGCTCCGCGCGAGCGGGATGACGCCGAGCACGACGATTGGCACGCCGGTCAGCTCGGAGTAGAACAATCCGCCGAACGAACCCGCCTCGCAGAGCAGCACGTCCGGTGCGAATGTTTGCGCGATCTGTTGCAGGTCGAGCAATTGTCCCGGCCCGTTGTCGATGAACACGCGCTTCATGTCGAACTTGAGCTGCGCCATGCCGCGCAGGTGCGCGCGGCCGGGGAACTCGCGTTCGATCTTGGCGTCGTCGTAGTCCCGCGCGTGCGTCCACCGTACGAACTGCGCGCCGGTGGCCTCGACCTTCGATCGATGCTTGGCACCCGTGTACCAGCGCACCTCGTGGCCGCGCGCGCAAAGCGCGCGTACGATCGGCACGAGTGGATTGATATGACCGACGACAGGAACGCTACCGACGAGAATGCGCGCCATGGCTAGGGCATTCTCCGGGCGGCGGTCCGCTCTCGCAAGCTGTGTGGCCGCTTTCCATCGCCCGGCTGTTCGCTTGCGGGACACTCTGTGCGAACGCTCGAAAGGCAGCTTTTGGCCGTGAACGGACCTTCTTAAGAGACCTCGGTCGTAGTTCGGGGATGACCCGGCACAGCGCCGTATCCCATGACCAATCGTTGCGGTCGCGTGTGCCGATCGCCTTCATTTTCGCGGCACGCTCAGCATCGCTCACGAACGCGCTCAGGATATCGAGCGCAACGGGTCGAGGCCCAGCATCAAGCAAGCGGAAATTAGGGAATCGAGGCATGTTCCGCGCCTCGTAACGCAGTGGCTTA
>DASWDF010000054.1:0-3110 GCA_036395475.1 Casimicrobiaceae bacterium
GATCGCCGATTTGGAACGCGAATTCGATCGGCCCGTCGAGTTGATCATCGTGAGCGAAGAGGACCTCGACGACGGCATCCGCCGCGCCTATGCGGCCGCAGAATCCATCATCGAGGTGGTGAACGATCTGCGCAGCGATGACAGCTCGGCCGTGGGGGACGATCGCGAACAGGCCGACGCACGCGACCTCGCGAGCCAACCCCCCGTGGTGAAGTACGTGAATCTGCTGATCAAGGAAGCCCACGACGCGCGGGCGTCCGATATCCACCTCGAATCGACCACGCAGGGACTTCGCGCGCGCTTCCGCGTCGACGGCGTGCTCGCCGACGCACCCGCACCGCCGCAGCAGGCACAAAGCGCGATCGTGAGTCGTGTCAAACTCCTCGCCGAATTGGATATCGCGGAGCGTCGCGCGCCCCAGGACGGGAGCTTCCGGATTCGGCTGGAGTCGCGCGAGCTGGATATCCGCGTATCCACTGTGCCGACCCTCTACGGCGAATCAGTAGTGCTCCGCCTGCTCGATCGCGGTGGTCAGCCCGTCGGCCTGGACGAGCTCGGCATGCCGCCCGCGACCCTCGAGCAGTTCCGCCGTATCGTCGCGCGCCCGACCGGCATCGTGATTGCCGCGGGGCCCACCGGTAGCGGCAAAACGACGACGCTCTACAGCGCGCTCGCGCTGCGCGACACGACGGCCGAGAAAGTCATCACGGTCGAAGACCCCGTCGAATACCACCTCGGCGGCGTCACCCAGATCCCCGTGAATCGCAAAGCCGGCATGACGTTCGCCTCGGCGCTGCGCAGCGTGCTGCGCCAGGATCCGGACGTCTTGATGGTCGGGGAAATGCGTGATCCAGAGACGGCGGAGATCGCCATTCAGGCCGCGATGACAGGGCACCTCGTGTTCTCGACGCTCCACACCAACGATGCGCCGAGTGCCGTAACGCGCTTACTCGATCTGCAGGTCGCGCCGTATCAGATCGCGGCGACGATCAATGGCGTGCTGGCGCAGCGCCTCGTGCGCCGCGTCTGCTCCCACTGCCGCGAGCGCTACCGCCCCGATCCGCAGGTCGTGGCATTCGTCTCCGGCGAACCCAAGGGAACGCCGCATCTGGTGCGAGGCCGCGGCTGCGAAGCCTGTCACCGCACAGGCTACCTCGGCCGCATCGGCATCTTCGAGCTGCTCGTCGTCTCCGAAGCGTTGAATCGTGCCATTACCGCCGGCGAATCGCTCGCGAGGCTTCGCGAGCTCGGAGAGAAAGAGGGCATGCAGCTGATGCGCCGCGACGGCTGGGTGAAGGTGCAGGCGGAAATCACGACGGTGGAGGAGGTCCTGCGTGTCACCGCGCACTAGAGGCTTCACACTCATCGAGCTGCTCGTCGTGATCACCGTGATCGCAATTCTAGCGGGACTCGTGGGACCAATGGTCTTCCGAAATGTCGGCGACGCGAAGGTGTCGGCGGCTCGCGCCCAAATCGAGTTGTTCGCCCTGGCGCTCGACCAATACCGCCTCGACAACGATTTCTATCCCGGAACCACACAGGGCCTCGCGGCCTTGCGCGAGCGACCGACAGGCGAGCCGGCGGCTCGCAACTGGCGCGGCCCGTACTTGCGCAAGGCCATCCCGCTCGATCCGTGGGGCAGGCCATATGCGTACAAATCACCTGGCGACGTGAACGCCGAAAGCTACGATCTGCTCTCGCTCGGTCGCGACGGTCAACCGGGCGGCAGCGGCGAAGACGCCGACGTCACGTCGTGGGAAGGGAGCGCGCGGCGGCCATGAGCGCGTACGCCTATCGAGCTGCACGCCAGGACGGGGCGATCGTCACCGGCGCCATCGAAGCCGAGAGTCACGGGCAGGCGTCGGCCACGCTCGCGAGCCGCGGGCTCTTCGCGATTGCAGTGTCGCCGGCAGTCGAAGAACATCGCCGAGCGGCAAGCCGGCGGGATCTGGCGATCGTATTCCGCGGCATTGCCGCGCTCGTCTCCTCTGGTGTGCCGCTCGAACGTGCCATCGCCGCGAGCGAACCGCTCGCGTCGGGGCCGCTCCGCGAGACGCTGACGGCGGCACGCGAACGCCTGCGCGAAGGCGCGAGCTTTGGCAATGCGCTCGCGGTGGGACGCGGCGTTATCCCCGCCCTCGTCATCGGCATGGTCCGCGCCGGGGAGCGCGGCAGCCAGCTCGGCACCGCACTCGAACAGATCGCGGCGCACCTCGAGCAGGAAGCCGATCTTGTCGCGCGCGTACGACAGGCGCTCACCTATCCGCTGTTGCTTGCGGTTGCGGGCACAGCGTCTGTACTCGTCATCACGACGGTCGTCGTGCCGCGGTTCGCGGCGATCCTCGGCGATCTCGGGCAGCAACTCCCTCCCGCGACACGACTGCTGCTCGGCATGTCACAGGTGCTGACGCGCTTCTGGATCCCGTTGCTGGTAATCGCCGTGTTGGCCACGTGGAGTGCGATCGAGTGGATCCGCCGCCCTGCGGGGCGGAAGCACATCGAAGAGCTGCTCCTCAAAATGCCGTTCATCGGCGCGGTGCGTCGGGCGCTCGCCACCGCCCGCGTGATGCGCGCGCTCGGCGGCATGTTGCGCTCCGGCATGCCGCTCTTGCCGGCGCTGGACGCGGCGCGAGACGCGGCGGGTGACCTGGCGATCGCTGAGCGGCTCGAGCGGAGCCGCGAGCGCGTGGTGCAGGGCGCGCCGCTTGCGAGCGCGCTCGAGCGCGAGGACGCGCTCAGCCCGAGCGCCTTGCAACTGGTGAAAGTGGGAGAGTCGAGCGGCCGTGTGGCGGACATGGCGTGGAGCGCGGGGAATCTCGCGGCGCAGGAGGCGGAACGTGGTCTGCGCGCGCTCGTCACGGCGTTGGAGCCGGCACTCATCGTTGCCTTTGGCGGCATCGTCGCGTTCACCGCGGCGGCGCTCCTGCAAGCTGTGTACTCGTTACGGCCGGGCTACTGACATGCGTGCACGGTGCGCGGTGCGCGGTACGCGGGGAGTCACCCTGCTCGAGCTCCTGGTCGTTCTGACGGTGCTTGCCGTGGTACTTGGTGTCACTGGCTTGGCGATTGGGTCGCTTCAGGCCCCACGGGAATCGGAGGAGGTTATCGCG
>DASWDF010000055.1:0-9756 GCA_036395475.1 Casimicrobiaceae bacterium
ATCGGCGCGCGACGCATTTCGGCCGCCGCTGTTCGGGCATGCAACGTCGCCCGATCCTTGGAGCCATCGAATTCGAGTCAGGGCCACGATGTCGGCGCCCCTCGTCGTTGTTGATGAATCGCCCAACGCCGAGGATATCGCCGCGGTTGCACAGGGCATGCGACGTCACGCGCTCTCGCAGATCGACGGCGACGAATCGCCACCCATCGCATGCTTCGCTCGAGAGAATGGCGTCGTGGTCGGCGGCATCGTGGGCCGCGTCATCAAGCAGCGTCTGTTCGTCGATTTGCTTTGGGTGGAGGAGACGCAGCGTAACCACGGCCTTGGATCATCGCTGCTGAAGTGCATGGAACGCGTGGCGAGCGAAAGAGGTTGCCGCGATGTGCTGCTTGAAACGCTGAGCGATTCGGCTGCTCGCCTGTATTCGGCGCTCGGGTATCGGCTGATGGCCGAAGTGCCCGACTACGTTCCGGGGTTCGCGAAGCGCGTGTTGCTCAAGACGTTGGCTTGACCCCGTCAACGCTGCGGCCTGTCGGCGAGAATGGTCAACACGCGCCAACCGCGCGTTGTGTTCACCATGATCTGATTCATCCGTGTCAACTGGGTCGCCGGGCCATTGTTGATCGTGACGTACACGATGATCTCCGCCGTGGAAACGTCGAGCATCACGACCTGGAGCGTGAGCCACGCGGGATCGACACGCCACTTGTTTTGAAACAGCTCCGCGAAACGCTTGAGCGCTTCATCGCGTGTCCGCACGACAGAGCCGGGGTCGATCCAAAGAAAGTCGGGAGAGTCACTGAGAAGCTCGCCGACGGCTTTGAGGTCGTGCGTGTTCTGTGCGGCAACGAACGCGCCGAATGCGGCCTTGATTTCGTCCTCCGGCGCAGCGCACACCGGCCTCATTGCCAACATTGCAATAGCGGCAAGCGCAACGAGGGCTGCGGCAAGATGCGAGCGCACGGCCTTTCACCGGTGACGGAATCGTCGGATCGCGGCCCTCTCTACGGCTTGACGAATCGAAGCGCGAACTTGTCGGCGGGAATCTTGGCGTCGCCGGAGGACTCCTCGCGCGAATCGGCGGGGTCGCGCAGGAAGTCGCTCTCGGCTTCGAGGACGAAGCCCGCCTTGCGCACTTCATCGAGGACGATGGCTTGGTCGATGCGATGCAGCGTTTTCCCGACCGCGATGTCGGCGCCGGCTTTGGCGGAATGATCGATCACGACGAAATGCCCGCCGGGCTTCAATGCTGCGAACAATCGTTGATTCATCTTGGCGCGATCGACCGGCAGATAAGTGATGTCGTGGTAGTTGAGGATGAGCGTGATCAGATCGAGCTTCGGTGCCTGATCTGGCACCGGATCCTCGAACGGACGGATCACCACGACGAGATTGGCCTGCGGATGGTCGGCGAGCCGCTTGGTCAGCGCCGCGCCGGGCTGTTCGCGCTGCGCCCACACCCGGCCAGTCGGACCGACGGCGAGCGCGAGCAGTTGCGATGTGTACCCCGCGCCCGCCGAAACGTCGAGCACCTGCATGCCCGGTTTCATCTGCGTGAACGGCAGGAACTCGGCGGGATGTCGCGCCGCGTCCATGCGCCGGTCCTGGTCCGTCCGGATCGGGCTCTCGATGACGTGTTGGCTATGCACGGGAGCGATGCGCGCGTCGTCGGCCGGCGTCGTCGAGCAGCCGCCGAGTGCGAACAGGAGCCCGACAACGACAAAGACCGAGCTTCCAGCAATCGCGGGGTGACCGGGCATCATGGGCTCCCAATCGAAACGAGTTCGGCCAGCCGGGCTCGGCAGGCGGACGGCAGGCGCCGTCGTGCGACGATTATCGCTCGGCCGCCCGCGCCGGGCCAAAGCCTGTCGGCGCCGCCCCGAGTATTCGATAATTCGACTTGCCGACGCGCCAGACAATGGCGCAGGCATCACGGTAGCGTAGTGGCTTGGGGCTGCATGCATTCTCTCTTCCGCGATGGTGAATCATGACCACACACACCGAAATGCCGACCGCCACGCTGTTCAATTACTCGTACGCCTTCACGGAGACGCCGAAGAATACGAGCATCCCGCCGGCGATCAGGAAGATCGTGATCGTCGGCGGTGGATCGGCAGGCTGGATGACGGCGATGATCCTGGCGAACGCGCTGATCAAGAAAGGCGTCGAGATCGAGGTGATCGAGTCGCCCGTGGTGGGGATCATTGGCGTGGGTGAGGGTTCGACGCCCTGGCTCAGAGGTTTCTTCGACAGTCTGGGCATCGAGGAATCCGAGTGGATGCCCGAGTGCAACGCGACCTACAAATGCGGCATCACATTCGACAAGTGGTCGACCAAACCCGGCTTCGAGAGCTACTTCCATCCGTTCGCCTCGATGCTCGACAACCTCACGATGACGCAGTTCGTCCACAACGCGGAGGCGAGGGTGAATGGGGCCGACGTGCCGGCGCACCCCAACCGGTTCTTCATTTCGTCGTATCTGGCCGACCGACATATGGCACCGAAACCGGTCCGCAGCTTTCCGTTCGACGTCTGGTACGGCTATCACTTCGACTCCGTGCTGCTCGGCCAGTACCTGCACAAAAAGGCACTGCAGCGCGGCGTCAAGCACCGCAGTTGCCACGTAACCGGCGTCCAGCTGAACGAGCGAGGCGAGATCGCATCGCTATCGACGCAGGAAGGCGAACCGATCCGCGCAGACTTCTTCGTCGATTGCACCGGATTCGCAGGGCTGCTCATCCAGAAGGCGCTCGACACGCCGTTCGTCAGCTTCTCGAACAACCTGTTCAACGACGCGGCCATCGCGCTGCCCTCGCCGATCGACGATGTCATACCGTCCCAGACGATATCGACGGCGCTGAAGCACGGATGGCGCTGGCGGATCCCGCTGACCAGCCGTTACGGCAACGGCTATGTCTACAGCTCCGCATTCTGCTCGGCCGACGAAGCGGAACACGAGCTGCGCGAAGGGCTTGGATTGCTGGATTCGCCGACGCCCGCACGGCACTTGAAGATGAAGATCGGGCGGGTCACGAAGCACTTGAACAAGAATTGTCTGGCGGTCGGGCTGTCTCAGGGCTTCATCGAGCCGCTCGAAGCCACCGCGCTGCTGTTCATCCAACGGACGGTCATCAGTTTCGTGGAGCTTCTCGAGGCAGGGGACATGGATGAAGCCGCTCGGGACAAGCTCAATCGCCGGATCAACGATCACTTCGAAGGTACGCGCGACTACATCGTGACGCACTACAAGACGAACACGCGGACGGACACGGACTATTGGCGGGCGAACGCTGCGAACAAGAACTTGTCGGACTCGCTTCTCCAGCTCTACGCACTGTGGATGGCGGGCAAAAGCATCGCCCCGGACGTCGGGCGGCAAACCATCGGCAAGGGTTATCCGATCTTTTCCTGGTATTGCATCATGTCGGGCATGGGCATCTTTCCCAACCAGAGCGACCTGCGTCCTCCCAACGCGAACGAGAGCCGATACAGCATTGCGGAGATCGACAACCTTCTGCAACGCAGCGTGCAGAATTTCAGGAACCAGAAAGAGGCGCTGATGGACATACCGCCGAAAGCGCGGGAGAGCTCGCTGCAAATCTATTTCTGGTGAGCAGCCGCGCTTCTAGGAACGCGTGCGCGACAACGCGATGCTTGCGCCGCGATGTTCTGACGGCAACGAGGTTGGCGCGCGAATGTGCATTCGCCAGGAAAGGAACGTCGACGGTTTCGCGGCGTGTTGGCGAAGCGCGTCAGTGCGGATGCCGGTGATGCACGTCGGGATAGTGCCGATGCGCGTGCACGATCGGCGCATGAACGTGTGCGTGCGTATGCGGCTCGTTTCCGTCCCAGGCGAAGTCGTGCGCATGACGATGGTGCTCGTCGTGCGAGTGAGCGTGGGTGTGCTCCTCGTGCTGGTGGGCGTGCAGATGCCCATGACGCTCGGTCACGTGCAGCCAGACGCCTGTGGCCATCAGCACACCCGCGGCGATCAATTGGATCGTGACGGCGTCGCCTTGCAGCACGACCGCGAGCGCCGCGCCGAAGAATGGCGCCACCGAGAAATAGGCGCTTGCGCGCGCCGTTCCGAGATCGCGTAGCGCGAGCACGTACAGCACGAGGCTGACGCCGTAGCCGAGGAATCCGACCGCCATCGCGAGACCCGTCACGTCGAGCGGCGGCAATGTCTGGCCGATGAACAAAGCCAGGCCGAGATTGACGGCGCCCGCGACGAGTCCCTTCACGCCGGCGATCACCGTTGCATCGCTCGCCGAGACCTTGCGCGTCAGGTTGTTGTCGATCGCCCAGCACAAGCATGCAACAGCCACGAGAATCAGGCCGAATGAAAAAGCGCCGCGCTCGCCCGGCGCCCACACGATCAGCACGCCGCCGGCGACGATCGAAAACATCCCGAGCGCGATGCGCCGATCGAAATTCTCGCGGAAGAGGAACCATGCGAGGAGCGCCGTGAATACGGCTTCGAGATTGAGCAACAGCGACGCGGTCGATGCCGTGCTCGTCACCAATCCGTAGGTCAGCGCCACGGGGCCTGCGACGCCACCGAACAGGATCGCGCCCGCGAGCCAGAGCCACTCGCCGCCGCGCGGCAGGCCGAGCGTCGACCCGCGTGATGCGCTGAGACGACGGCCGAGCAGCACGAGCAGCAATCCGAGACCCGACCCGGCGTAGAGCAGGCCCGCCAGCATCAGCGGCGGCACGGTGCCGACGAGCATCTTGGCGAGCGGCGTGCTCATGCCGAAGAGCACGGCCGATCCAAGCGCGACGATTACTCCCTTTTGCACGCTGGTTCCGATCGGCTAACGCTTCGCCGTGGTGCCCTCGAACGGCAACACCGAGCGCTCGATGCCGATCAGCGGTCCCAGCTCGTACACGTTGCGATAGCCGTACGTGTAGAGCGCAACGTATGTCGACAGGTTCAGCGATGCCGCCGGCAGCTTGCTCGGAAATGGAGATTCGGCATTGGCGAAATTGTTATTGCAGTAGATGAGGATCCGCGTCGACCGGTCGGGAATCGTGCGCTCGAGCGTCTCGACGGCGATGTCCGGAAAGCTGAGATTGATCGCGCCTGCGACGTGCAGCTCGTCGAATTTCTCGCGGCTGCGCGCGTCGAGCACGACCGTGCCTGGCTCGCGGCTCATTCGCAAGAACTCTTCCTCGGTGAGACGCCTGGACGCGCGATGCTCGGCCGCCTGTGCGGTGACGCGCAAGAACGCATCCATGTCGATGGCCGGATTCTCGATCGGCGCGGCGCGTGCGCCAAGCGACCCGAAAACCATCACGACAACGGTAGCGCGGCAGTTCATGGGCACCCGGAGTGGACCGCCGGCTCCCACAACGTCGGAGCGCGCCGCCCCGTTTACCGCGTCCGACGAAGCGCGCTGGAACTCGCCTCGCGCTGCGCGTATCCTAAGTCGATGACGTCACGCGCACGCAAGCTCTGCAAGGCCGAAACGCCGACTCCCAAACAGGAGGAGGCGACGTTCATCCGCAGCCTCGAGAAGCACGGACAGGCGGTCGAGGGCAAGGGTCCGCTGCCGCCCGGCGCAACGCACCGGCTCACCGTGCGCAAGAACGGCGAGAAGCGCGTCAAGCGCAAGCGCTTCTCCGCCGTCTGATTGGCAACACGCGTCGCGGGCTTCCGTGAGGGACTCCGATGAGCCGGGAATCGCGTCGAGTCGCCGGCATTCTGTTGATCATCCTGCCGACGGTCATGTACGGCGGTCTCAGCATTCTCTGGCTTCTCGTGGGCGATAAGCAGTACGCCGCCAATCACCTTCGCCAGGATCTTTGGCGCGCCGGGCACGCGCACGCGGGTGTCCTGTTGGTGCTCGCGCTGATTTGGCTGCGCTACGTAGACGAGGTGGCTCTGTCGGCGGGACTGAAGAGCTTTGTCCGCCTCGCCATTCCCGGTGCGGCAATCCTGATGCCGACCGGCTTCTTCCTCTGCGTGCTGCGGGCGAGTGCAACGGAGCCCAACAGCATGATTTATTTCGTCTACATCGGCGCCGGTTTGCTCGCCTTGGGCGTGTTGGTCCTTGGCGTGGGCCTGGTCCGGGCGCCTCGCGTATCGACCGCATGAATCAGGAGGTGAGCCATGGTCAAAACAGCGTTGTTCGTTCGCCTGGAAGCGAAGCCCGGCAAAGAAAAAGACGTCGAGAACTTTCTTCTCGGCGGCCTTCCGCTGGTCCAGGCAGAACCCGCCACCACGGCGTGGTTCGGAATCCGGCTCGGACCGTCCACGTTCGGCATCTTCGATGCGTTTCCGGACGAGGCGGGCCGGCAGGCGCATCTCACCGGCAAGGTCGCAGCGGCGCTGATGGCCAAGGCGTCCGAGCTTTTCGCCAAGCCGCCCGCGATCGAGAAAGTCGACGTACTCGCGGCCAAGCTGCCGAAGTAACCGCGGCCGTCTGCCGCGGCAAGAGGCTAGTCGATCTCCATCTCCAGCAGTGCGGAGGAGAGCGACTTGCCGTGCGCGTCGAGCGCGAGTGAGGTGGTGACGCCGCCGGCGAGCGCGTTGTCGCAGACGAACTGCAGCGCGCCTAAATTCGGCAGCTCGTAGCGGCGGATTTCGCCGCGAACAATGCCCGCGAGATGCCGCGCGACCGCATCCACGGTCACCGTCGCGACGAGCCGCGGATAGTCTTCGGCCCGGTAGGCGATCACAGACAGCGTCGACGTGTTGCCCTTGTCGCCGGCACGACAGTGCGCGAGGTCATAGAGCTTCGGCATGGCTCGCCCATTCGCTCATCGTGATGGCGCTCTTGACACGGTCGCGGTCGATCAGCGTCGACACGATACCCACCTGCTCCTGGACGCTGCGCCGCGCGCCGCCGCCGCCCGCCGGACCGTTCGTGTACAACGCTTCGACTTCCTCGCCGACGATGCGGGCTTCGTCCTCCGTCGGCGCGCGCGCGGCAACGCGCAGGCGGATCTCGTACGGCCGCTCGTGCGGATCGAGTGCGTGGCCGTGCAGCGACGTGCTGCCGATCAGGTCGATGCGCATTTCGGCGAACTTGCCGGCGAGACGCTCGCGAACGATGTCGCCGGCGAGCTGCGCACGCGCCATCGCGTTTCGGCCGGCGTAGCCGATCTCGCCTTCGCCGACGAAGCCGGCGAGATAGCCAACGCTCACCTTGAGCCGCCCGGGCCTCGCATGACCACGTGCGTCGGTGACCGCGACGCGATCGCGCCCCGTCGCCTCGAGCGTGATCGTCGAAAAGTCGGCGACGACGTCGGGTGTCACGTAGGCATGCGGATCGGTCACTTCGTAGAGCAGTTGCTCCTTCACGGTCGCGAGCGTGATCGCGCCGCCGGTGCCGTTGACTTTTGCGAGCATCGCACGGCCGTCGGCATCGACGTCCGCAAAGGGGAAGCCGAGATGCGCCATGTCCGGAACATCCTTGCGACCCGGATCCGCAAAATAACCGCCGCACAGTTGGCCGGCGCATTCCAGCAAATGGCCGACCGCTGTGCCGCGGGCGACGCGATCGTGATCATCGAGCGACCAGCCGTGATGCGTTGCGATCGGCGCGACGAAGAGCGATGGGTCGGCAACGCGTCCGGTGATCACGATGTCGGCGCCGGTCGCAAGCGCCGGCACGATCGCGTCGGCGCCCAGATACGCGTTGGCCGACACGAGCGGTCCGTGCTCGGCGAGCGGCAACCCGTCTTCGAGCGCGCGTTCATCCGGGTCGATGAGCGCGAGCACGTCGTCGCCGGTGACGACCGCCACTTTGACGGCAACGGCGAGCCGCTTCGCGATCGCGACGATCGCCTCGCCCGCCGCGAGCGGATTCGCGGCACCCATGTTGCTCACGATGCGGAAGCCGCGAGGCTTCAGCACCGGCAGCAGATCGATGATGCGCCGCTCGAGCCGAGGGTCGTAGCCGGTCGCGGGATCGTTGCGCCGGCGCAGCTGCGCGAGCGCGATCGTTCGCTCGGCAAGGCATTCGAGCGTCAGGAAATCGAGCTCACCGCGCTCGGCGAGCACGAGCGCCGCGTCGAGGCGATCGCCCGCGAATCCCGCGCCGCTGCCGATGCGCAACGACTTCGTCATAGCGCCCGCGCGCGGTGCGTCGTCACTCGGGCTCGATACCCGCCGCCTTGATGATGCGGCCCCACTTCTGCGTCTCGGCTTGCTGGAACTTCGCGAGATCCTCGGGTGTGGTCGTGAACACTTCGGTGCCCGTGGACGTGTAGAACGCCTGCGCGGCCGAGCCCTTCGTCGCGTTCGCAAGCAGCTCTCGCAGCTTGGCGATCACCGCGGGCGGCGTTTTCGCCGGTACGTACGCAGCGAACCAGTACGACATTTCGTAACCCTTGACGCCGGCCTCGTCGATCGTCGGCACGTCGGGCGCGAGCGGCGAGCGCTTCAGGCTCGACACGCCGAGCGCGCGCAGCTTGCCGGCCTTTACTTGCGGCAGCCCGGTCGGCATGTCGGTGATCATCATCTGGATCTGGCCGCCCAGCAGATCGTTGATCGCAAGCGGGTTGCTCTTGTACGGCACGTGAAGCAGTTGCACGTGCGCCATCTGCTGGAACAGCTCGCCCGCAACGCGCGACGACGAGCTGCCGCTGCCGAAGCTCACCGATCCGGGCTTGGTCTTCGCGATCGCGATCAGCTCGGCCACCGACTTCGCGGGAACGCTCGGATTGACGACGAGGATCTGCCCGCCGCGGCCGAGCGCGGTGACCGGCGCGAAGTCCTTCACCGGATCGTACGGTAACGCCTTGAACAGATGCTCGTTCGCCGCGTGCGTCGTGTTCGTCGTGATGAAGACGGTGTAGCCATCGGGTGCGGCCTTGGCCACCAGTTGCGCTCCGATAAAGCCCGATGCGCCGGCCCGATCGTCGACGACCACCGGCTGCCTCGTCGCCGCCGTGATCCCCTGGCCGAGCGCGCGCGCGAGCTGGTCGGTCGCGCTGCCGGCGGCGAAGGGCACGACGAACGTGATTGTCTTCTCCGGGTAATCGGCAGCCGCGACGAGCGCGTGTGCCGCGAGCGCCGCGCCGACAACCGCACGTGCGATCTTCGAACCGGACATTCGTGCCTCCATCGAGTGGGTCGAAATGCGCGTGCACCTACTTTACTCCTCGACGACGGCAGCATCCGCACGCGAAGCGCAAGCGCTTGAGCACCGGCTGGCCGTCGATGCGCACGATCGTGTGCGTCGCGACTGCGGTCGGTCCCGCGACGGCGCCGCCGCCTCGCTTGCGCTTCTTCGCCGCTGCGCCGTCGTACGCGATCGCGCCGCGGCGCACGAGACTCGCGACAAACGCGCGCACTTCATCGCGAGTCGCCTGCGCGTCCGGTAGCGCGCCGAGCACCGCCGCGCGGCGATTCGTCTCGCCGATCAGTGCCGGCTCGGTACCGAGCGCGACGACGTTCGAGAGCTTGGGGCTCAAGCCTTTGAGCGGTACCGCGCGCTCGTGCACCGCTTCGGCAACGCGCTGGCCGCCGAGATCGAACGTGCGCATCCGCAGCGCCGCGCGCGGCGAAATGCCGAGCCGCGATCGCAGGTCGCTCAAGGTTTCCGCAGCCACCGGTGCTCCGGCGCGCTGCAGTTGCGCCTTGCCTTTGAGCGCGGCGCGCGGCGCGAGCACGGCGACGCTGCCGAGCAGAATGCCATGCCGCTTGAACGCGAGCTGGATCGCATCGTGGTGCTTGCCGCCATACAGGTGCTCGTCCTCGAGCGTCATCGCGCGGCCGACCGCCTGGTAGAAGCGCGGCGTGTG
>DASWDF010000056.1:0-2792 GCA_036395475.1 Casimicrobiaceae bacterium
AAGGCCCGGTACTACGAGGACGCGCGGCTCAAGGCCCGCGTCCTTCCACCACCCTCGCTGGCCGTTGCCAGCGAGGGCACCTCCGGCGGTCGGCCCAATAGGGGAGCTGACGACTGGAGCCATCTCCCGATTCCAGTGTCAGTCGAGGATGCGGCTGGGCCGATCGCCGGCTCTTTCTCCGACCAGGATTCCGAGAACAGCGGCATCCGGCGTGAGCCGACGCTGCCTGACCACGACGCGATCACGGCCGAGGAGCCGAAGCCCAGCACAGAGTTCACTTTCTCCGATGATGAGCCTGACGATGACGCTGCCCGTGCTGGAGCGCTGCGGCAGCGCTTCGGCACGGTGGCGCGACAGGCGGCGCTCGATCCGGATGATGGAATTCCGCTCTAAGGGGCGCCCATGAAAGAGCGGCTGTCGGTCTATCTCGATCCGCACGTCATGCGCTCGCTCATCGATTACGCCGATCGCTGTGGCAAATCAAAGTCGCTTATTGCCGAAGCAGCGATTGCGTCGTTCCTGTCACCCGACGCAGCCGAGCGGCAGGAAGCGACGTTGGCGCGGAGGCTCGATCGATTGGTCCGGCAGACGGAGCGGCTCGAGCGCGATGTCGGGATCACGGTCGAGACCTTGGCGCTCTTCGTTCGGTTCTGGCTCGCCGCGACGCCGGCGTTGCCGGAGCAAACTCAGGCTGCGGCGCGCGCCAAAGGCGCCGAACGGTACCATGCCTTCATCGAGGCTCTCGGTCGGCGACTTGCCAAAGGGCCTACGCTGTTGCGTGAAGTGTCCGTCGACGTAGCAGCGGGAAGCGAGTCCAACACAAGCGCAAAGCCCATCGACAACACCCGAGAATCCTGACCGCCGCGGGCGCGGTCCGCCATTCACCTGTCTTTCTACGCCAGCGCGCTACGACCCATCGATCGTTGTTGCGCCGAGGCACGTTTGGCCCTTTCTAATCATCCTCGACGTTGGACTGCGTGGGGCGGTCGTGGGGGCGGGGCAATGGTCGGGGCATTCACACTCAGGACGGAAGCGATCTCCCGCGGCGCGCGGATGCTGCGCACTGCACTCGGGCCGGCCATCGCCGCATGGCTCGAAGATCCTGGCGTTGTCGAGGTGATGCTCAATCCCGATGGTCGCCTATGGGTCGATCGTCTGACAGAAGGGCTGATCGACACCGGCGAGCGGCTCGCAGCTGCCGACGGCGAACGAATCGTCCGTCTCGTCGCGCATCACGTCGGTACGGAGGTGCATTCGGCAGCTCCACGCGTCTCCGCCGAGCTGCCGGAAACCGGTGAGCGGTTCGAGGGACTGCTTCCGCCCGTCGTTGCGGCGCCCGCGTTCGCCATCCGCAAGCCCGCGGTCGCGGTCTTCACACTCGACGATTATGTCGCCGCCGGAATTATGTCAGCCGATGAGGCCGACGTGCTGCGTCGTGCCGTCGAAAGGCGTCGCAATGTCCTTGTTGCGGGTGGAACCTCGACCGGGAAGACCACGCTTGTCAATGCACTCCTCGCCGAAGTCGCCAAGACGACGGACCGCGTCGTCCTGATCGAAGACACGCGCGAGCTCCAGTGCAAGACACCCAACCTGGTGGCGCTGCGGACCAAGGACGGGGTCGCCTCGCTGTCCGATCTCGTGCGCTCCTCGCTCCGGCTACGACCGGATCGCATCCCGATCGGCGAGGTGCGCGGCGCAGAAGCGCTCGACCTGCTAAAGGCGTGGGGCACTGGGCACCCCGGCGGAATCGGAACCATTCATGCCGGCTCGGCACTCGGCGCGCTGCGTCGCCTGGAGCAACTCATCCAGGAAGCCGTCGTCACCGTGCCGCGGGCCCTCATCGTGGAGACGATCGACTTGATTGCCGTGCTCGCAGGTCGCGGGCCTGAGCGGCGGCTTGCCGAGCTCGCGGCCATCGAAGAGCTCGGGCCGAACGGCGATTACGTCCTTGTATCCACTGCATGCGGTTCTGAAGCCGAGGGAGAGAAGGCATGACCAGGTCGCTTGCGTGGGCCCGTCATCACATCGCGACCGCGCTCGCCGTCTCGCTCCTCGCATGGGCGACGACGACGGCTCATGCCGCTGGTTCGAACATGCCCTGGGAGCAACCCCTGCAGCAGATCCTGCAGTCGATCGAAGGACCAGTGGCCAAGATCATGGCGGTGATCATCATCATCGTCACCGGGCTGACGCTTGCCTTCGGCGATACATCTGGCGGATTCCGCCGCCTCGTCCAGATCGTGTTCGGCCTCTCGATCGCGTTTGCGGCGAGCTCATTCTTCCTGTCGTTTTTCTCGTTCGGCGGCGGAGCGCTGGTCTGATGAGCGAGATCCTCGCGCACGATCCAATCCCTGGGTTCGAAGCACCGGTCCATCGCGCGTTGACCGAGCCGATCCTGCTCGGCGGTGCTCCGCGCGCAGTCGCCATCACCAACGGCACGCTCGCGGCTGCCGTCGGCTTGGGTCTGCGCCTTTGGATCGCTGGCCTCGTGTTGTGGGCGATCGGCCACATGGCGGCGGTCTGGGCGGCAAAGCGCGACGCGCAGTTCGTCGACGTCGTGCGCCGACACCTGCGTTATCCGGCGCATCTCGGCGTGTAAGGGGAACGCCATGTTGAATCTCGCCGAATATCGCAAGAAGCCGAAAATGCTAGCCGATTTCCTGCCGTGGGCGGCGCTCATTGCTCCGGGAGTAGTCCTTAACAAGGACGGCAGCTTTCAGCGCACGGCGCGGTTTCGCGGACCCGATCTCGATTCGGCAACCCCGGCCGAGCTCGTCGGCACGACCGCGCGG
>DASWDF010000057.1:0-4141 GCA_036395475.1 Casimicrobiaceae bacterium
CGGCCGAACGTGCCGGGCGGCGTCGCGGCGGACTAAAGTCCGCTTCGCGTACCGTCATTTCCGGGCCCGAGCGCAGCGAGGAATCCATAACCACGGTCCGTGATTATGGATTCCGGGATCGCGCCGTGGGCGCGCCCCGGAATGACGACGGATAGACTTGCTCGAGCAGCGCCCGCGCGCGCGTTTGCGAGGGCGTGGCGAGGAACAGCGCCATGTCGTCGGGCGTGTCGATATCGAGCGCGACACGCGGCAAGCGCAGCACAGTGGGCTCGATGCCGCAGCGTTTGGCCGCGGCGAGATGGGGCAAGAAGCTGTCGGCGCTGAAGGTGAGCGGCACGGCGCCGGCCGGCGAGCAGACAATCGCGTTCGAGCCGCGCTCATCGCGCGCCGGCACGATGACGAAGGCGCGCCCGTCGCGGCACGTTGCATCGCCATGGGCCTTGAGGAGCTGTCGGATGTCGTTCGTTTCCACGAGCGGAACGTCGCCCGGGACTGTGAGCATGTCGTCCGCCGCGAGCTGCCGGGCCGCGGCCGCGACCGCACCGGTGTGCCCCTCGCGAGCCCCATCACTTGAAACGCGCGCACCGTATCGCGATGCGATCGCCCCCGCCGCGGAATCGGTCGTCACCACGATAATGCCGGCGAGCTCGCGAACGCGCGCGAGCGTCGCCAGCACGTCCTCGAACATGGCCAATGCCAGCTCTTGCCGCCGTGCCGTGCCGAGCACTGGGGCGAGCCGCTGCTTGGCGTCGCCCGTCTCTTTGATCGGAACCACGGCATAGACGTTGCGGCGAGCGTTCATGCCATCGCCTTTGCCAAAGCGTCGGCGCTGGCGAGCACGTGCCGCGCAAGGTTTTCGCGATCTGCAAGCGTCGTCATCAGCGTATGCGCGACAGTTACCGGGATGCCGAGCTTGGCAGCCTCGGCGGCATCGACGCGGTCGAGCACGTAGGCATCGAGCAACTCCTGGTACCGCCGCGCCACCGTCGCTGCGTTCACCTCGAGCCCAAGCTCGGACATCATTTTGGCAGTCGGGCCTTTGACCGCGTGTCCGCCGATGATCGGCGAGACCGCCACGACCGGCGCGGCGGCGCGAGCGATCGCTTCGCGTAAATCCGGGACGGCGAGGATCGGCTCGATGCTGAGAAACGGATTGGACGGACAGATCACGACTGCGCGCAGGCGGGGATCAGTGAGCGCGGCCAGCACGTCGGCATGCGCGCGTGCGGTGCCATCATAAGTCACTTCGAGGACTCGCGGGGCGCAACGCCGCCGCACGAAATAATCCTGAAAGTCGAGCCAGCCCTCGTCGGTGCGCAGCCGCGTGCGCACGACATCGTCGGTCATCGGCACGACGCGCGCGGCAATTCCCAAGCGGCGGCAGAAATCGGCGGTGATGGCGGATAAGGCTTCGCCAGCCCTAAGCCGTCGCGTGCGCTCCACATGGGTCGCGAGGTCGCCGTCGCCGAGCGCAAACCAGGTTTCGCCGCCGAGCGCTTCGAGCGCAGACATGAAGGTCCAGGTCTCATTGCGCCGGCCCCAGCCGCGTTGCGGATCGTCGAGGCCGGCCAGCGTGTACATGATGGTGTCGAGATCGGGCGAGATGGCGAGCCCGAGATGCTCGAAGTCGTCGCCGGTATTGGCAACCACCATGAGGTCCGCGCCCGCCACGACGCGGCTCAGCCCCAGCGCGAGCTTGGCGCCGCCGATGCCGCCGCACAGCGCGACGACGAGACTGCGATTTGCGGCGGCGCTCATCGGAACAGATCCTCTTCGGCCGGCCGGATCAGGGCGGCGCCCGGCAAGGGCGATCCTGACCACGACACGCCCCGCACCAGCACCATCGGTCTTCCTTCGTCCGCTTGCCCCATCACGAGCGATGCGGCGCTCGCGATCTCGTCGGCAAATCCGGTTTGCGTCACGCGCAGCGCGTGCCCGAACAGGTCCGGTCGTCCGCGCATGTCCATGAGCGCGGGCAGTCCCGCAACCCCGAGCGCGACGCCGACCGTGCCGCGTCGCCACGCACGCCCCCAACTGTCGGTGATGACAACCCCGAGCCGCTTGCGAAAATGCGCGGCGAGCCGCTCATGTAGTCGCTGCGCGGAGGCATCCGGATCGCTCGGTAGCAACAGCACAGGCTCGGCGGCGATGGCAGGGTCGATATTGGAGCGGTCGACGCCCGCATTCGCCATGATGAAGCCGAGCCGATGTTCGACGATCAAGATGCCTACGCTCTGCCGCACCACGCGTCGGGATTCCGCGAGGATGACTTCGACCAGACGCGGGTCTTTCTCCACCTCGGTGGCGAGCGCGGCGGCGCGCGGGGAGGGCCGAATCTTTGCGAGATCGACATAGCGCCCTTCCGCCTTGGACACGATTTTCTGTGCCACCACCAGGATGTCGCCGTCCGTAGGCGCAAGGGCGTTCCCCTCGCAGGCAGCGATCAGGAGCGCGGCAAGGTCGTCGCCCGGCCGGACCAGGGGAATGTCGGGAACCGGGGTTAGGGTAATCATCGATCACTGCCGGCTTGTCTGCCTCAGCGCAATCAGTCGCAAATCGATGCGCGGCACGTTGCATAAGCGGTACGTTCACGATTGTTGTGCATTCGCTCCTAGCACTGCAAGCGCGGTCGCGTTATTGCGCCTTCTCCCGCACTGAACTCGGGCTTGCCCGAGTTCAGCGCTTAAGCTGGCCGAAGTCGGATAAATCCGACTTCGGCTGGGAGAGGGCACAAAAGGCGATACGGGCGCACTTTGGTCGGGGCTCGTAGAGCGTGCGTCGCGATACGCAAGGGTCCCGAGCCCTGGGTGATCCTCCCCGGCCGAACACCTATGATAGCGCATGCGCCCGATTCCGCTGGGAGCGAAGGGAACCTTCACGCTGCGCGTGACGCCGGCGCATCTCGCGAACCAATTCAAGGACGCGATGCTCCCTCCCGTGTTCGCCAGCCCGATGATGATCACGGCGATGGAGAATGCCGCGCTCAACGCCATCCGCGGCTATCTCGATCCCGGCGAGAGCGCGGTCGGCACCGCCATCGACGTCCGCCATCTCGCGGCGACGCCGGTCGGGCACGAGGTGACCGCCGAAGCCGAGGTCACCCGCGTCGACGGCCGCCGCGTCGGCTTCAACGTCAAAGCGCGCGACGAGAACGAGGAGATCGGGCGCGGCACGCATGAGCGCATGGTCATCGACCTGCGCCGCCTCGATGAGCGGCTGTCCGCCAAGTCCAAGACATAAACTCTGAGCCAGTGAAGAGATCACTTGTCGCGCGGAACGTTGAGGCTGGCACCAAAGAACCTCAATGCCGCTTCTGCGATCAATGCATGGATGCGGCCGCGATCGACGCCCGGAGCGTCGATGCAGGCCTGCGGGAATTCATTTCTCCCGTCCTCGTTACACTCGTTGACGAAGATGTCGTGGTCGACCCGGCCCGGAATCATGTGAAGCTCGGCGCGTGGGATGTGCCGGGCCGCGAACTCGGCATTGTCCTTCGGCGGCGCCTGGGTATCGCCAGCGCCGACCGTGATGTAGGTCGGCACTTGGAGCTGCTGCAGTCCCGCTGCATCCATGCCGAAGGCTTGCACGATGCCGGGCGCCATGGCGAAGACGGCCTTGAGGCGCTTGTCGTGCACGTCGAGCGCGGGGCCGGCATCGAGCGGCAACTCGTTGCGCAGATATTCCGGCACCATCTGATTGTTGCGCCAGCCGCGTTGGAAGGCGAGGTACTTTTCAGGATTGATCCTCGCGCCGCCCACCCAGAGCGCGGTGAAGCCGCCTTGTGAATGGCCGGCGATGCCGATCCGGCTCGCGTCAATCACCTTGCCCCAGAACGGATCGTTCAGGAGGAAGCTGATGCTGAGGCTGACATCGCGTGGACGTTGCCACAGCTTGTTCGCGAGATAGGCGATCGTCGAGTCGTACGTGTTGGCGCGGTAGTGATTGAGCGCGGCCACGATGTAGCCGCGCGAAGCCAGAGCCTCGGCGAACCAGGCATAATAAAGGCCGTTGCTGCCGCGCCCGTGCGAGAACATGACGAGCGGACGCTTCGCGCCGTCGAATGCCGGCTCGGCGTCCTTGTAAAGATCGAGGTTGGCGAAGAACGGCATGACGAAGCGAGCGGCGGAGCGGTCACGAAGCG
>DASWDF010000058.1:0-2578 GCA_036395475.1 Casimicrobiaceae bacterium
GTCAGACGCCGCCAGAATCGTTTGACGCTGGGGTAAGGGCGCTCGCAGACCCACTCAACTCGCTCAATGGCGTTGCGTGAGTTCTCCAACGAAATTCGATTGTATGGCGCCTGCAGATGGGAGCCCTGAACCGAGATGGCGCTTCCCGCCTTCATGGCATCGACGAGAGCATAGGGAAGCGCTTCGGCACGGGTCGACAACGGAAGCGGCGATTTCAACGATGCCGGCACTGAAACTGCGAAACTACGTTCATCAATGACGAGCTTGACGTCGCCGCGGATATCCGGCCCCGGCGCGGAGAAATGCAGGCTC
Source organism: Casimicrobiaceae bacterium (assembly GCA_036395475.1). GTDB lineage: Bacteria > Pseudomonadota > Gammaproteobacteria > Burkholderiales > Casimicrobiaceae > PALSA-1003. Next base: position 313 of record DASWDF010000058.1, read on the forward strand.
AGCGGCGAGCCGGGCTTATCGCAGCGGATCAATATGCAGAACCAATCGCCGGGATTGCGCGCATCATCGGCGCATCCCTGAACGGCTCGATTCTGTTCACCGGGAAACTTGGCCGACGTCCAGGACGTTGCGTGCGCGCTTGCGGCCAAAACAAGGCCCATGCTTCCGACGAGCAGTCGTAATATCGTGAACTGCATCTGACGCTCTTCCGCGATCTCTTCCAGCGCTGCGCCGCACATTGCCAGCGCGGAATTATCAAATTGTTAACCGAGCCGCGGGCAGCCGGATGTCGCCTGCTCCATCCGGCTTGCTACACGCCTTGCATACCGAGACGCGATCGGCTCTGATGCGGCCATGCGCAGCATAGTGATCATCGCCTTTGCCAGTATTGCTTTCGCCACCGACGCTCACGCCCAAGGCGCGCTCAGCGCTTGCCGTGCGATCAAGGACGATGGCGAGCGGCTCAAATGCTACGACCGCCTTGATACTTCGTTCTCGAACGTGCCCGCCAGGCCGGGCGAGATCAGGCCTGCGGCCGAGCCGGCGTGGATCGTCAGCGATGAAAAATCTCCGCTCGACGACAGCCCGCTCGTCTCGGCGGCGCTACCGTCGAGCGACGGCAAATCGCACTTGCTGATGCGCTGCAAGGATCGCAAGACCGAGGTTGCGGTCACCATCAGGGGATTCATCAAGTGCGGAACCGACATCCGCTTCAGCTACCGCGTCGATCAGCAGCAGGCGGTCGAAACGCCGTGGCATCCCCATTCGAGCTGCTACCTCGCGCTGGCCCCCTCGCCGATTCCCTTCATTCGCTCGCTCACGGATGACGGGAAGGTTTACGTCCGCATGTTCGACCATCACGACGCCCCGCACGAGGCGCTGTTCAATCTCGGCAAAGTCTCCGCCGTGCGTTCGCGGCTGGCGGAGGCCTGCGACTGGGATGGCGCTTCTAAGGCAACCGCGAATCCCGCGCCGAATGCGCCTGCCGCCGCGCCCAGCGCGCCCAAGGCGCGGTCGAAATAGCGGCAACAAGAATCTGTAGGATGGGTTGAGCGCGCGCCTGCGCGAAACCCATCCTACGGCACCATGAAAATTGCGACGTTCAACATCAACAACATCAACAAGCGGCTCGCCAACCTGCTCGACTGGTTGCGCACCGCCAAGCCCGATGTCGTCGCGCTACAGGAGCTCAAGGCCGCGGATGCAGAGTTTCCCAAGGCCGCGCTCGAGAAAGCGGGCTACGGCGCCGTGTGGCGCGGGCAGAAGTCGTGGAACGGAGTCGCGATCCTCGCCCGCGGGTGCGAGCCCATTCTCACGCGCGCCGAACTGCCGGGCGACGGCGCCGACGCAGAGAGCCGCTACATCGAGGCGGCCGTTCGCGGCGTGCTCATCACGTCGCTCTACGCGCCGAACGGCAATCCGCAGCCCGGCCCCAAATTCGCGTACAAGCTCGCTTGGATGAAGCGGCTCGCGGCGCATGCCGAGAAGCTCTATCGCGCAGGCATCCCAGTGGTGCTGGCGGGCGACTTTAACGTCGTCCCGACGGATCGCGACATCTATCCGACCACATCCTATGCGAAAGACGCCCTGCTGCAGCCGGAAAGCCGCGCGCTGTTTAGGCGCCTTCTCGACCAAGGCTGGCTCGACGTAATCCGGGAGCTCCATCCGGACGAGCCGATGTACACGTTCTGGGATTACATGCGAAACCGCTGGCCGCGCGACGCGGGGCTGCGCATCGACCATCTGCTGCTGAGCGCGCAAGCCGCGCAGCGCCTGGTCGAGGCGGGCGTCGATCGTCAGGTTCGCGGGAGAGAGAATGCCAGCGATCACGCCCCGGCGTGGGTCCTGCTGCGCGATGCAGCGAAGGCGCGGCGCAATTCTGCCAAGCCCACAACAAAGAGCGCGCCGAGCGCGGTGAAGCGGAAGGCGGCAACGCCACCGCGCCACCCATTGCTGGCGATCGACGGCGACTCGTTCGCCCATCGCGCCTATCACGCTTTGCCGAAAACGATTCTGCGACGCGGCGGCAAACCTGCCGGCGCCATTCTCGGCTTCGCGAATTTCCTGCTGAAATTCTACCGGACGGAGCAGCCGCGGGCCGTGCTCGTCGGTTGGGATAGCCTGAACGAGCCAACGTATCGGCACGAGCAGTTTCCCGCCTATCAGAGCGGCCGCGAATTCGACGAGGCGTTGGTGGAGCAGCTCGAGGTGTTGCCGCAATTCGTCGCCGCCTGCGGCTTCGCCAACGCCAAGGCACCAGGCTACG
>DASWDF010000059.1:0-2545 GCA_036395475.1 Casimicrobiaceae bacterium
AACTTTTTCAATGTCGAGACGCATGCCGTCCGCGGCTGGCGGGAATGGCCGTACGCCTATGTGATTCCCGCCCGGCAGGACTCGGTCGCGCTCAGCGCCATGCTCGGCATCCTGCGGCGCGGCGGCGTGGAGATTCGCACGTCGGTGCAATCGTTCAGCCTGCAGGGCCAGCGTCACGCCGCGGGGACGTACGTCATCGTCTTGCGGCAGCCGTACGCGGCGTTCGCCAAGACTCTGCTGGAGGTGCAGCACTACCCGGACCGCCGACAGTATCCCGGCGGGCCGCCGGAGCGGCCGTACGACGTCACCGCACATACGTTGCCGTTGCTGATGGGTGTGAGCGCAATCGCGGCGAACGACTCGTTACGCGTGCCGTTGTCCGCACCGATCACGCCGCGGATCGTGTCCCCGGTCCCGCCGCTCCGCGAAACCGACTTGGAGCCGGCGGTCCGTATTGGTCTCTACAAGTCCTACGACGCGACCATCGATGAGGGGTGGACGCGTTGGGTGTTCGACAACTGGAAGGTGCCCTACACATCGCTCGTCGATTCGGTGGTGCGCGCGGGCAAGTTGCGCGACCAGTTCGACGTGATCATCCTGCCCGACCAACGCCCGAGCGAAATCCTCGAAGGGTTGCCCCCGCGCTATCCCGCGCCGTACGCCGGTGGCATCGGTCCCGAGGGGAGCGACGCCCTGCGAGAGTTCATCACGGACGGTGGGACGCTTATCGCGCTGAATGAGGCGAGCCGATTTGCGATTCAGGCGCTGCTCTTGCCGGTGCGCAACGTACTCGAGGCGATCAGCGACGAGGATTTCTACGCACCGGGGTCGATCTTCCGGCTCGAGCTCGACACGTCGCACGCGGTCGCGCGCGGAATGCCGCGCGAAACCGTTGGCTGGTTTCAGGGAGGCCCGGCGTTCGAGTTGCTCGACTCGAGCGTGACGCATGTGATCGGGCGCTGGCCGGAGGATCCGGCGCGCGTGTTGCTCTCGGGCTGGGTGTTGCACCCCGAACGCATCGCCGGGAAGGCCGCGATCCTCGATGTGCAACAAGGAACAGGACACGTCATCCTGTTCGGCATCAGGCCGCAGTATCGCGGCCAAAGCATCGCGTCTTACCCGCTGCTGTTCAACAGCTTACGTCTCAAGTGAGACATTAATCCTTGCCCCGGTAGGGGTCAATTCCCTATGTTGGTTGCCCCTATGAAGTTGGCTCGGCAGACAAGCGCTCTCTTGCTCTGGGCCGCGACTGCAAGTCGCGGCCTTTTTGCCCAACAGTTGCCCACGTCGCCCGAGACGATGCGGCTGCGCGGCGTCGAGCTGCGCTACGTCCTCCCGGATCCAATGTTCGAAAACGCGCAAGCTGGGCAGCCGATCAAGGCGCTGTACGTCAACGCATGGGCGTTTGGATCGAGCAAGCTCGCGCAGCTCGTGAGGCTCGCAGACTCGACCGAGATCAACGCCTTCGTCGTCGACGTGAAGGACGACACCGGCTGCCTGCTGTATCCCTCAGAGGTGAAAGTCGCGCAGGAGATTGGCGCGACCAAATGCGTGCGCACGAAGGACGTGCAATCGCGGCTCGATACGCTGCGCGCGCACGACATCTACGCGATCGCGCGCATCGTCGTCGCGAAGGATCCGCTGCTCGCCGAGCGCCGGCCAAAGTGGTCGGTGCAGAATCGCGATGGCAGCGGACTGTGGCGCGACCGGATCGGCACTGCATGGGTCGACGCATACAACGACTCGGTGTGGATCTACGCCGCGCAGCTCGCGCAGGAAGCGGTGCGGCTCGGCTTCAACGAGGTGCAATTCGACTACGTGCGCTTCCCCGACGAGCCCAAGGAAGCGATGGCGCAAGCGATCTTCGCCGCGCGCAAACGGGGAGAGACGCAGCGCGAAGGCGTGCAGGCGGGGATCGCCATTCTCACAAGCCGGATTCAGCCACTCGGCGTGCCGGTGACGTTCGACATTTTTGGCCTGACGGCGTCCGCGACCGGTGACCTCGGCATCGGCCAGGTGTGGGAAGATTTCGTGTCGGTGGCAGACGTGGTGTTGCCGATGGTGTATCCGAGTCACTACTACAAGGGCAGCTATGGGCTCGCGTGGCCGAACGGCGAGCCCTATCGCGTCGTCCGCAACGCGTTGACCGAGGCCCTCGAGCGCTCGCGCCCGCTCGCCAAGGCCGCGACGATCCGTCCTTTTCTCCAAGCGTTCACGCTCGGCCGGCGCAAGCCGCGCTACACGCCGCATGAAATCCGCGAGCAGATCCGGGCGGCCGAAGAGCTGGGCATCAGAACGTGGGTGCTGTGGAATCCCCGCAGCGTTTACCAGCGCGACTCGCTCCGCCCGTATCGGGAGATCGCGACGATTACCGGCGGCGCTCAATAGCGCCATATTTCCCCTACATGAGAAAAATGTTGGTCGGCCTAGCGTGCGCCGGGGCGATCGCTGCGTGCTCGGATGCCGGCGGCGTCGATCCCGATGCGATTCCCGGGCCTGAGCTCGTCGCCGTGCGCATCGCGCTCGATTCGGCTTTCCGGCACGA
>DASWDF010000060.1:0-8729 GCA_036395475.1 Casimicrobiaceae bacterium
CCCAAGCACGAAGTTCCGGCGTCGACGCCAAAGATCGCAGCCGTCGCTCCTGCCGCGACACAGTGATGCGCGGAGCCGCGATCACCGAGGATTGCGGAGCGCTTTGCTCTTGTAGCCTGGGCTGAGCGTGTAACGCGAAGCCCGGGACATCGGCGGATCACCACGTTGCTGCTGAACGTTATGCTTTTGTAGCCCGGGATGAGCAATGCGAATCCCGGGATATCCGCGCATCGCCGCATGGCCCCGGGCTTCGTTGCACTCAGCCCGGGCTACGACGCGATTTGCCGAACTATTGCGATTGGCTCAACGCTCCCAATGTCCGGGCACGAAGCGCCAGCGCGGGCCGGCCTCGACCCAGTGGGCAGGCACCCAGTGCCAGCCGCGACGCTCGCGCACCCAGTGACCGTTGACCCAGACGTGGCGATGGCCGTTCCAGCGCCAGTAGCCGGGGACCCAGACATAGCCCCCGCGCGGCGGCGGGACGACGACGACCCGCGGCGGGGGCGGTGCGGCGTTGATCTCGATGGCGACGGACGCAGCCTGGCTGACGCTTGCTCCGAACGCAGCCGTGCCGGCGATCAGAATGCAAAGAGCGATTCGACGCAGCGACATGTTCTATCTCCTCCGAAAAGAGTCGGTCCGTCCTACCCAGTAAGCGAGCGGCGGCGACTGGCCAAAAACGACTTCCGCAGCACGCCGTTGACCTGACTTGCGCGCTGCCCTGTCTATACGAGGAGGATGTGGACTCGGAACGGTCCATGCGCGCCGAGGACGATCGTCTGCTCGATGTCGCCGGTCCGTGATGGCCCCGAGATCAGGTTGATGGCGCGCGGCAGCTGCCCTCGCTCGCGCCGTATCAAGGCGAAGGCGTCCTCCATGCCGTCGACGATGCGCTCGGTGGATACGACGGCGACGTGCGTGTCGGGCAGCAGCGCCGTCGCGGTCGGCGCATCGGCGCCGGTGAGAATGACCATGGTTCCGGTTTCGGCGATTGCGCAGAACGCACCGGTGATGCCGAGCCGGTCGCCGCCGGTCGTCGGCCGCGCCTCGATCGCGAGCCCGGCGCCGGCCCAGTCCAGCGCCGCGAATTCGGGCCAGCACACGCCCGCGTGGGACTTCTGCGCGGAGAGCGCCGGCGGTAGCTGCAGTTCATCGAGATAGCGCGCAACGGCGGTCGGGATCGCTGCCCGGTCGGCGATGCGCTCGACCGTGCTTTCCATGTCGCGCGCGCGCTGCATGAAGCGTCCGACACGATCGCCAGCAGGCCGGGGACGGGGGCCCTGTGCATGTCCGGCGATGATCGCCTCAGCGGCGGCAAGTCCGGCTGCGTCGCGCTCGCGCTTGCCGAGCGCCTTGCGCACACGGCCGAGAACATTGTCGCGCGCCGTGCTCATCCAGGAGCGTCCCTGCCGCCCCTGCACACGAAGGCGTCGATGCGGGCAACACCGTCCTGGATCGCCTCAACAGATGCCGCGTACGAGAAGCGGATATGCTGGCCGTCGCCCGGAACGCGGCGGCCGAAATGGATGTCCGCCAGCACGGCGACGCCGGCCTCGTTGAGCAACCGCTTGCGGAATTCCTCCGAGTCGGCACAGCGCGTGCGCTTGCAGGCCTCGGTAACGTTCGGCCACGCGTAGAACGCGCCCCCCGGCGTCTTGCACGTGAAACCCGGCACCCGGTTCAGCAGCTCGACGATCAGATCGCGCCGTTTCAGAAACGAATGCCGCATCACTTCCGCCGCGTCCTGGGGGCCGGTAATCGCCTCGACGGCCGCCCACTGGCTGATCTGCGACGCGCAGGATTCGGTGTTGGTGATCCAGCGCGTGAATACCGGCGCCAGAGCCCGATTGGCGATAAAGCCGATGCGCCAGCCGGTCATCGCCCAGGTCTTCGATGCGCCGTCGGAGATGATCGTGCGCTCGCGCATGCCGGGGAAGGTCGCCAGCGACACGAATTCACCATCGTAGAGCAGGCGCGAGTAGATTTCGTCGGCGAAGACCCACACCTGCGGATGCAGCCGCAGGATGTCGGCGATCGCCTCGAGATCGGCGCGTTTCAGGCTGCCGCCGGTCGGATTGTGCGGCGAGTTGAGGATCAACAGCCGCGTCTTCGCAGTGATCTTGGTCTCGAGCTCGTGCGGATCGAAGGCGAAATCGCGCGCTTCACGCAGGTGAATCGGCACCGGCACCGCGCCGTTGGCGACGATTTGCGACTCGTAGATCGGGAATCCGGGCACTGGATAAATCACCTCGTCGTCGGCGCCATGATCGGTGACCGAAGCGATGGTATACGCGATGAAAGGCTTGGCGCCGGCGCCGACGACGACCTCGTCGGGCGCGATGTCGAGTCTCCGGCGGGAGCCCATGTCGCGCGCGGCCGCGGCGCGCAGCTCGTCGATGCCCGCCGAGGGCGTATAGCCGTGCTTGCCGGCGCGGATCGCCGCGATCGCCGCGTCCTGGATATTGACCGGCGTCGGGAAGTCAGGCTGGCCGATGCAGAACGAGACGATGTCGCGGCCCTGGCGGACGAGATCGTTGACTTCGGCGAGCACGACGAATGCGTTCTCGGTGCCGAGCGACTCGCCGCGGCGGCTGATGCGCGGAACGATGTGCGGCGCGTTCACTTGCGTGCCTTCCTGGCGTAGAGATCGCGGAACGTGCGTCCTTCCGGCGCGGGCATGTCGCGGCCTTCGGTCCAGCCTCCCGCAAGGGGCAGCTTGTGCAACAGCCTCTCGCCGCCGCCCATCCAGGAGAGCATCCGGGTGCCGATGCGCGTGGCCAACGCGTATAGGTTGGGATGCGCCGCGAGCCATGACCACACGCGCAGGCCGAATCGCTCGGTCCACGGCCTCAAACCGCGCTCGAACTGCTGCTCGCGAAGCTTGCGCAGCAGATCGGGCAGCGGAATCTTGACCGGGCATACGACACCGCACTGATTGCACAGCGTGGAAGCCTGTGGCAAGTCGAGCGCGTTCTCGATGCCGATGTACGAGGGCGTCAGGATCGAGCCGATCGGTCCCGGATAGACCCAGCCATACGAGTGCCCGCCGATGTTCTGGTAGACCGGACAATGGTTCATGCACGCGCCGCAGCGAATGCAGCGCAGCGCTTCCCTAAGCTCGCCGCCGAGAACGGCGGAGCGACCTGCGTCGACGAGGATGAAGTACATGTGCTCGGCGCCGTGAAATTCGCCCTCGCCTTTCACGCCGGTCAGAATGTCGACGTAGTTCGAGATCGACTGCCCGGTCGCCGAGCGCGGGAGCAGCCGCATCAGCGTTGCCACATCCTCCAGCGTGGGCACGATCTTCTCGATGCCCGAGATCGCGACGTGCACGCGCGGCAGCGTCGTGGTCAGCGTCGCGTTGCCCTCGTTGGTGACCACGACGACCGAGCCTGTTTCGGCGACGAAGAAGTTGCCGCCGGAGATCCCCATGTCTGCGGTCAGATAATGTTGCCGCAACACTCCCCGCGCCTCGAGACACAGCTCGCTGATCTCGGTCTTGCGCGGCGTCGCGTGCGCCTTCGCGAACAAGTCGGCGACCTCCTCCTTGCTCTTGTGCAGCGCCGGACCGATGATATGCGACGGCGGCTCGTAGTCGTTGATCTGCAGGATGTACTCGCCCAGGTCGGTCTCGACGACCGTGAGTCCCGCGGCTTCGATTGCCCGGTCGAGCTCAGACTCCTCGCTCACCATCGATTTCGACTTGATGATCATGCGCGCGCCGTGGCGGCGCGCGATGTCGAGCACGTGCGCGTTGATCTCGCCCGGGGTCTCCGCCCACAGCACGGTGGCGCCGCGCGCGGTCGCGTTGCGCTCGAAGGTCTCGAGCCATACGTCGAGGTCGTCGAGCGCACGCTGGCGAATCGCCCGGCCCGCCTCGCGCGTTGCCTCGAAATCGTCGAGCTCGGAGAGCGATTCGCGTCGTTTGGCGACGAATTTGCCCTTGATCTTCTGCAGGTTGCGCTGGAGCTCCGCGTTCGCCATGTTGGCATGCGCGCGCTCCTTGAAATGCATCGACGCGATCTGCATGGCGCTCCTGTCAGCCCGGACCAGCCTCGCCGGCAAGCACCTCGGCGACGTGCAGCACGCGTGTCTTCATGTCGCCGCGCCGGCGGAGCCGGCCTTCGATATTGAGCATGCAGCCGAGATCGCCCAGTACGACGGCATCGGCGCCACTGGCGGCGATGTGCTGGCATTTGTTGTCGGCAAGCCGCGTCGATATGTCGCCGAACTTGAGCGCGAACGTGCCGCCGAATCCGCAGCAGGTCTCGCATTCGGTCATCTCGACGAGCTTGAGTCCCGGCACGCGAGAGAGCAAGGTCCGCGGCTGGCGCTTGACGCCCATCTCGCGCAGTCCCGCGCAGGAGTCATGATAGGTGATGGTGGCCGAAAGCGATCCGGGGACGGTGGCGAGCTTGAGCACGCGCTCGAGAAAGTCAGTCAGCTCATAGGTCTTTGCTGCAAGCGCGCCCGCGCGCTCGAGCAGCGCCGGATCGTCGCGGAAGAGATCGGCGTAGTGCGTCCTGATCATGCCGCTGCACGAGCCCGACGGTGAGACGAGATAATCGCAGGCTTCGAATTCGCTGACGACCTTGGCCGCCAGCGCCCGTGCGCCGGTGCGATCGCCCGAGTTGTAACTGGGCTGCCCGCAGCAGGTCTGCATGGACGGAACGTAGACTTCGGCGCCGCCAGCCTCGAGCAATCGCACTGCGGCAAAGCCGATCGACGGCCGCATGAGGTCGACGAGACAGGTGACGAAAAGACCGACGCGCATGGGGAATGAACCGGAGCGAGGAATGGTAGCACGGCGCCCGCGGCGCGCGCTCAGCAGCTTAGCTTCCTTAGTAGGAGTGTGTCAGCGCCAGAACGCACCAGCCCATCAGCTTCTGCGGAAAGACGCCGAGCAGAAGCAACGCGAGCCCGTTCACCGACAACAACAGTCGGGTGTCCCGGCGCGCAGCGATGGGTGGGGCTTCGACCGGGTCGTCGAAGTACATCAGCTTGACGATGCGCAGGTAATAGAACGCGCCGACGAGCGACGCCAGCACGGCGACTACGGCGAGCCAGACCAGACCGATGTCGACCGCAGCCGCTATCACCGAGAATTTCGCGTAGAAGCCGACCGTCGGCGGCACGCCGGCCAGCGAAAACATCGCCAGCAGCATCATGAACGCGTACCACGGGCTCCTCTGGTTCAAACCCTTGAAGTCGTCGAGCCGATCGGCTTCGAAGCCCTCGCGCGACAGCAAGAGCACGACGCCGAAGCCGACCAGCGTGGTCAGGACATACGTGACCGTGTAGAACATCGCCGCGCTGTAGGCATCGCTGGTCGCACCGAGAAAGCCCATCAGCATGAAGCCCATATTGGCGATGGTCGAATAGGCCAGCATCCGCTTGATGCTGGACTGGGCAATGGCAATGATGTTGCCGAAGAGCATCGACAACAGCGAGAGGACCAGCAGCATGCCCTGCCAGTCGAATGCCAGCGCCGACAGCGAGCCGACGAGCAGCCGCATCGCGAAGGCGAACGCGGCGAGCTTCGGGGCGGAGCCGATGAAAAGCGTCACGGCCGTCGGCGCCCCGTCATAGACGTCGGGTATCCACATGTGGTACGGCACCGCGCCGAGCTTGAAGGCGATGGCGGATACCACGAAGACGAGCCCGAACACCAGGATCACCCGGTTGCTGTGCGCGTTGACGATCGCGTCCGCCACGCCGGTAACCTCCAGCGTACCGGTCGCGCCGTACAGCATCGACATGCCGTAGAGCAGAAAGCCCGATGCGAGGGCGCCCAGCACGAAGTACTTCATCGACGCCTCGACCGCCCGCTCGGACTCGCGCTGCAGCGCGACCATCGCGTAGAGCGAGAGCGACATGAGTTCGAGGCCGAGATAGAGCGTCACGAAGCTGTTGGCAGAGATCATGACCATCATCCCGAGCAGCGCCGTGAGCATCAGCACGAAGGTTTCGCCGCGGAATAAGCCGCGCGCCGCAAGGTAACCGCGCGAATAGAAAAGGGTTAACGAAACGGCGATGTAGGCGAAGAGCTTCAGGACGTCGGCCAGCTTGTCGGTGACGAACATGTTGCCGAACGCGCGCAGCGGCGTATCGTCGGGCGAGACGAGCGTCAGGTACGCCGCGGCGAGGAGAGTGAGTTGCGTCAGCCAGTAGCTAACCTGACGTTGCGACTGGGCAACGAACAGGTCCACGACCAGGATCACGCAAGCGGCACCCGCCAGCACGATTTCCGGCAGCGCGGCGGCATAGTTGAACGCGATGCTCGTGGCCGTCATCGCGCTCACTGCTTGCTCTGGGCGACCTGCGTCAGCAGTTGCGCCACGGAGGCGTGCATCACGTCGGTAAAGGGCTTCGGGTAGACCCCGAGGGCGAGGATCGCGGCGACCAGCGTCGCCAGCAGCCAGAATTCCCGCCTCGACACGTCCTTTAGCGCGGCCACGCGGGCGTTGGCGACGTCGCCGAACCAGACTCGCTTGTACATCCACAACGTGTACGCGGCCCCCAGAATCATGATCGTGGCGGCGAGGAAGCCGAGCCAGAAGTTCGCTTTGATTGCCGCGAGGATCACCAGGAACTCGCCGACGAAACCGCTGGTCCCCGGCAAGGCAGCGTTGGCCATCGCGAACAGCATGGCGAGGGCCGCGAACTTGGGCATCGTGTTCACCACGCCGCCGTAATCACCGATCAGCCGGCTGTGCATGCGGTCGTAGAGCACGCCGACGCACAGGAACAGCGCGGCGGACACGAAGCCGTGCGAGATCATCTGCACCAGGCCGCCTTCGATGCCGAGTTGGCTGAACAGGAAGAAGCCGAGCGTCACGAAGCCCATGTGCGAGATCGATGAGTACGCAATAAGCTTTTTCATGTCGGGTTGCACCAGCGCGACGAAGCCGATGTAGACCACCGCGACCAGCGACAGCGTGATGACGAAGCCGGCGAGCTGATGGCTCGCATCGGGCAGGATCGGCAGGATGAAGCGGACGAAGCCGTACGCTCCGACCTTCAGCGTGATGGCGGCGAGCACGACCGAGCCGCCGGTCGGCGCTTCGACGTGCGCGTCGGGCAGCCAGGTATGCACCGGCCACATCGGCACTTTGACCGCGAACGCAATGAAGAAGGCGGCGAACAGCCACACCTGCGTCTTGAGCGACAGCGGGAGCTGATACCACTCGAGGATCGAGAAGCTGCCGCTGACCGTGTACAGATAGATCAGCGCGACCAGCATCAGCACCGAGCCCAGGAACGTGTAGAGAAAGAACTTGAGCGCCGCGTAGATGCGGTTGGGTCCGCCCCAGACGCCGATGATCAGGTACATCGGGATCAACTGCGCTTCGAAGAAGACGTAGAACAGCACCGCGTCGAGCGAAGCGAACACGCCGTTGATGAGCCCCGACATGATCAGGAACGCCGCCATGTACTGGGCGACTCGCGTCTGGATGACCACCCAGCCGCCCCAGACGGCAAGTACGGTGATGAAGCTATTGAGCAGGATGAAGAGGACCGATATCCCGTCGACGCCCAGGAGGTAATTGACGCTGAAGCGCGGGATCCATTCGACCGTCTCGACGAACTGCATCTCGGCGGTGCCGAGCGCGAATTGCGTATAGAGCGGAATCGTCACCGCGAATCCGGCGACGGCGCCGACGAGCGCCAGCCAGCGCGCCGCGGGGGCGTCGCGGTCGCGGTTGACCGCGAGCACGAGAAGTCCGGCGACGATCGGTACCCAGATCGCCAGGCTCAAGTAGGGCAGCATCAGACCACTCTCAGCGTAAGCCACCAGAACAGGAAGACCACGATCCCCAGGACCATGGCGAACGCGTACTGATAAATGAACCCCGACTGAATCTGGCGCAGTATCGCCGAGGTCGCACCGACGAGCCGAGCGCTGCCGTTAACGAAGAAGCCATCGATGATCGAGCGGTCGCCGATGTTGGAGAACAACGTGCCCACGCGACGGAAGCCGCCGGCAAAGAACCAGTCGTTGAAGCGGTCGATGTAGTAGTTGTTGACAAGCAGTTGGTACAGCGCGCCTGCCCGCTCACTGATCTTCGCCGGCAGATCGCTGCGCTTGATGTAGAGCAGCCACGCGGCCGCGACACCTGCCACCGCGAGCCAGAACGGCAACGTCGTCAGACCGTGCAGAACAAAGGCCCAGGGCCCGTGCCATTCCTCGGTCATCGTGGCGAGCCCCGCATGCTGCTGCGCGATCACGATCGACTGGCCGAAGAAATTGCCGAACAGCACGTGGTCGGTGTACGCCCACCCCGAGTAGATCGACGGGATCGCCAGCAGCACCAGCGGCACCGTCACGACCCAGGGGCTCTCGTGCGGATCGCCGCCGTGGCCGTGCGTCGGGTCGTGCCCCGGCTCTTCCGGTGCGTCCGCGGCGCGCGCTTCCGCGTGCCGGAAGCGCTCGTCGCCGTGAAACGCCAGGAACAGCATCCGGAACGTGTAGAACGCGGTAATGAACACGCCGATGGTCACCGCGAACTCCGCGTAACGGTGCCCGCCCACCGTCGACAGCTGTACCGCTTCGATGATTGCGTCCTTGGAGAAAAAGCCGGCGAAAGGCGGAATGCCCGCGAGCGCCACCGAGCCGATCACCGCGGTCCAGTAGGTGATCGGCATGTATTTTCGCAAGCCCCCCATCCTGCGCAGGTCCTGCTCGTGATGCAGCGCGATGATGACCGAGCCCGCGGCCAGGAAGAGCA
>DASWDF010000061.1:0-28953 GCA_036395475.1 Casimicrobiaceae bacterium
GTGTCTGCCCGACATACTCGAATGCAACAGGAAAATTGCGCGGTGCAATAATCTGTGTCGTCACCTCCGCCGGCGGAAATCCGGAGAAGCCGGCATGCTGCTGCGACGGCCCACAGCCAGCGAGGGCGGCGACTACGGCGAGCGCAGGAGCAAAACGGCAAACAAGGACGGCAGGGCCCATGGGTGGGTGTCTCCTATTCAAGCGACGGTATTTATTGCATTGCAACTTGCACGAAGATTGAATATTACATACAATCATGCATGTTTGTAAAGTCCTACAAGGCTAAGGAAGGTTTGTAAAAGGCTGGGGCTGGAAAGTTCACATGGTGCGCAGGACCAAGACTCAGGCTGCCATTACCCGAGAGCAATTGCTCGACGCCGCCGAGCGCGTATTCAGCGATCGCGGCGTGGCAAAAACCTCGCTTGCCGAAGTGGCGGCCGCTGCGGGTGTGACGCGCGGCGCGGTGTATTGGCACTTCAGGGACAAGGCGGACCTCTTCGGCGCAATGTGCGAGCGCGCAACCTTGCCGCTCGATGCCATGCTGGTCGAGGCAGGCGGCAAAACGCATGAGGATCCGCTGGGAGCGGTGCGTGCGGTAGCAGTCTCGGCCCTCACCCGGCTGGCGACCGATCCGCGCGCGCAGGCGGTCTTCGAGGTGATATTCCACAAGACCGAACTGACGGGCGAACTGGCGGAAATCGCCGGGCGCCAGGAGCGCGACCGCTGCGATTGCCTCTCGAACGTCGAGAGCATCCTCGAGCAGGCAGTCGCACGGGGGCAACTGCCGGCCGACACCGACACCGCTCTCGCCACGCGCCTTCTGCACGCGTACGTGAGCGGGATCCTGCGCGAGTGGGTGCTCGACAAGGGCGCGTACGATCTGGCCGCGCGCGCGCCGAGCCTCGTCGACACGATCGTGGCGGGTTTGGCGGCCAATCCGCCACGCCGCGCCAGCCGCGTGCGCCCCCGCGTGCGCCCGCGCGCCGGAAGGGCGGCGTGAGCGCCGCGCGAGCCCGTGAAGTCGCCCGTCGCCCGCGTAGAAATGCGCGGGGATGGCGCGAGGCGAGTCGCGGCAGCGGCCGACGCGCAACGCATGTTTTGCGTGGTGGGTCCCAAAGAGGTCCGCTCGCCCTCGATCGCGCGGCGCGGCTGCCGTTGTGATTTAATCGCCTCTCGCGCGGCGATCGAGATCCATCGCCGCGCACGAGGAGGAAGTCATGCGTTTCCGCGCGTTCGGCATCGCGCTTGTCGCCGCGATCGTTGCCGTCGCGGTGCACGCGCAGGCGCCGACGCCGGCGCCGCTGCGTGTCATCGCCTTTGACGGCGGCTGGAACCTGCCTATCTGGGCCGCGCAGCGGCAGGGCTTTTTCGAGACGAACGGCGTCTCGGTGCAGCTCACCTATACGCCCACTTCGGCGTTTCTCGTCAGCTCGCTGCTCGACGGCAAGTTCGACATCGGGCTAGCGACGATCGACAACCTGATCGCTTACCAGGAAGGGCAGGGCGAAGCGAAGATCGCCGACAATCCCGATCTGTTCGCATTCATGGGCGGCGACAGCGGATTCCTTTCGATCGTGGCGCGCCCGGGCGTCAAGGACGTCGCAGGGCTCAAGGGCGGTACGCTCTCGGTCGACGCGATGACCACCGGCTTCGCATTCGTCCTGCGCGAACTCCTCGTCCGCGGCGGTTTGGCCGAGACCGACGTGACATTCGTCCGCGCCGGCGGCACCGCCAACCGCTACCGCGACCTGATCGCGGGAAAGCACGACGCAACGCTGCTCCGCACGCCGTTCGAGCTGCTTGCGCGCGATCGTGGCTTCGTCGTGCTCGCGAGCGCCGAATCGCTCGGGCCGTACCAAGGCACCGCAGGCTTCGCGCGCCGCGGCTGGGCGCGCGATCACGAAGCCGCGCTGATCGGATTCCTGCGCGCGTACAAGGCCGCGACCGACTGGCTCTACGACCGCAAGAACCGTGACGTCGTGGAAGCGCTGCTGATCGCCAACATCCGCGACATGACGCCCGGTCTGGCGAGGCAATCCTACGAGCTGCTGCTCGCCGACAAGGGCGGCCTCGCGCGCGAGCTTGCGCCCAATACGGCAGGCATCCAGACGGTGCTCGGACTGCGCAGCAAATACGGCGCGCCGCAGAAATCGCTCAGCGACCCGATGAAATACGTCGACCTCAGCTACTACGAGAAGGCATTCGGAAAGCGCTGACGCGACCGTAGCCCGGGCTGAGCGCGAAGCGCGATGCCCGGGGCAAGAGGCTGTAGCCGTGCCACCGGTAGGCAGTGGAGAGCACTGACCATGAATCGCAAGATGGCGAAAAAGAAGGCCGCAAAGCCACGCCTCGTCCGCCCCGAGGACATCGATCCCCATCACCGTTGGGATCGCCCGCTGCAGGCGCCGGGCCATACCCAAGTCGATTTCGAGGAGCGCGTCAACTTCCGGCGCCTGCACGACTACCGCCTCGCGCGCACGCGGACGGCCCTATCGCGCTCGGGCCTGGGTGCGCTGCTGTGCTTCGACCAGCACAACATCCGCTATATCACGAGCACCGTGATCGGAGAGTGGGCGCGCGACAAGCTCACGCGCTACGCGCTCCTGACCGGCAACGGCGACCCCTATATCTGGGATTTCGGCTCGGCGGCGAAGCATCATCGCCTGCACGCGCCGTGGTTGCACCACGATCACTGCCGCGCGGGGCTCCTGGGTTTGCGCGGCGCGGTCGGTGGCGACGGCGCGCTCTTCCGCGACGCCGCGCGCGAGATCAAGGCGCTGCTCGGCGCCGAAGGCGTGGCATCGATGCCGCTGGGACTCGACCTCGTCGAGCCGCCGATGCTCTTCGAATTGCAGAAGCTCGGGATCGAAGTGCGCGACGGCCAGCAGACGCTGCTCGAAGCGCGCGAGGTCAAGAACATCGATGAGCTGACGCTGCTCAACATGGCCGCGGCGATGGTCGACGGCGTCTATCAGGACATCGCCGAGGCGCTCAAGCCCGGCGTGAAGGAGAGCGAGATCGTCGCGCTCGCGACCGCGCGCTTGTACGGGATGGGCAGCGATTGCGTCGAGAGCATCAACTCGATCTCCGGCGAACGCTGCAGTCCTCATCCGCATAACTTTACCGATCGGCTGATCCGCCCCGGCGACCAGGCATTCTTCGACGTCATCCAGTCGTTCATGGGGTATCGGACGTGCTACTACCGCACGTTCAACGTCGGGATGGCCACTCCTGCCCAGCGCGATGCGTACCGCAAGGCGCGCGAGTGGATGGATCGCGCGATCGATCTGCTCAAGCCCGGGGTGACCACCGACAAGATCGCGCGCTCGTTCCCGAAAGCGCAGGAGATCGGTTTCGCCAGCGAGATGGAAGCGTTCGGCCTGAACTTCTGCCACGGGCTTGGACTCGGATTGCACGAGCGGCCGCTGGTGTCGCGCCTCAATTCGCTCAAGGAGCCGATCGAGCTCAAGGCGGGAATGGTATTCGCGGTCGAGACCTACTGTCCGGCAGCCGACGGCATTTCCGCCGCGCGCATCGAGGAAGAGGTGATTCTGACGCCGAGTGGCCCGCAAGTGATTTCGCTCTATCCGGCGCAGGAGCTGCCGATCGCGAACCCCTATTAGCTGTTGGTACGGCGCAGGGCGCCGTACTAAACGAAGGAGCCTCCATGACCGCACGCACACCCGAAGATGTCGACCGACTGTTCGCCGAGGCACTGAACGCGGGCTCGCTCGACGCGCTCGTCGCGCTCTACGAGCCGCAGGCGGCGCTCACGCCGATGCCCGACAAGCTCGTCACCGGCACCGCGGCGATCCGCGAGTCGCTGGCGGGCTTCCTGGCAGGCAAGCCGCATATAACGTTGACGCCCCGCATCGTGGCGCAAACCGGCGATGTCGCCGTGGTCAGCGCGAAGTGGGAGTTGTCGATGACCGGTCCCGACGGCAAGCCGGCGAAGATGACGGGTCAGAGCGTCGAAGTCGTGCGCCGCCAGTCCGACGGACGCTGGTTGTTCGCGATCGATCTGCCGTTTGGCGTCGAGGCAGGTGCAAAGCCGTGAGCACGGCAGCGTCCGATGCGCACATCGGCTGGATCGGCATCGGCCGCATGGGTTACGCGATGGCCGAGCGGCTCGCGAAGGCGCGCGCCGACCTGACGGTGTGGAATCGCACCCGCTCAAAGGCCGAGCCGCTGGTCGAGCACGGCGCGAAGATCGCCGCCGGGCTGCGCGAGCTTGCCGCCTGCGACATCGTGTTCTGCATGGTGTCGACCTGGGACGACGTCAAGGAGGTCGTCGCCGGCGCCGGCGGACTGCTGTCGGACAAGACGCGGACGCCGAAGCTCGTCATCGAGTGTTCGTCGATCTCGCTCGAGGGCTCGGCCGAATTGCGCCGATTGCTGCAAGCGCGCGGCGTGCAGATGCTGGCGGCTCCGGTCTCGGGTAACGCCAAGGTGATCAAGGCCGGGCGCCTGTCGTTCGTCTGCTCGGGCCCGAAATCCGCGTTCGACGCCGCGTTGCCCTATCTCAACATGATCGCTCCGGCGGCGAGCTACGTCGGCGAGGGCGAGCTCGCCCGCATCGTCAAGATCTGTCACAACGTTTTTTTGGGCGTCGTCACGCAGTCGCTCGCCGAGATCACCGTGCTCGCGCAGAAGGCGGGCGTGCCGCGCCACGCCTTTCTCGACTTCATGAACCAGAGCGTGGTGGGTTCGACGTTCACTCGCTACAAGACGCCTGCGTTCGTCAATCTCGACTTCAAGCTCACGTTCACGCCGCATCTTTTGCGCAAGGACCTCGACCTCGGCCTCGACGCGGGCCGGCGCTTCGAAGTGCCGATGCCGCTGGCTTCGCTCACCCGCGACATCGTCCAGACGCTGATCGGCCGCGGCATGACCGAGGAGGATTTCGCGCAGCTCTTGGTCTTGCAGGCGGAAGCGTCCGGCCTCAAGCTCGCACCCGAGAACGTGTCGGTTAGCGATGGTCTGTAGGGCCGAATTCATTCGGCCGAGGCGTGGACAGCAACGCGGCGCGCGAATGAATTCGCACCTGCTGGAGGAAATGAAAATGAAACTGGGACGATTGCCTGCGCTACTCCTGATCCTCTGGGCGTCTGCTGCGCTCGGTCAGGGCTATCCGAACAAGCCGGTCCACATCGTGGTGCCGTTCACGGCCGGCAGCGCGACCGATATCCTGGCGCGAACCTACGGCCAGAAGCTCTCCGAGATGTGGAATCAGCCGGTCGTCGTCGACAATCGGCCCGGAGCGGGTGGAACGATCGGCGCCGCGGTCGTGGCGAAATCGGCTGCGGATGGCTACACGCTGCTCGTGCACTCCGCGGCGCAAGCGTACAACCCGTCGATCTATCCGAGCCTGCCGTACGACACGGTCAAGGACTTCATCGACGTCGTGCCGCTGGGCGGCCAGCCGAATGTCCTCGTGGTCGCGCCGTCATCGGGCATCAAGACCGTCGCCGAGCTCATCGCGCAGGCGAAACAGAAGCCCGGGCAGCTCAATTTCGGCTCGGCGGGGACCGGCAGCGGCACGCATATCAACGGCGAAAAATTCAAGCTCGCCGCCGGCATCGACGTCGTGCATATACCGTACAAGGGCACGCCCGAGGCGCTGACCGACACGATCGCCGGACGCGTCACGTATTTCTTCTCGCCGATCTCCGCGGCGCTGCCGTTCGTGCGCGACGGGAAGCTCGTCGCGCTGGCCGTCAGCACCGCCAAGCGCTCCAGCGCGCTGCCCAATGTGCCGACGGTCGCCGAGGCGGGGCTGCCGGGATTCGACTATTCGCTCTGGGTCGGTTTGTTCGCGCCGGCCGGGACGCCGGCAGAGGTCATCGACAAGATCGCGCGCGACGTCCGCGCCGTTGCGCAATCCGCGGACGTCAAGGAGCGCTTCGCGGCGTTGGGGGCCGAGCCGATGCTGATGACGCCGGCTGAGTTCAAGCAGTTCGTGGATTCGGAGATCGCAGAGTCCGCCAAGGTCGTCAAAGCAGCGGGAATCAAGGCGCAGTAGGCGAAGGACGCGAGCCCATAGCGAGTCGGGAGCGCAACCGAGACGCGACCGATAGCTTGCGCCAACATTTTACGGAGGCCGCCGATGGCACCCGAAGCCGCCCAGACCGGCAGTCCCGAGGTCGACCTGCTCCAAGCGAATGACGCTGAGTTCGCCGCAGGATTTGACCGCCTGTATGCCCAAACCTGGGGCGACGGGGCGATCCCCGCCAAGTACAAGGAGCTCACGGGAGTGACGCTTTCGGTCGTAATCCGGTGCGATCCCTGCCTCGCATATCACATCAGGATGGCGCTCGCCGAGAAAGCGACCAAGCCCGAATTCGTCGACGCGATCCGGCTCGGAATTCTTTCCGCGGGATCGGCGAGCATCCCGACGGCGCGTTACGGCTACCGCGTGCTGCGCGAATTGGGCGTGCTGTAGGGGCCGAATTCATTCGGCCGCGGCGGAACGTCGGGACGATAGCGTGCGAATGAATTCGCACTCACGCAAACAGCGCTGGCCGAGCACGAGCGATTGTCTCAACCGCTGAAGTTGCTGCAAGCCTTCGAGATCGAGAATGCGCCGGCGGTCCCCAGACTGCCAATCGGCAATCCACGGCGTTGCACTGGGCCGGGCGGCGGGTATCATGGACGCCCGCGGCGCAATGCAGCAGGCATGGCGAGGGGCGCCGCGCCGGCGCGCAAATGAAGGAGTTCCAACGATGCCCGCATCTGATCCAGGCGGCATGACTTTTCCGCGGCTGCTCAAGAAGCACGCCGCCGAACGTGGCGATCGACCCGCGACCCGCGAGAAGGACCTCGGCATCTGGCAGACGTGGACCTGGGCGCAAGTCGCCGCCGAGGTGCGCGCGCTCGCCTGTGGGCTCGCCGCGCAGGGATTCAAGCGCGGCATGCATCTCGCGATCATCGGCGACAATCGGCCGCGCCTGTATTGGTCGATGACCGCGGCGCAGGCGCTGGGCGGCGTGCCCGTACCGCTGTACCAAGACGCGCCCACCCCGGAATTCGTCTACGTGCTCAATAACGCCGAGATCGCCTACGCGGTGGTCGAAGATCAGGAGCAGGTCGACAAGGTCGTCGAGGCAACGTCGCAGGTGCCGACCCTGAAGCATATCTACTATGACGATCCGCGGGGGCTACGCAACTACGAGGGCGTGACGAGCTTCGAGCGCCTGCTGGAAATCGGTCGTGAATTCGATCGCGCGCATCCGGACTTCTACGAGGCCGAAGTAGCCAAGGGACGGCCGGACGACGTCTCGGTCATGCTGTACACCTCGGGCACGACCGGCAAGCCCAAGGGCGTATGCCAGACGCACAGGTCCTTCATCGACGCCGCCAGAAGCGGCGTGGCCTTCGACCATCTGACCGCCGACGAGGACATCCTTTCGTATTTGCCGATGGCGTGGGTAGGCGATCATCTTTTCTCGTACGCGCAATGGATGGTCGCGGGCTTTACGATCAACTGCCCCGAGTCGGGCGACACCGTGATGACCGATTTGCGCGAGATCGGTCCGACGTATTACTTCGCTCCGCCGCGCGTGTTCGAGAATCTGCTCACGCAGGTCATGATCCGGATGGAAGACGCGAGCGCGCTCAAGCGCTGGCTCTTCGCCTATTTCACGGGGGTCGCGCGGCGCTGCGGCTCCGAGATTCTCGACGGGCGGCGGGTGTCTCTCGCCGACACGGCGCTCTACTCGATCGGCAATGTGCTCGTGTACGGACCGCTGCGCAACGTGCTCGGCATGAGCCGCATACGCATCGCGTACACGGCGGGCGCGGCGATCGGCCCCGATCTGTTCCGCTTCTACCGCTCGATCGGCGTGAATCTCAAGCAGCTCTACGGTTCGACCGAGACCTGCGCCGCTGTCTGCCTGCAGCCCGATGGCGAGATCAAGTTCGACAGCGTCGGCAAGCCCGTCCCCGGTATCGAGGTTCGAATCGGGGACAACGGAGAGGTGCTGGTGCGCGGGCCGATCCTGCTCAAGGAGTATTACAAGCGGCCCGACGCTACTGCCGAATCGATGGATGCACAAGGGTACTTCCACACCGGCGACGCCGGCTTCTTCGATGAAGACGGACACCTGAAGATCATCGATCGCGCCAAAGACGTCGGCAAACTCACGACGGGCGCGATGTTCGCGCCCAACTACATCGAGAACAAGCTCAAGTTCTTTCCGCACATCAAGGAGGCGGTCGCTTTCGGCAATAACCGCGACAAGGTGTGCGCGTTCATCAACATCGACATCGGCTCGGTCGGCAACTGGGCCGAGCGGCGCGGCATTCCGTACTCGGGTTATACCGATCTCGCCGCCAAGCCCGAGGTATACGAGCTCGTGCGTGAATGCGTCGAGAAGGTCAATGCCGAGCTTGCCAATGAGGGCGCGCTCTCCGACTCGCAGGTGCGGCGGTTCCTTATCCTGCACAAGGAGCTCGACCCGGACGACGACGAGCTTACGCGCACGCGCAAGGTGCGGCGCGGCTTCGTCGCGGAGAAGTACGCCGTGCTGATCGACGCGCTGTACTCGGGAAAACCCTCGCAGTACATCGAGACCCAGGTGAAATTCGAAGACGGCCGCACGGGCATCGTAAAGGCCGACCTGAGGATCATGGACGTTGCGCCTCTGCCGCCGCTTGCCAAGGCGGCGTGACTGCATCTCGCGCGGGCGAGCAACCGATGGCGAAGCCCTACATGCCGGTGAAACGAGCATGGCCGATCTGAGCAATCCGGACCGGATCAGCTTTCACGACGCCATGGAGATGCTGGAGGTCGATTTTTCGCACAAGACCTTCAGCAATGCGGCGGACGTCGACGCGTTCTACGACGAGGCCGATCGGCGGCTGGCGGCTACCGGCCGGCGCTGGTACTTCCTGATCAACTACACCGATTGCACCATCGCGCCCGAGGCGTGGGACCGCTTCGCGGCCCGCGGCAAGCAGACCAACGTCGCGCACGGCCTCGGCACCGTTCGCGTGGGCGCCAGCGAGCAGACCCGCGAGGCGATCCGCGAGCACGCGGGACGCGAGATGTTTCGCGCGAACATGTTCGCCACACGCGACCAGGCTATGCTCGCGCTCGGGGAGATGCGCAAGCGCAAACTGGATACGGGGGCGGGCGCGGAGGGCGCATTCCTCCGCGTCGAGAATATTCATCTACGCTTCGGCGGCGTCCGAGCGATCACCGGTGTCGGCTTTCACGTGAATCGGGGCGAAATCTCCTCGATCATCGGCCCGAACGGTGCAGGGAAAAGCTCGATGCTGAACATCATCAACGGCGTGTACCGCCCGCAAACCGGCACCGTGACCTTTCTTGGCCGGACGCACCACCATATGCGTCCTCACGAGGCGGCCGAGCAGGGGATCGCCCGCACCTTCCAGAACATCGCGCTGTTCAAGGGCATGACGGTGCTCGACAACATCATGACCGGGCGCAACCTGAAAATGAAGATGAACTTCCTGCTGCAGGCCGTCTTCTGGGGACCGGCGCGGCGCGAGGAGCTCGAAAACCGCCGCAAGGTCGAAGAGGTCATCGATTTCCTCGAGATCCAGCACATCCGCAAGGTGCGGGTCGCGCGCCTTCCCTACGGCTTGCAGAAACGGGTCGAGCTCGGGCGCGCGCTGGCCGCCGAGCCGATCCTGCTCCTGCTCGACGAGCCGATGGCGGGAATGAACGTGGAAGAGAAGCAGGACATGTCCCGTTTCATCCTGGATGTGAACGAGCATTTCGGTACGACGGTCCTCTTGATCGAGCACGACATGGGCGTGGTGATGGACATCTCGAATCACGTCGTCGTGCTGGATCACGGCGAGAAGATCGCCGAAGGAACGCCGGACGATGTTCGCGCGGACCCCGTGGTCATCCGGGCGTACCTGGGCGCGGGCTGAAGTAGGGTCAGAGACGACTTTCTCCGACGATGCCAACGAATCCGACTCGCGACGGCGAAAGTCGTCTCTGATCCCATGTCGTTCTTCCTCGAAGTCCTGATCGGCGGGCTGCTTTCCGGAGTCATGTACTCACTGGTGGCGATCGGCTTCGTGCTGATCTACAAGGCTTCGGGGGTGTTCAATTTCGCGCAGGGCGCGATGGTCTTCTTTGCGGCGCTCACCTGCGTGAGCCTGGTCGAGCGCGGTTTCCACTTCTGGCTGGCGCTGCCGGCCACGCTTGGAGCGATGGTTGTCCTGGGCTTGCTGATCGAGCGCATCGTTCTGCGACCGCTGGTCAACCAGCCGCCGATCACCTTGTTCATGGCGACCATCGGGCTCACTTTCTTTATCGAGGGCCTGGCGCAGCTGCTCTGGGGCGCCCAGCCGCACGGGCTGGATATCGGGATCCAGGACGAGCCGTGGCAATGGATCACCGACGCGACCGGCATGAACATTTCCAAGTTCGACGTCTCCGCCGCGGGCATCGCTGCGGTGCTCGTCACATCGCTGGCACTGTTCTTCAGCCGCACCCGTATCGGCCGCGCGTTGCGCGCGGTCGCCGACGATCACCAGGCGGCGCTTGCCGTCGGCATCCCTTTGCAGCAGATCTGGGGCATCGTTTGGGCGGTCGCCGGCTTTGTCGCGCTGGTGGCGGGCATGCTGTGGGGGGCGCGCAACGGCGTGCAGTATGCGCTTACCTTCCTTGCGCTCAAGGCCTTGCCGGTGCTGATCCTCGGCGGCTTCGAATCGATCCCCGGCGCGATCGTCGGCGGATTGATCATTGGAGCCAGCGAAAAGCTGGCAGAGGTCTACTTCGGGCCGTACGTCGGCGGCGGAGTGGAGGGATGGTTCCCGTACGTGCTCGCGCTCATATTCCTGCTCTTCCGCCCGGAAGGATTATTCGGTGAAAAACACATCGACCGTGTGTAAGTAGGGTGAGAGACGCTTTTTTCACTATTCTCTCCTCCATCCGATGATTCACTCAAAAGTCGTCTCTGACCCTACTTAGATGCTCTACCGCGAAGCCGGCCAGTTCAAGGCCTCATACGCCGAAGACCAGCAGATCTTTCCGATCCGCCAGGACCGGATCGCGGTCGCGATCCTGCTCGCCGTCGCGTTCCTGGTGGTGCCGCTGATCGCCAACGAATACTGGTTGTCGGCGATTCTAGTGCCGCTGCTGATATTCGCGCTGGCGACGCTGGGTTTGAACCTCCTGACCGGATACGCCGGCCAGCTCTCGCTTGGGACCGCGGCGTTCATGGCCGTAGGTGCGTTTGCAGCGTACAACTTCATGCTGCGGGTGCCCGGCATTCCGCTGCTGGTCGCGTTCGTGCTGGCCGGAGCGTGCGCAGCGCTGGTGGGGATCGTGTTCGGACTGCCCAGCCTGCGCATCAAGGGCTTCTATCTTGCGGTGGCGACGCTGGCCGCGCAATTTTTCGTGGTCTGGGCGCTGACCAAGTTCGGCTGGTTCTCGAACTACAGCACATCGGGCGTCATCAACGCGCAGAAGATGACGGTCCTTGGCTACTCGTTCGACTCGCCGGTCGCGAAGTACATGCTGGTCCTGTCGATCGTCGCGGTGCTGGCACTGGCGGCGAAGAATATGACGCGAAGCTCGGTGGGCCGGGCCTGGATGGCGGTGCGCGACATGGACGTGGCCGCCGAAGTGATCGGCATCAGGATTCTGTACACCAAGCTGCTGGCGTTCGCGATCAGCTCGTTCTACTGCGGCATCGCCGGTGCGCTGTACGCCTTTGCCTATCTCGGCACGGTCGAGCCCGAGGGCTTCAACCTCGACCTGTCGTTCCGGGTGCTGTTCATGGTGATCATCGGCGGCGCCGGCAGCATCCTCGGCTCGTTCCTGGGGGCCGCCTTCATCGTGCTGCTGCCGATATTCCTGAACACGATCGCGCATCCGCTCGAGCAGGCGCTGGGCGTGCAACTGCCGCCGGGATTGATGTCTAATCTCGAGCTGATCGTCTTCGGCAGCCTCATCATTTTCTTCCTGATCGTCGAGCCGCACGGCCTCGCGCGGCTGTGGCAGATCGGCAAGGAAAAACTCCGGCTATGGCCGTTCCCGCATTGATGATGCATTGCAATAATGGCGGAATTGTCATGGGGATGACGGTGTTGATGAGAAACCAGGTCCATTATTGACAACCGAGCCGTTGTGGGGCTTGATCCGCTTCGTGATAGGACGTTTTCTAGGAGGATGGCTATGAAGGCAGTCAAGGCGGCCCTTTGGGGCTTGGCGCTGGCCGGTGTTGCGATCACGGCCTCCGCGCAAAACGAGCAATTCATCCCGATGAACGGATACTGGGTCGGCCCGTACGCACCCGGCGGCTCCGGTATCTTCGGCGGCTTCATCGACTACATCAACATGCTCAATGCCCGGGATGGTGGCGTCGGCGGCGTCAAGCTCACCTACGAGAAGTGCGAGACCGAGTACAACAACGCGCGCGGCGTCGAATGCTATGAGCGTGAAAAGAAGAAGGGCCCGACCGGCGCGACGGTGATCCATCCGCTGTCGACGGGGATCACCTACTCGCTGATCGAGAAGGTGTCCGTCGACAAGATTCCGATGCTCTCGATCGGTTACGGGCGCACCGACGCGAGCGACGGCCGCGTGTTTCCGTATGTCTTCCCGCTGATCACCAACTACTGGTCGCAGAACACCGCCAAGATCAAGTTCATCGGCATGAAGGAAGGCGGGATGGACAAGCTCAAGGGCAAGAAGATCGTGAACATCTATCACGACTCGGCCTACGGCAAGGAAACGATCCCGGTTCTGGACGCTCAGGCGAAGAAGTACGGCTTCACGGTAACGCACATAGCGGTCGCGCATCCCGGCAACGAGCAGGGCGCGCAATGGCTGCAGATCCGGCAGATCAAGCCCGACTGGGTGATTCTGCGCGGATGGGGCGTGATGAATCCGGTCGCGCTCAAATCCGCCGCCAAGGTGGGCTTTCCGCGCGACCACATCGTCGGCGTGTGGTGGTCGGGTGCCGAGGAGGACACGATTCCCGCAGGCGACGCGGCGAAGGGCTATATCGCCGCCGGCTTCAACGTCGCGGGCGCGAATTTTCCGGTGATCCAGGAGATCAAGAAGTACGTGTACGCGAAGGGCAAGGGCGAGATGGAGGACCAGACGCGGATCGGCAGCATCTACTACAACCGCGGCGTTGTCTTCGGCATCGTCACCGTCGAGGGGATCCGCAAGGCGCAGGAGAAATATGGCAAGAAGCCGCTGACCGGCGAGCAGGTCCGGTGGGGCATCGAGAACCTGCAGATCAGCGACGCACGTCTCAAGGAGCTCGGCGCCGCAAACTTCATGCAGGCGTTGAAGGTGACCTGCTTGGACCACGAAGGTGGTGGAGCGGTCAAGTTCCAGCAATGGGACGGCACCCAGTGGAAGGTGATCACCGACTGGATCCAGCCCGACCGCGAGCTGGTGCGGCCGATGATCGAGCAGTCTGCGGCTGCGTACGCCAAGGAGAAGAACATCACTCCGCGCGACTGCAGCAAGGAAGCCTGAGCGTAGTTTACCTTCGTTCCCTCTCCCGCCTGCGGGAGAGGTTTAGGGTGAGGGTAGTGTTGTGGCAACCCCCTCACTCCGACCCTCTCCCCCGTCCCCAGGGGCGATGGTGAAGACGGTTTTTGCCCGCACGTAACCACGATTCCTTCCATGGCGGCAGCGACAAGTACCGCAACGACCGCAGCGCTTGACGTTGCGAAGTCGTATCTGTCGGTCAACAACATCGAGGTCATCTACGATCACGTCATCCTCGTGCTCAAGGGCGTATCGCTTGAAGTGCCGCAGGGCAGGATCGTCGCGCTGCTCGGAGCGAACGGAGCGGGCAAGACCACGACGCTCAAAGCGATCTCCAATCTGCTGCGCGCCGAACGAGGCGACGTCACCAAGGGGACGATCGAGTTCAAGGGCCGGCGCGTCGACCGCTCGACGCCGAACGAGCTGGTGAAGCTGGGCATTTGTCAGGTGATGGAAGGCCGGCATTGCTTTCAGCACCTGACGGTCGAAGAGAACTTGCTGACTGGCGCATTCACTCGCAGCGCGTCGCGAGCCGAGATCAGGGCCGATCTCGAGAAGGTGTACAAGTATTTTCCGCGCTTGAAGCAACGGCGGACGAGCCTCGCCGGCTATACCTCCGGAGGCGAACAGCAGATGACTGCGGTGGGGCGGGCGCTGATGGCGCAGCCGTCGATGATCCTGCTCGACGAGCCGTCGATGGGACTCGCGCCGCAAATCGTCGAGGAGATATTCGAGATCGTCCGCGATCTCAATCAGAAGGAAAAGGTGAGCTTCCTTCTCGCCGAGCAGAACACGAACGTCGCGCTGCGCTTCGCCGATTATGGCTACATCCTCGAGAACGGCCGCGTTGTGATGGATGGAGCGGCGGCGGACCTAGCGCAGAACGAGGACGTCAAGGAGTTCTACCTCGGTCTCTCGACGGCTGGACGCAAATCGTTTCGTGACGTCAAGCATTACCGCCGCCGCAAGCGCTGGCTTGCCTGATCGTCAACGATATGCGTCGTCTCCCGCGCCGATGCGTCGTTACGCGGCCCTCGGCGATGCTCATGTACTGGCATATGTACACTCCGCTCGCCTCGGGCCGGGCGCCTTGCCTCGGCGCGGGATACTCGCATCTCCTTGACGATCCTAGCGCGTCTCGCTGACTCAGGCATGCCCGAGCATTTCGACACGCTCGAGACGCGCGACCCGGAGCTTCGCGAGCGGGCGCAGCTCGCGGCGCTTCCGGCGCGCATCGCGCTGGCGAAATTGCGCACGGCGGCGTATGCGCGAATTTTCGCCGATGTCGATCCGGCCGCGGTGGCCACGCGCGCGGCGCTGGCGCGGCTGCCGGTCACGCGCAAGGCCGAGCTCCTCGAGTTGCAAAAGGCGGCGCGGCCCTTCGGCGGATTCGCAGCGACGCGCTGGGGCGAGGCGGTGCGCGTTTTTGCTTCGCCCGGCCCGATCTACGAGCCGGAGGGTGCGTCCTCCGATTACTGGCGTCTCGCGCGAGCGCTGTTCGCCGCGGGCTTTCGCCGGGGCGATCTCGTGCACAACTGCTTTTCGTACCATTTCACGCCGGCCGGCTCGATGCTTGAATCCGGCGCGCACGCGCTGGGCTGCACTGTTTTCCCGGGAGGGATCGGCCAGACCGAGCAACAGGTGCACGCGATGGCGGAGCTCGCCCCTGCGGGCTACGTCGGCACGCCATCATTCCTGAAAATCATCCTGGACAAGGCGGACGAGCTCGGCGTCAAGCTGCCCAGCGTCAAGAAAGCTCTCGTGTCCGGCGAGGCGTTTCCGCCGAGTCTGCGCGACGCGCTCATCGCGCGCGGTGTTCTCGCGTATCAGGTCTACGCCACCGCGGACCTGGGTACGATCGCGTACGAGTCGGAAGCGCGGCAAGGCTTGATCGTCGACGAAGGTGTGCTCGTCGAAATCGTGCGGCCCGGCACGGGCGATCCGGTCGAGCCCGGCGAAGTGGGCGAGGTCGTCGTCACCACGCTTGTCACGACCGAGTACCCGCTGATTCGCTTCGGCACCGGCGATCTTTCCGCGGTGCTGCCGGCGTCGCTGACCGCGGCGTCATCCTGCGGGCGCACCAACCGGCGCATCAAGGGCTGGCTCGGTCGCGCCGATCAGACGACCAAGGTCAAGGGCATGTTCGTGCATCCGTCGCAAGTGGCCGAAATCGCGCGTCGACACCTGGAGATCGGCAAAGCGCGCCTCGTCGTCGACAATCCGGACGGCGGTGATCGCATGATCCTGCACGTCGAGGTACCAGGCAACCGCTCGGCCAGCGCCGACGCGATCGTCGCTTCGATGCGCGAGATCACGAAGCTGCGCGGCGAGGTCGCGTTTCACGCGCCCGGAGAGCTTGCCAATGACGGCAAGGTTATCGACGATCTGCGCAAATACGACTGAGCAGGCTTGGTGTGTTCAAATTCCGCGTGGCGCGTCGCCGACGATGGCAAGTTCTGCGTGGATATCCAATGGAAGATATCGCCCGAGAAGTGGTGCCGCCACATTTTCAAGACGAGCGATAAATACTACGGCGTGGGCAAACTCGAAGACTCCGCGCCGGCGCACGAGTTGGAGTTCTCGAAATAGCAGCACAGCCTCTGCATCCGCATTGGCTCTGGTGGTTCCGCGCGAGGAATGCGCTCCGTGAGCGCTCGTCTCCGGCTTCGGCAAATGCTGCGTCGGTGGCTTTGCCCCGAGCCGGGCCGGCGATGTGGGATTTCGCCGCGCGTGCTACGATTGCTTTGCACGCGAAGACCGCGCCCATGGCCAGGTCCGTTACCTCCGTCGACCCGCTCGCACCCCTCGCTCCGGATACGTTGCGCGCGATCGCCGCCACCGGCGTCGCCCGCAACTATCCTAAGAACACGATTCTCATCAACGAGGGCGACGTCGGCGATTCGCTTTTTATCGTCATTTCCGGGCGGGTGAAAGTCTATTCGAGCAACCCGGCCGGCCGCGAGGTCGTCATCGCGTTCCACGGCCCCGGCGAATACGTCGGCGAGATGTCGTTAGACGGCAGCCCTCGCTCGGCCTCGGTGGTGACGTTGGAGCCGACGGCTTGCGCGATGGTCACTCGCGCCAGCTTTCGCGAATTCATCCTCGCCCATCCCGACTTCGCGCTGCACCTGATCGAAAAGCTGATCCAGCGCGTACGGCTGACGACCGAGAACGTGAAAAGTCTGGCGTTGTCCGACGTCTACGGGCGGCTGGTCAAGCTGCTGCTCGATCTCGCCGTCGAGCAGGACGGAAAGTTGGTCGTGCCGGAGAAGCTCACGCAGCAGGATATCGCCGAGCGCATCGGCGCTTCACGCGACATGATCAGCCGCCTGCTCAAGGACCTCGTCGCCGGCGGTTACCTGGCCATCCATGACCGCACGATCACCATCCTCAAGAAGCCGCCACCGGGCTGGTGACGCCGACCTGGTGACAAGTCCGCGTCGCCAGTAGCCCGAGCTGAGGGCGTAGCCCGGGCTGAGCCGCCCAGCGGCGATGCCCGGGACCGCGGTTCGGTGCCGTAGCTCCCGGGATTCGCCTGCGGCTCATCCCGGGCTACTCCTTCGCACGCGGCTTCGCCGGGCGTGAATTTTCCGCACTAGCTCCCTCGAATCCTCTAGTTACAGCCGCCGCCGCGCGCGCCTATATTGGGCATGTCCGGTGGTACAGGGCGCAATGAAGGGGCCACCGGGAATAGCGGCGCGCAAGGCGAACCGCCTCCGCCGCGTAACCAGTTACAAGAGGAGTGAACCATGCTCAACGAAACACCTTCGGATTCGACCAAGATCGTCACGGCGCTCAAAGTTGCCGCGCTGGTAACCGTGCTCGGGTCTGTCGTTTTCGCCGCCGAGCATCGGTTGGCAAGCGCAGTCGCGCACGAGCAGACCGTCGCGGCCGTCACGGCGCAGCAGGCCTCTACGGTGGATGCGGCGCAACAGGCAGCGACCGATTACTTTCCCGCGCGGTTCCCTGCGCCTACAGGCGAGCCTTCGGAACCGGCACCGACGTTCTAGAGTGCGATGAGAGCATATCGGCAATGGTTCAATGGCGTTCGCCGCCGCGCAGCGGTACGCTCGCCATTGTGGCGAGGCATCGAACGGGTGTTGTCGGCTGCATTGGCGCAACGACTCGCGCGCTTCGCCGCCGTGCTGGCTACCGCGACGGCGCTCGTCGCGACGATCGGCATGCTGGCAAAGCTGAGCGATGCCCGCGCGGACGCGGAACGCGACCCGCGCGCTTTCGCGCCCTTGCCGGTCAACGCGCTTGCACTGCCGGAGCCTGCGGCACCGGCGACTCGCTGAGCCTAAGGAACCTGGCTAGCGCCCGAGCGTTATCCACGCTCGGGCGCGGGCACCCTGCCTTACTCGCCGGAGTGGCGGCTGCAACACGCTTTCAGCGGTCGATGCCGCCCATGCAGACGTACTTGACCTCGATGTACTCGTCGATGCCGTACTTGGAACCCTCGCGGCCGATTCCCGACTGCTTGACGCCACCGAAGGGCGCGACCTCGGTCGTGATAAAGCCCGTATTCACTCCCACCATTCCGTACTCGAGCGCCTCGGCGACGCGCCAGATCCGCCCGATGTCGCGCGAGTAGAAGTACGACGCCAGCCCGAACTCGGTACGGTTAGCGAGCTCGATCACTTCGGCATCCGACGAGAAGCGGAACAGCGGCGCGACCGGGCCGAAGGTTTCCTCGCGAAACACTTTCATCTCCGGGGTGACTTCGGTCAGTATCGTCGGCTCGTAGAATGTGCCGCCCAGCGCGTGCCGCTTCCCGCCGACCGCTACTTTCGCCCCGTGCGCAGTCGCATCGGCAACGTGCTCCTCAACCTTGGCCAAGGCGTCCGCATTGATGAGCGGGCCCTGCGCGACGCCAGGGTCGGTGCCCGGCCCGACCTTGAGTGCACGCACTTTTTCCGCGAGCTTGGCGGCGAATGCGTCGTAGACCTTCTCGTGCACGAACAACCGATTGGCGCACACGCAGGTCTGGCCGGTGTTGCGATACTTGGACACGATCGCTCCCTCGGCCGCGGCGTCGAGATCGGCGTCGTCGAATACGATGAAGGGAGCGTTGCCGCCCAGCTCGAGCGACAGCTTCTTCACCGTCGGTGCGACTTGCTTCATTAGCGAACGGCCGATCTCGGTCGAGCCGGTGAACGAGAGCTTGCGCACGATCGGGTTCGACGTCATCTCGCCGCCGATCGCGGACGACTGGCCGGTGATCACATTGAGCACCCCCGGCGGAAAGCCGGCGCGCGCAGCAAGCTCGGCGAGCGCCAGCGCCGAATACGGCGTCGCCTGCGCCGGCTTGATGATGACGGTGCAGCCGGCAGCGAGCGCTGGGGAAACCTTGCGCGTGATCATCGATGAAGGAAAGTTCCAGGGCGTGATCGCCGCGCAGACACCGACCGGCTCCTTGATCACGACCAGGCGCCTGTCATTGCCGATCGTCGGAATGACGTCGCCGTAAACGCGTTTGGCCTCCTCGGCGAACCACTCGGTGTAGCCGGCGCCGATGGTGATCTCGCCTTTCGATTCGGCGAGCGGTTTGCCTTGCTCGCTGGTCAGGATCAGTGCCAGGTCTTCGGCGTGCGCCAATTGCAGCTCCGCCCATTTGCGCATGATCGCGCTGCGCTCCTTGGCCGTCTTGGCGCGCCACGCGGGCCACGCCTTGTTCGCGGCATCGATCGCGCGCCGCGTTTCGTCGGCGCCCATGACCGGCACCGTACCGATCCGGATGCCGGTGGCGGGATTGATGACGTCGCGGGTTGCACGCGCATCGGCGTCCGCCCAGCCGCCGTCGATGTAACACTGCTGCCTGAGCAATGCGGAATCCTTGAGCGCGAGGGTCGCGCTTCTTTCGCGAGTATCGGGAGGCATGGAAATCTCCTGCGTAAGGGTCGGACATCGTCGGCGCCGCAGCCGAACGAGGACCCACTATTGTAAGGGAAGCGTCACTGATGCGGCGTCAGCCAGACTTCCGACTCGGCAGCGGACTGTGCCGGCGAGTGCGTAGCCCGGGCTGACCCCGGATTTGATCCGGGGGATGCCCGGGAGCTTCGCAGCCGCCCGAATTGCGCCTCAATGCGGCAGCTCATCTGCGAGTTGGTCGGCGGTCTGCGATTGCCGCCGCCTCTCGAGAAACTCGGCCAACAGCGTGGCCGTGTGCGATCCCGCGGGGCGCGACGTTATCGCCTTGACGGTTCCCTGCGTGACGACGCGTCCGCCGGCAGCGCCGCCTTCGGGGCCGAGGTCGACGATCCAGTCCGCGTCGGCAATCACATCGAGATTGTGCTCGATCACGACGACCGTGTTGCCTGCATCGACGAGTCGATGCAGCACGCGGATGAGTTTCTCGACGTCCGCCATATGCAAGCCGACCGTGGGCTCGTCGAGCACGTACAGCGTGCTACCGCGCGGCCTTTCCGAAAAGTCGGGTCTGACCCTGCCTTTTCCCACCTTCGCGAGCTCGGTGACCAGCTTGATGCGCTGCGCCTCGCCGCCGGAGAGCGTCGGGCTCTGCTGCCCGAGCGTGAGATAGCCAAGGCCCACGTCCTGCAACAGCGCAAGCGCGTGATGGATACGCCGATGCGCGGCGAAGAAATCGACGGCTTCGTCGACATTCATCGCGAGCACATCGGCGATCGACTTGCCGCGCCAGGTTGCGGCGAGCGTCTCGCTCGCGAAGCGCGCTCCGTTGCAGGCTTCGCAGGCCACCTTGACGTCGGGCAGAAAGCTCATCTCGATGGTCTTGACTCCCTGACCCTCGCATTCCGGGCAGCGACCGCCGGGGGTATTGAACGAGAAGCGGCTCGGACCGAATCCGCGCATGCGCGCCTCGTTGGTCTCCGCATACAGTCGCCGGATCGCGTCCCAGAATCCCACGTAGGTGGCAGGACAGGAACGCGGCGTCCTGCCGATCGGCGTCTGGTCGACCTCGAGCACGCGCTCGAGCGCCTCCCAGCCGGCGAGATCGGTGCAGCCGAAGAGCTCCACGGGCTTCCGACGGCGCGGGTCGCCGACGAGCTCGAGCAGATTTGCGTAGAGCACATCGCGCGCGAGTGTGCTCTTGCCACTGCCCGATACCCCGGTGATCACGCTGAGCCGCTCGAGAGGAATGCGGGCGCGGACGCTGTTGAGGTTATGCAGCCGCGCGCCGGAGACCACGATGGCGGGGCTGCGCTCGCTGGTGATGCGCGGCGCCACCAGCGGATGGGCGAGCGGATGCGCCAAAAACCTGCCGGTGATCGAGTTCGGTGACTTCATGAGCTCGGCCGCCGAGCCTTCCGCCACGACGGCGCCGCCTCGACTGCCCGCGCCGGGGCCGAGATCGATGACGTGATCGGCACGGCGAATCGTGTCCTCGTCGTGCTCGACGACTACTAGCGTGTTTCCCTTCGCCTGGAGCTTGGCCAGCGTGTCGAGCAGCACCCGGTTGTCGCGCGCGTGCAGGCCGATCGTCGGTTCGTCGAGGATGTAACACACCCCGCGCAGGTTGGAGCCCAGTTGCGACGCGAGTCGAATGCGCTGCGCCTCGCCCCCGGCGAGCGTGGGCGCGGAGCGGTCGAGCGTGAGATAGCCGAGGCCGACGTCGGCGAGAAAGGCGAGCCGCGACTCGAGCTCGGCAACGATGTCACGCGCGATGGCCGCCTCGCGGCCGTGCAAATCCAGCTCTGCGAAGAAGCGTCGTGCTTCGCTGACCGAGAGCCGCGTCAGGTCGGCGATCGACTGCTCGCGAAAGCGCACGGCGAGCGCCTGCGCATTGAGCCGTTGACCGTGACACGCAGGGCAGACCCGCTCGTCGTCTCCGTACCACTCGTTCCACCAGATTTCCTCGCCGGTCTGGTCGGCGTCGAAGCCGCGGAGCTTCAAGCCCGTGCCGAAGCAGGTAGCGCACCAGCCGTGCTTGGAGTTGAATGAGAATAAGCGCGGGTCAAGCTCCGGAAAGCTGCGGCTGCATACGGGGCAGGCGCGTTTGGTGGAGAAGACAAAAATAGGGTCAGAGACGACTTTCGCTGTACCGCGTTCCATAGATTGGGACGCTTGTGAAAAGTCGTCTCTGACCCTACTTTTCGGCAACACGTGGACGATCCCCTTTCCGAACTCGAGCGCGCGCGAAAGCCCCTCGCGCAACGCGCGCTCGGCGTCGGGACCGACGACGAGGCTCGCCACCGGCAGCTCAATCGAGTGCTCCTTGAAGCGGTCGAGTCGCGGCCAGCGCGCCGTGGGAAGCATTGCGCCGTCGACGCGTAGCTCGGCAAAGCCCTTCCGCGCCGCCCACTTCGCGAGGTCGGTGTAGTAACCCTTGCGGGAAATCACCAGCGGCGCGAGCAGCGCGAGATGGCGACCGGCGTAGTCGCGCAGCAATGTCGCCGCGATGGCCTCTTCGCTTTGCGGCGCGATTGGCGCGTCGTGCTCCGGACAGTGTTGCGTGCCGACCTTGACGTAGAGCAGCCGCAGGAAGTGATAGACCTCGGTGAGTGTCGCAACCGTGCTCTTGCGTCCGCCGCGGCTCGCGCGCTGCTCGATCGCCACCGTCGGCGGAATGCCGAAGATCGCATCGACGTCCGGACGCGAGGCGGGTTGCACGAATTGGCGCGCATAGGCATTGAGCGACTCGAGATAGCGGCGCTGTCCTTCCGCGAACAGGATGTCGAACGCGAGCGTGCTCTTGCCGCTGCCCGACACGCCGGTGACGACGGTGAAGCGCTCGCGCGGGATGTTCACGTCGATGTTCTTCAGGTTGTGCTCGCGGGCGTTGTGAATGCGGATCGCGTTGCCGTGTTGCGACACGACCGATCGGGGCGGTTCGCGCGCCTCGCTCTTGCGGAGAACGGCCGCGCCGACCGCGGCCTCGTAGTTCTTCAACGCAACGCCCGTATGCGATGCGGCGCATGCCATCACGTCGGCCACCGTGCCGGCGACGACCACATGACCGCCGGCATCGCCGCCTTCGGGACCGAGGTCCACGATCCAATCGGAAGCGCGAATCACGTCGAGGTTATGCTCGATCACCACCAGCGTGTGTCCGGCGGCGACGAGCTTGCGAAACGCCCCGAGGAGTCGTGCGACGTCGTCGAAATGCAATCCCGTCGTCGGCTCATCGAACAGGAACAGCTTGCCTGGCGTGCCGCCGTCGGGGGCGCGCGGACGCACTCGCGAGCGGCTTGCCGTGCTTAAGAATCCGGCCAGCTTCAACCGTTGCGCTTCGCCGCCGGAAAGCGTCGGCACGGGCTGTCCGAGCCTGAGGTAGTCGAGACCAACTTCGGCGAGCGGCCGGAGCGCCGCATCGATGTCGGGCCCGCCGCCAAAGAACGCGCGCGCCTCGCCGATCGTCATGTCGAGCACGTCGGCGATCGACTTGCCTTCGAGCCTGACGTCGAGCACTTCGGCGCGATAGCGCTTGCCGTCGCAGTCCGGGCAGCGCAGATAGACATCCGACAGGAACTGCATCTCCACGTGCTCGAACCCGTTGCCGCCGCAGGTGGGACAGCGGCCGGTGCCGGCATTGAAGCTGAACGTGCCCGCGGTGTAGCCGCGCTCTTTGGCGAGCGGCGAGCCCGCAAATCGCTTGCGGATCGCGTCGAAGGCGCCGACGTAGCTCGCGGGGTTGGAGCGCGTGGTGCGGCCGATCGGTGCCTGGTCGATCAGCACGACATCGTCGATCAGCTCGTGTCCACGCAAGCCCCGATGCGTGCCTGGGGCTTCGGTGGGCTTGCCCTTGGCGCGAAGCAAC
This sequence comes from Casimicrobiaceae bacterium, assembly GCA_036395475.1. Taxonomy (GTDB): domain Bacteria; phylum Pseudomonadota; class Gammaproteobacteria; order Burkholderiales; family Casimicrobiaceae; genus PALSA-1003. The sequence goes on from DASWDF010000061.1 coordinate 23,230, forward strand.
GCGGAGTGCAGCACGTCCTGCACGAGTGTCGATTTACCCGACCCCGACACGCCGGTAATGCACACCAGGCGCTCGAGCGGGATCGCAACGTCGATGTTCTTAAGATTGTGATCGGAGGCTCCAGTGAGCTCGATCTTTGCACCATTGACCGGAACCGGCATCGGCGTGTACCGATCCGCGCGCTTGCGCCCGGCGAGATAGTCACCGGTAAGCGACTGCGTGTCGCCGATGAGCTCCGGGGGCGTGCCGAAGAAGACGATCCGGCCGCCGTGCTCGCCGGGTCCGGGCCCGAGGTCGAGCACGTGGTCCGCGGCGAGCATGATCTGTGGATCGTGCTCGACGACGACCAGCGAGTTGCCGGCGTCGCGCAGCCGCTCCATGACGCCGATCACGCGGCCCATGTCGCGCGGATGCAGGCCGATCGACGGCTCGTCGAGGACGAACAGCGTGTTGACGAGCGAGGTGCCGAGCGCGGTAGTCAGGTTGATGCGCTGAACCTCGCCGCCGGACAAGGTGCGGGACTGGCGATCGAGCGTGAGATAGCCAAGGCCGACCTCCGAGAGGTAGCTCAGGCGGGCGCGAATTTCGCCGAGCAGCAGGTCGGCCGCCTCGTCGAACGGCGCAGGCAGGTGCAGCTGCGCAAAGAACTCGCGCGCGCGATCGATCGGAAGCAGCATCAGATCGTGCACGGTCAGTCCGGGCAGCCGCGCGAAGGAGGCGCCGTCGAGCCCAATGCCCCGCAGGCGGAAACGCAACCCCGGCTCGAGCACGCGTTCACTGTCTTCGCGCGTTCCCAGCCGCCACAGCAGCGCATCGGGTTTGAGCCGTGCGCCGCTGCAAGCCGCGCAGGGCGTGTATGCGCGGTACTTCGACAGCAGCACCCGGATGTGCATCTTGTACGCCTTGGTCTCGAGCCAGGCGAAGAACCGCTTGACGCCGTACCACGTCCCCGGCCAGGAGCGCTCCCAGCTCTTCCACCCGGGCTCGCCTTCGAGCACCCATCGCCGATGCGCCTCGTCGAGGTCGCGCCACGGTACATCGAGCGGGACGCCGCGCCTTTTCGCGTACTTCACGAGCTCGTCCTGACACTCGCGAAAGCTCGCGCTCTGCCACGGCTTGATCGCGCCGGCGCGAAGCGTCTTCGCGGCATCTGGAACGATGAGCCCATTGTCGATGCCGATCACGCGGCCGAAGCCGCGGCAGGTCTCGCACGCGCCGAGCGGGGAGTTGAATGAAAAGAGGCTGGGCGCCGGGTCCCGGTAGCGAATGTCGCAATCCGGGCAGTGCAGGTCGGTCGAGAAGCGCCGGATGTCCGCGCGCGCGGGGTTCTCAGTTGACCCAGTTGGCGCTGTCGTTGTCGACGATTCGTCCGGGAGGGCGTGGACGTTGACCAGCCCGTGGCCCACCCGGAGCGCGGCTTCGAGCGCCTCGATGACGCGCGCACGCTCCGTGTTGCCCATGCGGAACCGATCCTGGATGACTTCGAGGAGGCGCGCGCTCCGCGCGTGGATTCGCGAGTAGCCCTGCCTCTCGAGCAGCTGAACGATCTCTGCCTCCGAGAAATTATCAGGTACGGTGACCGGAAACGTGACGACGAGCCGCGGGTCGCCGGCCGATCGGCTCCGTTCGGCCAACGCGTCGTAGATCGTTTCCGGAGTGTCCCGCCTGACCTTGCGGCCGCAGCCGCGGCAATACAGCTCCGCGGCGCGCGCGTAGAGGAGCTTCAGGTAATCGGTGAGCTCCGTCATCGTGCCCACGGTCGAGCGCGACGTGCGCACTGGATTGGTCTGATCGATGGCGATCGCCGGCGGAATGCCCTCTATGCAGTCGACCTGCGGCTTGTCCATCCGATCAAGGAACTGGCGCGCGTACGGCGAGAAGGTCTCCACGTAGCGACGTTGCCCTTCCGCGTACAGCGTGTCGAAGACGAGCGAGGATTTGCCGGAGCCCGACACCCCGGTCACCACGACGAGCTCGTTGAGCGGGAGCTCGAGCGAGAGGTTCTTCAGGTTGTTCTGGCGAGCGCCGCGGATGACGATGCGTTCGGACATGATGTCGCCGATGGGACGGGGCACAACGGTGTCACGACGCGCGCGAGTAGGCCGATTCGGTCCCTTCGAGCTGCGTGAAACGCACGGGCAGTATTTCGGTCGTCGCGAGGGCGCCGGTGACGTCCTTGTCAACCAGCAGGAGACGCTGCGCCTCGGCCAGACCGGCGGGAATCACCATCTTTCCGCCGGGTTTCAACTGCTCGATGAGCGGCGGCGGAATGAGATCCGGCGCGGCGGTGACGATGATCTTGTCGTAGGGCGCGTGCTCGGGCCATCCGTAATATCCGTTGCCGATCTTGAATTCGATGTTCGTGTACTTCTGCTGGCGCAGGCGTTGTTTCGCCTGGTTCGCGAGCTCTTCGAGGATTTCCACGCTGTAGACTTTTTGCGCGAGCTCCGCGAGCACCGCGGCCTGGTAGCCGAGGCCGGTGCCGATCTCGAGGACCGCATCGCCGGCATCGATGGCAAGGAGATCCGTCATGAGCCCGACGATGAACGGCTGCGAAATCGTCTTACCAAATCCGATCGGCAGCGGGACGTTCGCATATGCGAATGGCTGCAGCTCGACCGGAACGAACTCGTGTCGCGGAACCTTGCCGAGCGCGGCCATGACGCGCTCGCCGAGCGCCGCCTTGCCGATCCTCGCGCAAGCGAAAATGGTATCGGCCGTGATCGCCGCGACCATCTGCTCTCGCGCGGTGGCGTATATGTCTGGGGTCATAGTGCTCTCCGGCGGCAGGCGATGCGGCGTGCGACGCTCTTTGATACCCACCCCAGCGAAACTGCGGGCCAACGGCCTGGAGCGTCGCGTCGTGACCCCAGAGCATAGCAGGCGCAAGACGCGCCCGGAGTCGTACGCGGCACGGGCACTGCGGCATCCGGGCGTTAATCTATAGGCAGGCCCAGCGCCGACAGGTTCCCCGTCAGAGCCTCCCGGGCTTCCTTTCAGCCGAAGCGGCGTCAGGGTTTCGAAGGCAGCGCCCCTCTCCCTAGCAACGAAGATCTGGCGACTGCGCGTTTCGTTCACGTCATGCACAATCACGGGCGCCTAGAGCGGCGAAGTATTACAAGGGATCAATCCAATGAACCTGACTGTTTGTGAGCTTGCTTGTGCGAGCCTGGTGCTCGCGCTCCTCTATGCGCTGCCTGTTCCGACCGGTGCCGCACAGACGAATCCGGTCGATCAAGACACCCAACGTCCCAAGATCTGCGTCGTGCTCTCCGGCGGCGGCGCACGCGGAGCCGCACACGTCGGCGTGCTCAAAGTGCTCGAGGAATTGCGTGTGCCGATCGACTGCATCACGGGCACCAGCATGGGCTCACTGGTCGGCGCCTCGTATGCGAGCGGAACCACGATCGCCGAGATGGAGCAGATCCTGCAGAGCATCTCCACCGAGCTCCTGTTTAAGGAGACTCCACCGCGGCAAGAGCAGACGATCCGCCGCAAGCTCGACGACCGCCTGGATTTCGTCGGCCCCGAGATCGGCTTGCGCAACTGGGACCTGGAATTACCCAAGGGGTTCGTCTCCGGCGTGCAATTGGAAACCGTGCTGCGCTACCTGGCGAAGGCCAAGGGTTATCGCAAGTTCGATGAGTTGCCGATTCCGTTCCGCGCGGTCGCGACCGATCTCGTGACTGGCAAGGCGGTCGTGTTCGCCGACGGCGAGCTCGCGAACGTCGTGCGGGCGAGCATGTCGGTCCCCGGCGCGATCGCGCCCGCGGAGTTTGACGGCAAGATTCTCGTCGATGGGGGGCTCACCAACAACCTGCCGATCGATGTCGCGCGCTCGCTGGGCGCCGATGTTGTCATTGCGGTGAATCTCGGTACGCCGCTGGCGCCGCGCGAGCAGCTGAAATCGATCCTTGGCGTGAGCGGCCAGGTCATCAACATCCTGACCGAGCAGAACGTGCAGCTGTCGCTGGCGGCGCTTAAAGCCACCGACATTCTGATCCTGCCCGAGCTGGGCGATTTCTCAGCGGCGGATTTCGACCATCTGCCGAAGACCGTTCCAATCGGGGAAGCGGCTGCGCGCAAAGTCGCCGACCGGCTTTCTCGCTTGAGCCTCCCGCCGGAGGAATACGCGGCGGTGCGCGCGCGCCAGCTCCTGGTCGCGGCGGCCGACACGAGGCCCATCGACGAAATCCGCTTCACCAATCTGCGGCGGGTCAACGCGGACGAGGCGCAGGCGGTCATGGAGACCAGGCCTGGGCAGCCGATCGATCCGAGGGTGCTCGATGCCGACATGCGCCGGCTCTACGGCACCGGCGATTTCGAGCACGTCAACTATCGAATCATCGAGGAGCCGGGCAAGCGCGTGCTCGCGGTAGACGCAGTGGAAAAATCGTGGGGTCCGAATTACCTCCGCTTCGGCCTGGGATTCTCGAGCGACCTGAAAGGCGACACGTTCTTCAATCTGCTGGTGAGTTATCGCCGGACATGGATCAACTCGCTGGGCGCCGAATGGCGCAACGATCTGCAGGTCGGGCAGACCGCGGCGCTTACGAGCGAGTTCTACCAGCCTCTCAACGCGCGGCAATACTTCTTCGTTGCGCCGCGGGTCGAATTGCAACGACGCGTCGTCGACCTGTTCCAGGGCAATCAGCGCCTGGCGAGCTATGACGTCCGCTACGGGCGTGCCGGACTCGACGTGGGCGGTCAATTCACGCGCTACGGCGAGTTGCGCGTCGGCGCGATCGTGGGGACGCTCGACGCCTCGCTCAACACCGGGCCGCCGGAGCTCGCGCCTCCGGCGGGTCGTATCAGGCAGGGGGCATTTACCTCGCGGCTCATCGTCGATCAGCTCGACAGCGCGATCTTTCCGCGCAGCGGCGCAGCGGGCTCGGCGCACCTATTCGCCTCGACCGATGCGCTGGGTGCCGACGCGCGATACACCAAATGGGATGCCGACGGCGTCGCCGCCTGGTCGTTCGGCGACCACACCTTCAACGTCGGGCTCAAGGGCGGCGGCAAGCTCGGCAATGACGCCCTGCCGCGCTACGACCTGTTCCAGTGGGGCGGCTTCCTGCAGCAGTCCGGCTATCCGACCGGCGCGCTCATCACGGAGAGATTAACGTTCGGGCGGCTAATGTATTACAACAAGTTCATACGGCAGAAGCTGCTCGAAGGCGTTTATGCCGGGTTTTCGCTGGAGGCCGGGAAATACGGCGCGCCGCTCGTCCCGGGCTCGCCGACCGGCGTCCTCAAGTCGGCCAGCGTATTCCTCGGCGCGGATACGCCTATCGGACCGCTGTATTTCGGCTACGGACACACCGCGGACGGAAACAGCAGCTTTTATCTGTTCCTCGGACGGCCGTAGCGAGACGCTCGCCATGCGCGATCATCGAGTCGATCGACGGCTGTCACAGCAGATGCCGGCCAAAATTCCCGAGCGCTGGCAGCTATAGCGCGAGGATATGATGGCGCTCGGCTCCTCTGACGGCGTCCCGGGAAACCGCGGTATCGAACGTGACGAACTGCCCGCGATGCCGAACGGCGAGCGCGAGTAGGTAGAGATCAGTGAGTTGGCGTGGTCCGTGGATTCGCGTCGAATCGGCGACGCGCCCGTCGAGTAGGCTGATGTCATCCGGCCAGAACTCATGGACGGAACTTGCACCGGCTTCCCTAAGCCGTTCCATGACCGCACGCACGGGCACCGGATTCGGATATCCCGGA
>DASWDF010000062.1:0-1791 GCA_036395475.1 Casimicrobiaceae bacterium
GTCGATGACCGAGGCAGGGCAATGCTGCGCAAGCAACTCAAGCGAACCGAGATGCTTAGCTTCTTCGCCAATCTGGCGCCCTGCCTGATTGGCATGGAAGCCTGTGCCAGTGCGCACCACTGGGCGCGCAAGCTCATCGAGTTGGGCCACCAGGTCAAGCTCATGGCGCCGCAGTTCGTCAAACCGTACGTGAAGAGCAACAAGAACGATCGCAACGCTCGATCAAGTCGCCCAGCGGCTGGCTGCCAATCCGTTTCAGTTTCCTCTTGTGTTTGCCGATATCCGCCGCGCGCTGCTGCGCAGATTCCTTACGCCCTCTTCTTCCGCTTCGTCGATGATGCGGTATTCGTCATGGCGTGCTTTCACTCGAGTCGCGATCCGCGTATCTGGCAGCAGCGTGACTGACAAACGATCTCGTCACGTCACATCAGCCGCAATCGCAGATTAGGCTTCGATTCAAGCGGCCCGCGTTCTTTGCAATTCGGATCAAGTCGCGATCATCTCGATGCTCGCGACAGCAGGAAATCGCGCCGATCTGCTGCGCCTTCACATCGAAAGCGGACTCAGGTCAGTTTTGTCGCGGATCGAAATCACCGAAGCGCTGATGCAACTCGCGGTGTATGCCGGGTTTCCGACAGCGCTCAACGCGTTCGCGGTAGCCGACGTCCCCCGGATATCGGCCGGGCGGTCGTCGAGCACTCTTTCGGCGATATCTTCTGCCGTCCCGGCCTCGACGCGAAGACACGTGAGCTTGCAGCGTGTTCAGCGCTTGCTGCGGTCGGGAGCAAGACGACGGAGACTCCGCTGCGCGTCCATACGAATGCGGCGCTCACGGTCGGCGCGACCGAAGCCGAGATCCTAGAGACATCGCTTAATCTCGTGCCGTACTGCGGATATCCCGCGGTGGAAGGAAGCATCCGTATCGTAGGCGAGGAGTTCGCCGAACGCAGATCGCAGGGCCGGACATCCTCTTGACCGAGCACAATCGAACTCGGCTCGATGAAGCGGCGAATCTTCGGCACTAGGAAGTCCGCCGCCTTCTTACGCTTGCATGTTATTGGTGCGTCACGCGGCGAGGCCGGGCGCTGTATTGACAGACGACGGACCGCGCAGGCATGTGGTTCGGTCACGTTCCAATGTCGGCTGTATTGGAACCGGCGACCCCTGACACAGGTCCGACGTGATGGTGACGAATAGTTGTTCACGTCCACGGCAGCGCGGTACCTCGGTCGCGATCCGCTCCCGAACGTCAGCAAGGATTTCGCATGTCCTCATTGGTGAAAGCAACGCTCATCATGATCGTTCTGGCGGGCACCGCCGGATCGCTCGCCGGCGCCGAAGATCTGCGAGGGCCTGAGACCTTCGCGTCGATTACGAATCAGTCCGAACGCTCTCGCGCACTGTTTGTCGAGGCGGGTCGAGTTCTCCAGCATCCGCGGTGCCTGAATTGCCACCCGGTCGGCGAGCGGCCGACGCAGGGCAACGACGGTCATCCCCATTCACCACTCGTGGTCCGCGGTGCTGATGACAAGGGCGCGATCGGCTTGCGTTGCACGACTTGCCACCAAAATGCGAACTACGAGCCGTCGGGCGTTCCGGGGCATCCGCTGTGGCATGTCGCGCCGAAGTCGATGGCATGGCAGACGAAATCGCTGCGCCAGATCTGCGAGCAGATCAAGGACCCGCGGCGCAACGGCGGCAAGACGCTCGTGGCGATCCGCGAGCACATGGCGCACGACTCGCTGGTGGGCTGGGGATGGATGCCCGGCGCAAACCGTGAGCCCGCGCCTG
>DASWDF010000063.1:0-23953 GCA_036395475.1 Casimicrobiaceae bacterium
GCCGTCGTCGTACTTGACGCCGATCTGATACACGACCTGCGATTGCGTCTTCTCGATCCGATTGCCCGCATAAGCGCCGCCCAGCGCGCCGACGACGGTCGCCACCGTCCGGCCCGTGCCGCTGCCGACAAGGCTGCCGAGACCGCCGCCGACCAGCCCGCCGACGAGCAATCCGGCGCCGCTGGGATCCTTCTGTTCGACCACTTCGCGCACCGATTCCACCGTGCCCGTGCGCGCCGGCGGCGGACTCTGGACGACCTGATACGTTAGCTGCGGGCCGCAACCGGAGAGTGCCACCGCCGCGAGCAGCGCAAGCGCGGCAAAGGTGCCCGGAACAAGCCGTTGCGGCAACGTCAGCATGATGCCTCCTCCGATCATTCGGGAACCGAATTCAGCAAATACATGGCCCCGAGCAGGCCGCTGGGGCGGCCCAGGGGGCCTAACCATTTCGCGAAAATCTGATCGATCTCGCCGGAGAGATAGACCTGCGTCAGCGCGCGATTGACCTCGAGCCGGAACGCGGAATCGTTGCGCGGCAGCATGAATGCGTAGGGCTCGAACGAGAGATCCTCGGCCAGCAACGCGAAAAGCTTCGGATCCTTCGCCTGCGCCGCGAGGCCGACCAGCTTGATCTTGTCGCTCGCGAACGCGGCGACCGCGCCCGATTCGAGCAGCGCCATGCCTTCCACTCCGTCCTTGACCGGAACGATCTTGGCGTTGACAAGCCGGTCGTTCAGCATCGCGCGCACCCGCTTCTCGGTCGTGGTACCCGAGGTGACCGCGAACGACTTGCCGGCGAGATCGCCGAAGCCGTTGACGGGAGAATCGGCGCGCACGAGAAAGCCGCCGCCGTCCACGAAGATGAGGCTGCTGAAATCGACGTCCTTCATCCGGGACAGCGATTGCGTCGTGTTCGCGCACTCGAGGTCCGCTTTGCCGTTCGCGACCATCGCCACGCGGTTAGGGACGGTTTCGGCGACCCAGTTGATGGCAAGCTCCGGCACGCCGATGGCGCGGCCGATGCCGGTGATCACTCGCTTGCACAGATCGATCGAATAGCCGGCCGGCTGATTGTTCTTTTCGATGTAGGAAAACGGCAGCGAGTCTGCCGAGAACGCAACGCTGATCGACTTCGCGGCCTTGATCTTGGAGAGCGTGTCCGGTGCCCGCTGCGCAAGCGCGATCAGGGGCAGCAGGCCGGCCAAGAAGAGGACGAGCAGGAACGAACGTTTCACGCAACACCTCGCGCGGCGCCGGAAGAAGCGGCGAGACCCGTCGCGCCTGCCGCTGCGGTGTCTATAGATGGCTGCCGCCGCATGCAGCCGATTATAACGCTCGGCAAAGTCTCTCGCGTGAGCGCGCGCGCCTCGCCATGCTAAACTCTCGCGACTTTGCCGAGCGTGAGCCTCGCGCGTCGGCGGACAACATTCACAGGGGAGAACGAGCTTGGCTTGCAGTCGCGCCGCCCGGACGCGGGCTTGCGTCGCGGCATGCCTGATCCTCGTCGCTGGCGCGCTCGCTCACGCTGCCGAGCCGTCGCGCACGCTCGAGAGGATCAAGGCCGACGGAACGCTGCGCCTGGGTTACCGCTCTGGCGCCGCCCCGTTCTCGTTCAAGGAGCGCGACGGTAGCGTGCGCGGCTATAGCGCGGAGCTGTGCGCCCGCGTCGCGGCGTCGATCCAGAAGCGCCTCGGACTCTCTACGCTGAAGATCGACTGGACGGCTCTCGACGCCGCCGACCGCTTCGATGCGGTCGCCCGGGGCAAGGTCGACATGGAGTGCGGTACGACGACGATCAGCCTGTCGCGTTACGAGCAGGTCGATTTCAGCCTGCCGATCTTCGTCGATGGCGGCAGCGTCCTGACCGCGGTCGCATCCAAGCTCGACCGCTTCACCGATCTCGGCGGACATCGGATCGCCGTGATTTCGGGCACGACGACCGAAAGCGCGCTCAAGCGCCAGCTGGGCGTCATCGGCGCCAAAGCGGAGCTGGTGCTGGTGAAGGACGGCTTCGAAGGCTTCGCGCTGCTGGCCCAGGGCAAGGTCGACGGCTATGCCGGCGACCGGATCGTTCTCGTCGCGTTGCGCGCAGCGAGCGCCGATCCCGCGCGATGGCAGCTTCTCGACAACGATTTTTCCTTCGAACCGTATGCGCTGGTCGTGCGGCGCGACGATGGCGACTTCCGCCTGGAGGTGAACCGCGCCCTGGTCGACCTCTACCGCAGCGGCGAGATCGACGCGATCTTCTATCGGTGGCTGGCCGCGCTGGGCCGGCCGGGCCCGTTGCTGAACGCGATGTTCTACCTGAGCACTTTGCCGGAATGACGCCTGCCTGCCGCAAGCTCTTCGCCCTCGCGCTGGCGCTCCTTGCGTCGCCGGTCATGGCGCAGTCCCCGGGGCCGGCTGCAGCTGCAGGGGGCGAATGCGATCGCTGCGGCAAGATCGAGTCGATCCGCCCGATGACCGCCAAGGATACGTGGACGCCATTGGGCACGGTGACGACGACGTCGCAGGGCGAAGGGACCACGGGCACGCCATCGGGCGTCACCATGTACAAGATCGGGCCGGGATTCTCCAAGCAGGAAACGCTGCTTATCGGCGCGGCAGGCGGCGCCGCCTACCGCACCCGGCCATCCGAGCTCAACGCCAAGCGCTGGGAAATCGTCGTGCGCCTGGATGGCGGCGGCTCGCGCTCGGTCGTGCAGAATTACGAGCCGATGCTGCGCGAGGGCGACCGGGTCCGGGTGATGGGTAACCAGCTCGAGCTCGTCCAGTGAACGGCGTCGCTGCGGCTGCACCCGACGCACCGGTGGCGCAGGCGACGCTGTCGGTCGGCGACGCTGCCGACGGCAGCCGGATCCTCACGCTCGCCGGGAGACTCGACGCATATTCGATCGCCGACGTCTGGGTGGGAGCGCGTGCGGCACTCGCCGCCGCCCCGGCGCAACGCATCGTCGTCGATGCGGCAGCGGTCGAGTACTGCGACGGCGGAGGCGTGGCGATGCTCGTCGATCTCCTGCGCCAGCCGCGCGCTGCCGACGCGGGTGTTTCCGTCCGCGGATTGCGCCCGGAGTTCCAGGCGCTGCTCGACCAGTTCGACCTCACGGTTCTTGCGGAACCGGCGGAAGCGCCGCCCAAGCGGATCAACGCGATCGAGGAAATCGGCCGCGCTGCGGCGACGCTCGGACGCGACATGCGCACGCAGATCGCCTTCATCGGCGAGACCACATCTGCACTCTGGTTCGCGTTCACCCATCCGCATCGCGTTCGCTGGAAGGACGTGTGGTACACCTGCGAGCAGGTGGGCGCCAATGCGTTGCCGATCGTTGCGCTGATCTCGTTCCTGCTCGGCGTGATCCTCGCCTTCCAGGCGGCGGTGCCTATGCGGCAGTTCGGCGCGGAGATCTTCGTCGCGGACCTGGTCGGCCTGTCGATCCTGCGCGAGCTGGGGCCGCTGATGACCGCGATCCTGCTCGCGGGTCGCTCGGGCGCCGCGTTCGCCGCCGAGATCGGCACCATGAAGGTCAACGAGGAGCTCAATGCCTTGACGACGATGGGCCTCGACCCGGTGCGGTTTCTCGTCGTGACCCGCATCCTCGCAGCGCTGCTGATGGTCCCGCTCCTGTCGCTGTTCGCCGATCTGATCGGCGTGCTCTCGGGCGGCCTCACGATGCTGTCGTTCAACATCCCGATTGTCACGTATCTCAAGGAAGTGGACAGCATCGTCGATCTCAAGGACGTGCTCGCGGGCCTGATCAAGACGCCCGTGTTCGCGATCCTCATCGCCGGCATCGGCTGCCTGCGCGGCCTGCAGACGCAGACGGGGGCGAGCGCGGTAGGCATCTCCGCGACCCGCGCCGTCGTCTCGGGCATCGTGCTGCTGGTCGTAGTCGACGGTATTTTTGCGGTCATCTACTATATTCTCGACATATGAGCCCCGCGCCCGCTTCCGCGCCGATCGTCCGCGTCGAAGGTCTCACCGCCGGCTACGAAGACTACGTGTTGCTCCAAGACGTGAGCTTCACCGTCAACCGCGGGGAGGTGTTCGTCATCCTCGGCGGTTCGGGTTGCGGCAAGAGCACCTTGCTCAAGCACATGATCGGACTCTATCAGCCGTTCGCGGGGCACGTGTTCATCGACGGCGACGACATCGTCACCGCGGAAGGCGAAGCGCGGAACGCGATCCTGAAGAAGATCGGCGTCATGTATCAGAGCGGGGCGCTGTTCGGATCGATGACGCTCCTCGAAAACGTGCGGCTGCCGCTCGAGGAATACACCGTGCTGCCGCTGCCCGCGATGGATCTTATCGCGCGCATGAAGCTCGAATTGGTCGGCCTCGAGGCCTTTTGCGGGCACATGCCCTCGGAGATCAGCGGCGGCATGCAAAAGCGTGCCGCGATCGCACGCGCGATGGCGCTCGATCCCAATATCCTGTTCCTCGACGAACCTTCTGCGGGCCTCGATCCGATCACATCGGCAGAGCTCGACGCGCTCATCCGGCGGCTGGCCGGGAGCCTGCACATCACGTTCGTGATCGTCACCCACGAGCTCGCCAGCATCTACGCCGTGGCCGATCGGGTCATCATGCTCGACAAACGCGCCAAGGGCATCATCGCCAAAGGCGATCCCAAAGTGCTGCGCGATACCAGCGACAACCCTTGGGTGCGTCAGTTCTTCCGGCGCGAGGCGGAAGCAGCGACGGAGGCTGCGTCATGAGCTGTCTCGACCGCTGGCATGGGTGTGCGGCCCTCACCCCTAGCCCCTCTCCCGCTGGGAGAAGGGAACGAAATGCGCGCCTGCGGCGCGACGCTTCGGTATGAGCGCGCAGGCGAACAACTTCAAGCTGGGGCTGTTCGTCATCGGCGCCACGGTCGCGCTGGTGCTGCTGCTGCTCATCGTCGGGTCCGGCCGCTGGTTCCAGTCGAAGACGATCATCGAGACCTATTTCAACGAGTCGGTGCAGGGCCTCGACATCGGTTCCAAGGTGAAATATCGCGGCGTCAGCGTGGGCGAGGTCACCCGCATCGGCTTCACCTACAACAAGTACCAGCAGGACAAGCCTCCCGGCGACCGGCTGCGCTACGTCTTGGTCGAGGCGACCATTCTCGGGCGCCTCATCGGCACCAAGGCCGGCGGCGAGATCACGCGGCCCGAGACGGTGCACATGGAGATCGAAAAAGGCTTGCGCATCCGGCTTGCCCCGCAAGGCATCACGGGAACCAACTACCTAGAGATCGATTACGCCGATCCCAAGACCAATCCCGAGCTGCCGATTTCATGGGAGCCGGACCATGTCTATATCCCGAGCACGCAGTCCACGTTCACGCAGTTCTTCTCCGCAGCGGGCGACGTCGTCGAGAAGCTCGCGCACCTCGACCTCGACGGCGTCGTAACCCGGCTCAATCGCCTGCTCGACACGACGAACGAGCGCGTAGCGGGGGTCGACGCCGCGAGGATATCCGAGTCGACGACACGCGTCCTGGCCAAGGTCGACAGCAAGCTCGATCAGCTTCGTGTCGATCAGATTTCGAAGGAAAGCACGGCGCTTCTGGCGGAGCTGCGGCAAACCAATCAGAAGCTCGGCGCGATTGTGGACGATCCCTCCTGGAAGAAGATCCCGACCGATGCGAGCGCCGCCGCGGCCCAGGCGCGCAAGCTCTTCGAGGATCCCAATCTGCCCAAGGCGCTGGCGCACCTCGAGGGCACGCTATCGCGGCTCGATCGCGTCCTCGGCGGCACCGAGTCCGATCTGAGGAAAACACTCGACAACGTGCGGCAGATCACCGACAACCTGCGCGACCTGACCGAGGACGCCAAGCGCAATCCGTCGCGATTGATCCTCGGCGCGCCGCCCGCGCCGGCGAAAGGGACCCAACAGTGAATGCACCCGCTTCGTTCTCGCGCCGGCGCCTGCTGTCCTCGGTCGCTGCGCTGCTCGTTGCCGGTTGCTCGCAACCGGCGCCGCTGAAATCGACGTTCGTCCTGGAGCCGACGCGTCCTGCGGGAGCGGCCGCCGCGGCGAAGAACATGTCGCTCAAGATCGTGGCCGTCTCGGTAGCGGGTGCCTTCCGTGGCCGGTCGCTCGTCTATCGCGAGGGCGATCTCAAGTATGAGGCCGACTTCTACAACGAGTTCCTGATCGCTCCGGCGGCGATGTTCGGCGAAGCGATCGCCGCGTGGCTCGGCGCTGCCGGCGTGTATCAAACCGTGCTGCCGCCCTCCAGCAGCCTTGACGGCGATCACCTGCTCGAAGTGTTCGTCAGCGAATTCTACGGCGACTTGCGCGATCCGGCGAAGCCGGCGGCCGTCGTGACGATCAAGTTCTTTCTCACCGATGCGTACGCCGCCGCGGGCGCGTTTCGCTGGACGGGCGAGCTCAAGTCGCGACGCGATGTCCCTTCGCGGTCGGCCGATGCGGTGGTTCAGGGCCTGAACGCGGCGTTCTCCGACGTCCTCGAGCAGCTGGCCGCCGCGCTGCGCGCGCTGCCGGTCAAGTAGACTTCGGCCGGGGTAGCCGTGGAGTCGGTAGCGGAAAGGCAGAAGGGCGCCCGACCCACGGATCCCGCGCCGTTGTTGCATCAGCTCAGAGTGCCATCCGATGCTTCACTCCCGGGGATCGCAAGCTATGCCGGCGTGATCTGGAGGCTGACGACGCAGCACTTGAAGGAGGCTCCGATGAGGCCCGGAACCGCCCTGCAGGAATACAAGACGATCTGCGAATTCATGCGGCTCTACGCAACGCTGCGGTTCTATCAGCTCGCTTTGCTGCTCGGCACGACCGGAGCGATCGTCACGGCGCTGATCAGCTCCAGGACGATTCTCGCAACGCCTGGCGCGGCGATCATGCTCAAACTCGGCGGGGTCGCCGTTGCGCTCGCGCTTACGGTGATGGAGTTCCGCGCGTCTTCGTATTGGCATCGCATGCGCGAGCGCGCCAACGTGCTCAGCGAGGCGCTGGATTACCAGCCTTTCCCGGTCTCGTCGCGCTGGAACCCATTGACGACGAGCGGTGCAGGGCTTTATCTGCACGTAGTCATCACGCTCATGTGGGTGACGAGCCTGTTCATCCGCTTCGTTCCGCCGACGTAAGCAAGCAAGACGGACGTTGCTCCATCGTGCCTCGGAACGGGAAGGCCGTTCAGCGCAGCGGCAATGGCGTGCTCGCCGTTTGTTACGCGACCAAGCGCGCTCTGAGGTCGTGCTCGGTGCTGCCCGTGATTTTGACGCGCGCGAACGCGCCCACCGCGAGGTTCTCGCCGTCTTCGATCGTGACCACACCGTCGATCTCCGGCGCATCGGCCGCACTGCGTGCAATGGCGCGTCTGTTCGCGATCGAATCGACAAGGACGTCGAGCACTCGTCCGATCCGCGTGCGGAGACGGCGCGCACTGATCTCGGCCTGCGCCGCCATCAAGCGCGCGCGGCGCTCTTCCTTGAGTTCCTCGGGTACGGGGTGTGGCAGTGCATTCGCCGCGGCGCCATCGACGGGTGAATAGGCGAAACAACCGACGCGATCGAGCTCCGCCGCTTCGAGAAACGCCAGCAGGTCCTCGAACTCTTCATGCGTTTCGCCGGGGAAGCCGACGATGAATGTCGAGCGAATGGTGAGATCCGGGCACATCGACCGCCAGGCACGAATCCGGTCGAGATTGTCCTGAGCGTTTGCCGGCCGCTTCATCAGTTTGAGAATGCGCGGGCTTGCGTGCTGGAACGGTACGTCTAGATACGGGAGCAACCGTCCGTCCGCCATCAGCGGAATAACCTCGTCGACGTGCGAATAGGGATAGACGTAGTGCAGACGCACCCAGGCACCGTGTTCTCCCGCGAGCTCGCCCAGCGCACGCGCAAGTTCGGTCATCCGCGTCTTTACCGGTCGCCCGCGCCAGAAGCCGGTGCGATGCCGGATGTCGACACCGTAGGCGCTTGTGTCCTGCGAGATCACCAGCAACTCCCGGACGCCGGATTCGAGCAGATTCTCCGCTTCGTTCATGACTTCGCTTAAGCGCCGGCTCACCAGATCGCCGCGCATCGAAGGAATGATGCAAAACGTGCAGCGATGATTGCAGCCTTCCGCGATCTTGAGATAGGCGTAGTGCTTCGGCGTGAGCTTGATTCCCTGCGGCGGAACGAGATCGGCGAACGGATCGTGCGGCCTCGGCAGTTGCGCATGCACCGCGTTCATCACCTCGGCCGTTGCGTGCGGGCCGGTGACCGCGAGGACTTCCGGATGCGCCATCTTCACGAAGGCGCCGCCGTCCTTGGCGCCAAGGCAACCGGTGACGATTACCTTGCCGTTTTCGGCAAGCGCCTCGCCGATCGCGGCCAGCGATTCCTCGACCGCGGCGTCGATGAAGCCGCAGGTATTGACGACGACGAGATCCGCGCCCTCATACGTCGGCGCGATTGCATAGCCCTCAGCGCGCAGCCGGGTGAGGATTTGCTCCGAGTCGACCAACGCTTTTGGGCAGCCGAGCGAGACAAATCCGATGCGTGACGCGGCTGCGGATGGACGCTTCATTGGATGCTTGAGAAACCCGGGTTGCGCAGTGCGAAAAATTGCTACGCTGCAATGCAGCTTGTGCACTGCTTCAGCGCAATGACGAAGATCAAGCTTTCTTGTCCCCTTCGTCCGACGCCTGGTTAGTCCCGAAGTTTGTGAAGGGAAAAGCCGTGAACAACCCCCGCGTCTGATCCTGCATCCGTTGTTGCATATCCATGAACAGCTTCGCGCTCTGCTCGAGGTAATTGCCGAGCATGCCCTGCATCGCAGGCGCCTGCATCTGCAGGAACTGCTTCCACAGATCCGGCGTCAGCATCATCTTGTCGCCGTAGATCTGCTTCGCCTGGTCCTGCAGCTTCTGCTGGATGGTTAGAAACGCCTTGACGTTCTGCTCCATGTAGCTGCCCATGATCCCCTGCAGAGCGTTGCCGTAGAAACGGATCATCTGCGCGAGCATTTCGCTGGAGAACATCGGCAGACCTGCGGACTCTTCCTCGAGGATGATCTGCAGGAGAATGCTCCGGGTCAGGTCGTCGCCGGACTTGGCGTCGATGACCTGAAAGTCGATGTGTTCGAGCACCATCTGCTTGACGTCCGCCAGCGTGATATAGCCGCTGTTGGCGGTGTCGTACAGGCGGCGGTTCGGGTATTTCTTGATTATGCGGATCGACTTGTTCATGCCCTGCTCCCAGCAAGCGGTCGAACATTATAACCCACTGATTTATTTGAGCGTTTGTTTTCAACTCGCCCCGATCCAGGGCTGTCTATTGCATTGCACCAAAAAGACCTTGACATGAGCCGATTCTGCTCTTAGAATTTGGTTTGTGCGATGCAGCAAACAAGGGGGTTGAGAGAAGGTTCGAACCCCGGGCAGGTGGTCAGAAACACGCGCCCAGACCCCCCGCAGCCGGACGTTTTATTTGGAATGAAACCTATCTCGATTGAAAGGATGATTATGTACAACGCAACGGAACAATTTGCTGAGATCAACAAGGCCGGCTATGACAATGCAATCAAGCTCGCCTCGCTGTCGCTGGAAAAGGCCGAGCGCCTGACCAAGCTCAACCTGCAGGCCGCCAAGGTCGCGCTGGAGCAAGGCGTCTACAGTGCCAACGCCGTCGCCGGTGTGAAGGACGTGCAAGAGTTCTTCACGCTCCGCGCCAAGCTGGCCGAGGCCGGTGTCCAGAACGCGCTGGGCTATTCGCGCGGCGTCTACGAAATCGCTTCGGAAGCGCAAGCCGACTTCTCGGCGCTGGCCGAAGAAGCCTGGGCTTCGTATACCAAGGGTGTCGCGGCTTGGGTGGAAAAGGCGACGAAGAACGCGCCCGCGGGTTCGGATGTCGCCGTGACGGCTCTCAAGTCGACGGTGGCGGCCACGACGGCTGCGTTCGATCAGCTGTCCAAGGCGACGAAGCAAGTCGTGAACTTCGCCGACGCATCGGTACGCGCGGCGACAGCGAATGCGGCCTCCGCTGCCAAGACAACGACCAAGGGTCGCAAGGCTGCGTAAGCAATTTAGCAGAAGGAGAACGACGGGAACTTGAAACCGGAAGCACTGTCTCTATATTGGTTTTGATAGCTCCTTCTGTATCATTTTCCTCCTCCTAAATGATACAGCCTCGGCCCCGGCAGCAATGCCGGGGCCTTTTTTTCGTCCTCCTTGCGCACACGTCGAATGATTATTGATCGGCGCGACGGTCGACTGCGTCGATTCGCGACGCGCCATCGCATGTCGTAGCAGGAGTGGGCGAGCGGTGAGGCTCGCGCGCAAGCGAAGCCCTTAGCCGCGGGCTCTCACCGCTAGAACATGTGCTGCCCTCCATTGATGGCGATGTTGGCGCCGGTGACGAAGGCGGCCTCTTCCGACGCAAGATAGGCGACGAGCCCCGCAATTTCGTCGGGCTTCCCCAGCCTGCCCATCGGGATCTGCGGAATGATCTTCGAGTCCAGTACTTCCTTTGGGATCGCCAAGACCATCTTGGTGCCGATGTAACCCGGAGAGATGGTATTGACGGTGACGCCTTTTCTCGCGACTTCCAGCGCGAGCGCCTTGGTGAAGCCATGCATCCCGGCTTTTGCCGCCGAATAATTGACCTGCCCGAACGCGCCCTTCTGCCCATTCACCGATGAGATATTGATAATCCGGCCCCAGCCGCGTTCGGTCATGCCGTCGCAGACCTGTTTGGTCATGTTGAAGCAGCTGTCAAGATTGGTCCTGATCACCGCGTCCCAGTTGGGCTTGTCCATCTTCTTGAACGTCATGTCGCGCGTGATTCCGGCATTGTTGACCAGCACGTCGACCGGTCCGACGTCCTTGACAACCTGTGCAACGCACGCGGCGCACGAATCCCAGTCGACGACATCGCAGGGATACGCGCGAAACGCGTAGCCCTGCTTTTTCATCGAATCGAGCCACTCCTGCGCCTTGGTATTACCGGGCGAATGGGTCGTGACAACGGTATGACCCAGCGCGGCAAGCTTCGCGCAGATCGCTTCGCCAAGCCCCCCCATTCCGCCGGTCACCAGCGCAACGCGTTGTTTGTTTTCTGCCATGATGTCCTCCTTCTTGTTGATGCGATGTCCAAGGAAGCGTCGACCGCCAGCGCTAACGTTCGACGGCCAGGGCCACACCCATTCCCCCGCCTATGCACAGCGACGCCAGGCCTTTCTTGGCGTCGCGTCGCGCCATTTCGTAGAGCAGGGTTACGAGCACGCGGCAACCCGATGCGCCGATCGGATGTCCCAGTGCGATCGCGCCGCCATTGATATTGATCTTGCTCGTGTCCCAGCCCATCTCCTTGTTGACCGCACAGGCCTGCGCAGCGAAGGCTTCGTTGATCTCCATCAGGTCGAGATCCGCTGGCTTCCATCCCGCCTTCTCCAGGCAGCGCTTCGCCGCGGGCACGGGGCCCATGCCCATGATCGAAGGATCAACCCCCGACGACGCGAACGCCTTGATGCGCGCCATTGGCTTGAGGCCGAGCTGTTGGGCTTTCGCGGCGCTCATCACCAGGACCGCAGCGCCGCCGTCATTGATGCCTGAAGCGTTGGCCGCGGTGACGGTTCCGTCCTTGGCAAACGCAGGCTTGAGCCCGCTCACGGATTCGAGCGTCGTACCCGCCTTGATGAACTCGTCGGCGGCGAACGCAACGGGATCGCCCTTGCGCTGCGGGATCATCACCGGGACGATCTCGTCTTTGAACTTGCCTGCCCTTTGCGCGGCCTCGGCCTTGTTCTGGCTCGCGACGGCGAATTCGTCCTGTTGCGAACGGGAAATGCCGTATTGCTTGGCCACGTTCTCCGCAGTGGTGCCCATGTGATACTGGTTGTACACGTCCCACAGGCCGTCGACGATCATGCTGTCGATGAGCTTGGCATCGCCCATGCGAAAACCGTCGCGCGAACCGGCCAGGACGTGCGGTGCCGCGCTCATATTTTCCTGGCCTCCCGCGATCACGATGTCGGCATCGCCGCATTGCACCGCTTGCGAGGCGAGCATCACGGCCTTCAGGCCGGAGCCGCAGACCTTGTTGATCGTCATGCCGGGAATCGCGGCCGGAAGTCCGGCCTTGATCAGTGCCTGGCGCGCAGGGTTCTGGCCGCTGCCTGCCGTGAGAACCTGGCCGAGAATGACTTCGGTAATCTGGTCCGGCTTGAGGTTCGCGCGTGCGAGCAGGGCCCGAATTACGGTGGCGCCAAGCTCCGGAGCAGGGGTCTTGGCAAGGCCCCCGCCGAATTTGCCGATTGCGGTGCGCGCTGCACCGACAATCACGATATCTGTCATCTGGAGTCTCCGTCGAGGTTCGAAATGCAGGCGCTGTCCGCAGCCGGCACAGCGGCAGGATGCGCGTCGATGTTAGCGCATGTCGCGAGGATCGTCACTTGCGAAAGTTAGCGCAGGTCGTGTGCTTCAGGCGACCTTCTTGCGTACGTATCTTCCGGGTGCGGGTCCAAGCGGGCGATAGCGTGCGCTGCCCTCGCGCATCGGCGCCGGACGCCGCGTGCCACCCGCGTGCTCGACGAGCCATTCGATCCAGTGCGGCCACCACGACCCCGGATGCGACTGCGAGCGCGCCAGCCAGTCGTCGGGATCATCCGTCAAGAGGTCGTTGGTCCAATAGTTGCGCTTTTTCCTTTGCGGCGGATTTACCACGCCGGCGATATGACCCGAAGCGCCGAGCACGAAGCGCACATCGCCCCCGACGAGCTCGATCGTGCGATAGGCGGAACGCCACGGCACGATGTGATCCTCGCGCGAGGCATACACGTAGCTGGGCATCGCGATGCGTGACAGGTCGACCGGCTCGCCGCACATGATCAGGGCGCGAGGCTCGCGCAGGCGATTGTCCAGGTACATATTGCGGAGGAAATAGGCGTACATCGGACCGGGCAGATGGGCCGAATCGCTGTTCCAGTAGAGGAGATCGAACGGCGGCGGCGTCCTGCCCTTGAGATAATTGCTTACGACGTAGTTCCAGACCAGCTCGTTGGGCCTCAAGCTGGCAAACGCATTGGCCAGCTCGCTGCCGTGGACGCGTGCTCCCGCGAGCAGCGCCGGCTCGCGCGCGGCGAGGTATTCGTGGGAGACGTACACGCCGATCTCGCCGGGGTCGGCGAAATCGAGCATCGTGGTCAGGAACGTGGCGCTCGCGACCGGGTGCTCGCGGCGGGCGGCCAGCACCGCCAGCGAACAGGCGAGGAGCGTTCCACCGACGCAAAAACCGAGCGCGTTGATGGTCCGGCTGCTGGAGATCTCCCGCGCGGCGTCGATTGCCTGCAGCACGCCTTGCTCGAGGTAGTCGTCCCACGTCAGATGCCCGAGCTCTGGGGAAATGTTGCGCCACGAGATCATGAAGGTTGTGTGTCCTGCACCGACGACGTGCCGCACGAACGAATTTTCCGGCCGCAAGTCGAGGATGTAGTACTTGTTGATGCACGGCGGCACGAGGAGGAGCGGTCGCTTGTAGACTGCGGCGGTCGCCGGCGCATACTGGATCAACTCGATCAGCTCATTGCGGAACACGACGCTGCCCGGAGAGAGCGCCAGGTTGCCGCCGACCTCGAACGCCGATTCGTCGGTCATCGCGATGCGCCCGCGCCGCGCGTCGCCGATCAGGTTCGCCAGCCCCTGGGCGATGCTCGCGCCGCCCGACTCGATTGCGAGCTTGAGCGCTTCGGGATTCGTCGCCAGGAAATTCGATGGCGCGATGGCATCCGCGTACTGCCGCGCCAGAAACCGGACGCGTTTTCTGGATTCGGGATCGCCCTGCACCAGTGCGGCGAGTTCGCGAACGTAGTCGGCGTACAACAGATAGGCGTCTCTCAACCAGGTGAAGTACGGGTGCTCGCGCCACTCTTTTCCACCGAAGCGGCGATCCGGAACTTGGGCCCGAGTGCCGGCCGCCGCCGGTGACGCTTTATCGGCGGCGATCGCCCGCTGCCAGAGAGCGTCGAAGCGCTGGTTGTAGCGTCCGGCGAGCTCGGCCGCGGCAGCGGGATCGATCCATGCCCCGGTAGGTGCAAGCACCGCCAGCGCGGCGTTGCCTATTTCGAGAGGCGGCGGGGCGACCGGCACCGGCGTGGTCGCGTCGCGCGACCACCAGTTGCTCCATTGCTGGCCCATCGCCTGCCACTGGCCGAGGAGCTCGGCCCAATCGTTCGCGGACGTATGCGTTTCCATCGACTCTGGCCTGCTTGCGTCGCTTCGAGTGTAGCGGCTCGCATCGAGGCGCACAAACGCGCCACGCGCGCTCCGCGCGCATCAGTGCTCGAGCAGCAAACCGAGGAGAGCCACCGTCGCGATGCCGCCGCCGATCAACGCCACCTGTTGCAACGTGTGTTGGGGTGCCACGTGGCGATGCAGCCCCGGGATCAGGTCGGCGACGGCGACGTAGAGAAGGCTCGCCGCGGCGAGCGCCAACACGGTCGGCAGCATCTGCTGCATGCTGGCGAGCGCCGCATAGCCGATGAGCCCGCCGGCAAGGGTCGCCGCGGCCGTGAGCAGATTCATCGCAAACGCGCGGCGTCGGGTGTAACCGGAGTGAAGCAATACGGCGAAATCGCCGACCTGCTGGGGGATCGCGTGCGAAACGATCGCCAGCGTCGTCGCCACACCCAGCTTGAAGTCCGCGACGAAGCTGGCAGCAATCGCGATGCCGTCGCAAAGATTGTGCACCGAATTGCCGATCACGATCATGAGCCCCGGTCGACCCACGAACGCGTCGGCGTCGTCATGATGCGCCGGCACGCGCGCGCCGGGTTCGTCGAACGGCGCGTCGTGGGCGTGGCGCCACAGGACGAACTTCTCGAGCAGGAAGAAGGCGAGCACCCCGGCGAGCACGGAGGTCATGACGCGCTCGACGCTGCCGTGCGCGAGCGCCTCGGGCAGCAAGTCGAGAAACACGGCCCCGAGCAAGGCGCCGACCGCGAAACTCACCAACCACCGAATCCACCGCGCACTGGCGGCGAGAGTCCCGGCGGCGAGCAGCAGCGCCAGCGTACCGCCGGCAAGGCATCCGAGAATGATCGCCGGGAGCGTCGACATGGGAGGAGCGCGGAACGGCCCGATGATCGATGAAACTGAGTTGCATTATCGGCCGCGACTGCGTGTGCGTCAAATAGCCGCGATCCAGATCAGCGTCGCCATGCGGCCCGCGCGCGCGCCGTCGCGCCGGTACGAGTAGAACGCGTCGGCTTCGCTGACTGTGCAATGTCCGCCACCGTAGATCGATGCGACGCCGGCGCGCGTGAGGCGCCGCCGCGCCAGCGCGTAGAGGTCCGCGAGCCACTTGCCCTGGCGATGCGGCACGAAGCACCGCGCGGCGCCGGGGTCGTCGTCGCAATGCGCAGCAAGCACGTCGGCGCCGACTTCGAAGGCCTGCGCACCGATTGCAGGGCCCAGCCAGGCGAGCACGTTCGCGGGCGGCGTGCGCATGGCGGCGAGCGCTGCCTCGAGCACGCCTGCAGCGAGTCCGCGCCAGCCGGCGTGCGCGGCGGCGACCACGCTTCCCAGGGCATCGGTGAATAGGACCGGAAGGCAATCCGCAGAGTGCACCGCGCAGACCGTATTCGGAGCGCGCGCGACGGCGCCATCGCCTTCCGGCAGACCGCGCGACCGAAGCGCACTCGCTGCATCGGCATCACAGATCGCAATACCATGTACTTGTGCGAGCCAAATCGGCTCGGCGGGGAGCCAGCGCCGAAGCTCGTTGCGGGCGGTCTCGAACCGAGGATCGCTGCGCGTCAGATCGAATTTTTCGCCTGCGCGCGCGTTGCGCGTCGTCGACAGCGCGCACACCTGCGGAGGAGCGGGCCAGTCGGGAACGATCCAGTCGAGCCCGGCCGCTGCGACGCGCGCGGCAAGCGAGCTCTCCGAGTTCGACAATGTCATCCGGCCTGGCGCAGCGAGGCGAGAAGGGCGGCGAAATCGTCGGGTAGCGGCGATTCCCATTGCAGCGATTTCCGCGTCACCGGATGGACGAGGCCGAGGCGCCACGCATGCAGCGCCTGGCGGTGGAACGCTATCCCATGACGCGGTCCGTACGCGGCGTCGCCGACGAGCGGATGCTTGATCGATGCGAGATGCACTCGGATCTGATGCGTGCGGCCCGTCTCGAGCGTGCAAGCAAGCAATGTGCAGGCCGCGAAGCGTTCGCGCACCACGTAATGCGTGACTGCGGCCTTGCCGGACGCGACGACCGCCATCGACGTGCGCTTGACTGGATGGCGACCGACCGGCGCGTCGATGCTGCCGCCCCGGGTCAACACGCCGTGCGCAAGCGCCAAGTATTCGCGCCGTACCGTCCGCGCCTGCAGTTGCCGCACCAAATCGGTCTGCGCGACCGGAGTCTTGGCGATCGCGAGGAGCCCGCTCGTGTCCTTGTCCAGCCGGTGCACGATGCCAGCGCGGGCGACCGCGGCAAGCTGTGGCGCGTGGTGCAGCAGCGCGTTGGCGAGCGTGCCGTCCCAATTGCCGCTGCCGGGGTGGACCACCAGACCGGCGGGTTTGTCGACGATGATGAGCGCATCGTCTTCGTAGACGATCACGAGCGGCAAGGGCTGCGCCACGAGCACGCTCCGGCGCGGATCCGGCAGCGGTGCGACGACGATATGCTCTCCACCGTAGAGCCTCTGTTTCGCCGTCGCCGCTCCGCCCGCGACGGCAACGCGGCCGGCGTCGATCCACGATCGGATGCGACTGCGCGAGTGCTCCGGGATCAGCCGCGCGAGCGCTTGATCGAGCCGCAGCCCGGCGAGCTCGGCGGGAACCGTGAACTCGCGCTGCTCCGAGGGCGTTGCAACGACCGAGGTATAATTTGGGACTGCCACCGGAGTTGCAATAATGTCGGGAACGTCGCTGCTGTGCATCCGAAATGTCTTCGCGATCGTCTTCGCGCTCTCGGCGACTGCGTGCAATCTGCTGCCCGAAGTCAAGGATGACACGGCGGGATGGTCCGCCGAGCGCCTGTATCAGGAGGCGCATGAAATGTTGACGACCGGCAATTATACGCGGGCTGTCAAGCTGTTCGACACGCTCGAGGGCCGCTATCCGTACGGCCGCTACGCGCAACAGGCCATTCTCGAAGGCGCATACGCGAACTACCGGGCCGGTGAGACTGCACCGGCGATCGCGGCCTGCGACCGCTTCATCCGCACCTACCCCAATCATCCCAACGTCGACTACGCCTACTACCTCAAAGGCGTCGTGAACTTCCGCGAAGACCAGGGGCTGTTCGGGTACGTGGTCGAGCAGGATCTTTCGGAGCGCGACCCGAAGATGGCCAGAGAATCGTTCGGCGCATTCAAGGAGCTTGTCGCGCGCTTCCCGGATAGCAAGTACGCGTCCGACTCGGTCGAGCGCATGCGCTACCTGACCAACGCACTGTCCAGCTACGAAGTGCACGTCGCCGACTATTACTATCGTCGCGGCGCTTACGTTGCGGCTGCGAACAGGGCGCAGGCATCGCTGCTCAATTACCCTCAGACGCCGGCCAACGAGGATGCCTTGATCCTTATGGCGAGGAGCTATGACCAGCTCGGCTTGACGCAGTTGCGCGACGATGCGCAACGCGTGCTCAAGGACACTTTTCCCAACGGAAAGTATTTCACTGCCGAAGCCAGGCCCTGGTGGAACTTCTGGTCGCCGAAGCAAGAGGTCCCGCTCCCGCCTGGAGACTCCTCCACCGCGAAGCCATGGTGGAAGTTCTGGTAAGCCACTGGAGTCGTAGCCCGGGTTGAGTCGTAGCCTGGGCTGAGCCTTCAGGGCGAAGCCCGGGGGACAAAAGATTCGTGTCGTCCCGGGCATCGCTGCGCTCAGCCCGGCGCCAAGGATTCGTGTCGTCCACCCCGGGCATCGCTGCGCTCAGCCCGGGCTACTGGCCAGGCGGTGACTGACCGAAGAACGCGATCGCTTCATCGAGCTCGCGCGTCCGTCGCATCGGCGGCAGGGCCTGGAGAATCCGGCGGCCGTAAGGTTTGTCGGCCAGGCGGCGGTCGCAGATCATCAACACGCCGCGATCGGATTCGGAACGAATCAGTCGCCCCGCGCCCTGCTTCAGGCTGATCGCGGCCTGCGGCAGCTGATATTCGAGAAACGGATTGCCGCCCGCACGTGCGATATGGTTCAGCCGCGCGGCGAACAACGGATCGTCCGGGGGCGCGAACGGCAGCTTGTCGATGACGACCAGCGACAGCGCCTCGCCCTGGACGTCGACGCCCTCCCAGAAGCTCTGGCTGCCGAGCAACACCGCATTGCCGAGCATGCGAAAGCGCGACAGGAGCTCGCTGCGCGAGCCTTCGCCTTGCACGAGCAGCGGATAGTCGAGACCCTCGCGCGCGAGCGCCGCGGCGATCCTCTCGCGGGCGCGGCCGAGAGCGCGCAGCGTTGTGAATAACAGAAACGCGCGCCCACCGCTCGCCTTCAGCACCGGCAGTGCCGCGGCGACGACGGCATCGGTATGTTCGAAGCTGTTCGGCTCCGGCAGTCCGCGCGGAACGTAGAGCAGCGCCTGGGCGGGATAATCGAACGGGCTGTCCCAGCAGCCGGTCGCGGCATTCGCGAGGCCGAGCTCGCGCTGATAGTGCGTGAAGTCGCCACCGACCGCCAGCGTAGCCGAGGTGAAAATCCACGAGCGGGCTGTATCGGCGACCTGCCGCGCGAAAATCTCCGCGATCGAGAGCGGCGAGGCGTGCAACTGCCAGCCGCGGATCGTGACCTCGATCCAGCGGATCCAGTCCGGATCGTCGCCATCGCGCCAGCGAGCGAGCCGTGCCGCGGCGTCGGTCGCGCGCTGGGCGCACAGTGCCAGAGCGTCGCTGCGCTCCGCCTGGCGCGAGAGCTCGGAGGCGAGAAGTTCGAGCGCCGCGGCCAGAGCGTCGAGCGCTTCGGGAAAATCGGGCCGGCGCAGCGCTTCGGCACGCGGCGACTTGCCCAGCGTCTCGCCTGCCGCAAGCCGCACCCGGCGCAGCGCCTGCGCCACGCCCTGCACCGCGTCGGGCAAGGGCGCGTAATCGCGCGCAGCCCTCAGTCCCTCGACTTCGGCGTCGCGGGCGAGCTCGGAGAGCGCTCCTGCGCTCAACTCCTCGCCGAAGAAAAGCGTTGCGGTATCGGGCAACTGATGTGCTTCGTCCAGAATCACCGTATTGCAAGCCGGCAGGAGATCGGTGAGTCCCTCGTCCTTCAGCACGACGTCGGCGAAGAACAGGTGATGGTTGATGACGACGACGTCGGCGGCGAGCGCCTCCTTGCGCGCATTCATCACGAAACACTCGCCATAGTTGGGGCACTCGCCGCCGAGGCAGTTCTCGCGCGTCGAGGTGACCTGCGCCCAGATGCCGGCGTTGTCGGGTACGTCCGCCAGCTCGGCCTTGTCGCCGGTCGTCGACGTGCGCGCGAAGGATTCGATCCGCTTGAGATAGCGTGCATCGGCACGCGAGGCGAACGTTCCCTCCTGCCGGGCGCGATCGAGGTGGTAGTGGCAAACGTAGTTTGCCCGGCCTTTGAGCAGTGCGACGGTGATCGGGACTTTGAGCGCATCACGGATCAGCGGCAAATCGCGCTGGAAAAGCTGGTCCTGCAGCGTCTTGGTACCCGTGGATACGACGACCTTGCCGCCCGAGAGCAGGGCGGGGACGAGATAGGCAAAGGTCTTGCCGGTGCCGGTACCGGCTTCGGCGAGCAACTGACCGCGCTCGTCGATCGCGCGCGCGACCGCGTCGGCCATCGCGAGCTGCTGGTCGCGAAAGCGATACGCGGGCAGCTCCCGCGCAAGTGGGCCCTCGGGCCCGAAGATGCGCGCGAGGTCAGCCATCGCGTTGGGGCTTTCCGTGACATCCGGATCTCGTGTGGCGGCCCACGGCATCGCGTCGGTCACGGACGCGTTTTCTTGCGTTTGGACGCCGGCGCAGCGACAGGTTTGGTCGAGGCTTCGTGCAGCGTGCGAATCGCGCCAATCCGCTCGGTGAACTCTCCGTAGGGGCGGAAGACGCGTTGCTTGTAGCCTTCGTCGGCCTCGTCGGGTGCCGGCACGAGCCTAGCCAGGCTTTCGAGCCACACATCGTAGAGTTGACGCAGATTCTGCACCGCGTCCTTACTGCGCGCCGCTTCGCGCAGCGCCGCCTGGTACGGTCGCGCGATCGAAAGCTTGTGCTTGTCGATGCAGTACTCGGTCTTTGCACCGTGCACGCCTTCCTGGGCGCCCGTCAGTCCAAACTCGATGATCTCGATGCTCTTGATCTGGCGGCACATCGTATAGGTCTGGGGCACGGCCTCGAGAAAGCACTCCATGCCGCTGCTGTGCGCAGCGGTGGGGCAGATGTAGGGGTCGACTTTGTCCAGGGCAAACGCCGACGTGTCGGGCAGCGCCGCGGCAAGAACGAAGACGACGAGCGAAGCATAGCGGTGCATCTGACTGGCAATGCTACCGTGGGGGCGCAGTCGGCTCAAGCGCGCAGCGGACTGCAACGACACTTGGATCCCCGCCTGCGCGGGGATGAGGCGGCTGTTTTGGCTTCGGCCGCGCACCCTCGCGGAGCTCCGGTGCGCTTAACGCGGCTTTGCCGCATCAGCCTGCGCCGCAACACCTGTGTGTTCTCAATCGCGGCCCGTCCGTCGGCGGGCCCGCTCTTGATCCGCGTCAGATCGTGACGCCCCCCGAGACTTCGATGACCGCCCCGTTGACATAGCTCGCCTCGTCGGACGCGAGCCAGGCGTAGGTATTGGCGATCTCTTCGGGTCGTCCGAGGCGGCCCATCGGCACCTTCTCCTCGATCGCCTTCAGCACCTTTTCGGGAATCGAGCCGAGGATCGGCGTTTCGATGAAACCGGGGCAGATCGCGTTAGCGCGAATGCCCTTGCTGCCGAGCTCGCGAGCCCAGGTCTTGACCATGCCGATGACGCCGAACTTGGTCGCCGCATAGTTGGTCTGGCCGAAGTTGCCGTAGAGGCCGACGATCGACGAGGCGTTCAGAATGCAGCCGGAATTCTGCTGCAGCATGATGTCGACAACGGCCTTGGTGCAGTTGTAGACGCCCTTGAGGTTGACGTCGATCACGCGCTCGAATTGCTCGTCGGTCATCTTGGAAAAGCGGGCGTCCTCGACGATGCCCGCATTGTTGACCAGCGTGTCGATGCGATGCCAGGCGAACATCACGTTCTCGACCATGCGCGCGATGCTCTCCTTGTCGGTTACATCGACCTGGAAACCGAGCGCTTCGCCGCCGATACCGCGGATCGCGGCCAGCGTTTCGGCCACCGCGGTCATATTGATGTCGCAGACCGCGACTTTGGCACCTTCTTTCGCAAACTTGACTGAAGTTGCCCTGCCAATGCCCTGCCCGCCGCCGGTGATGATGGAAACCTTGCCTTGAAGCCTTAATGAACCGTTGCCGTTCAGACCACTGCCGTTGAGGCCCATACCATCCCTCTCGAACCCCCATTTTGGGCTCAGGGTCGTGGCCCTGTTGCACCGCAGCGGATTCTGCGCTCGTTGAGTGCAACGCACAATATGGCAATTCGCTGACGAGAGCGGCGGCTTCGACTTTGTTGTATTTTTGATAACTTATTGTAATCATGAATATAGAACGATAGGGCGATGGAAACCAGAGTCTCTGTCGCGCGGCACTCACCGGATGGCTATTGCACCGCGATCAGGATCCCTCAGTTGGCCGGTAACCCGAAGCAGGCACTCACTTTGGCGGAATCAATTCGGTTCCCAGTGCTCGAGGACGAGTTGGAGCGAGGCGAGCCCTTGATAGTGGCTGACCTCGGGGCGATACGCTGCCCGGATGCGCACCGGCAGGGGTCCCGGCTCATTAAACGCGATGGCGTCCAGACGCCTGCCCGTGTTCGTCAGCACAAGCCTCGAGTGCCTGTCACCGAGGCGTCGCTGCTCGATAACCGTGAATTCGCCGTCGAAGACCGGTAGCGGAAAACCTTGGCCCCACACCTGCGCCGCCACTTCCTGCGCGAAGCCCAGCGTGAGTTCTGCGGGATAGAGCTCGCCGTCGGTCTCTAGCGTCTGCTGCAGAGCGGTGGGCGATAGCCATTCGCGCGCCACGCGTTCGAACTCGGCGGCAAATCGCGGCAACGCGGCTTCCGCCAGGCTCAACCCCGCAGCGAACGCGTGGCCGCCGAAGCGCGCGATCGTTCCGGGTGCACGTTTGGCGACGAGATCGAGCGCGTCGCGTAGATGGAATCCGGCGATCGCTCGCCCGGATCCGCGCAGCTCGCCGTCGGCAACCCGCGCAAAAACAATTGTGGGGCGGTGAAAACGCTCCTTGAGCCGCGACGCAACGATGCCGACCACCCCCTGATGCCACTCGGGCCGGTAGACGCATAGCGTGTAGCGGTCCCCGGGAATCGTTTCGTCGAGTCCGTCGAGCGCCTGTTCGTGCATCGTCGCTTCGACCTCGCGCCGCTCGCGATTGAGCCGGTCGAGCTCCGCGGCGAGCGGGGCCGCGCTCGTTTCATCCTCGGCCAGAAGGCAGGCGATGCCGACCGACATGTCGGCGAGGCGCCCTGCGGCGTTGAGCCGCGGTCCGGCGACGAAGCCGAGGTCATACGCCGTGGCCCGTGCCGGGTCGCGCCCGGCGGCCGCGAACAGCGCGCGCAGTCCCGGCTGCGATCTCGCTGCACGAATGCGGTACAAGCCTTGTCCGACGAGAATCCGGTTGACGTGATCGAGTTGCACAACATCGGCGACCGTGCCAAGCGCTACCAGGTCGAGCAGCGTGGCAAGATTCGGCTCGCCGCTTCTCGCGAAGCGCCCGCGCTCGCGGAGGAGTGCCCGCAGCGCGATGAGCACGTAGAACATCACGCCGACGCCGGCGAGATGCTTGCTCGGAAACGTGCAGCCCGGCTGATTGGGATTGACGATCAGCTTGGTTGCGGGCAGTTCTGCTCCCGGCAGATGATGATCGGTGATCAGCACCTCGATGCCGCGTGCGCGCGCCGCGGCGACGCCGTCGACGCTGGCGATGCCATTGTCGACGGTAATGATCATCGCCGGCTCGCGTTGCGCGGCGAGCGCGACGATCTCCGGCGTGAGCCCGTAGCCGAACTCGAAGCGATTGGGCACGAGGTAATCGACGTGCGCGCCCATCGCCCGCAAGCCCCGCACGCCGACCGCGCACGCAGTCGCGCCGTCGGCATCGTAATCCGCGACGATGACCAGCCGCTCGTCGAGCTCGATCGCAGCAGCAAGTCGCGCCGCCGCAGCGTCGATGCCCTTCAGTGTCCTCCACGACGGCAGCCTGCCGAGTTCGAGGTCGAGTTCGGAAGGCGAGCGCACGCCACGAGCGGCAAAAACGCGCGCGAGCACCGGTGCGATACCGGACGCCACAAGCGCCGCCGCGATTTCGGGTACAGGCCGGCGAACGATGTCCATCGTCAGCTTTGTATTGCCTCGGTGGCGAAGCGGGCGAGCAGCGGCGCGACGCGCGGCGAGGAGAACCGCGAACGCCATCGCTGTATCAGCGCTGGTCGCGGCAAACGAAACTCCAACGCGCGCGCGCGGCCGGCGATGACCAGTTGGACTTCGCGAGTCGCGCCGGCGTGGAGCGCGCGCTCGGCGGGAGCCAGCCACGCGCGATCGAGCGCCGCGAGTCGCGTGGCCGCAGCGTCGACGTCGAGCGCATCGAGCCAGAAAACCTGCGGCACGGCACTCGGCACGGCGTCGAGCGCCACGGGCAGCGGGGCAGGCACAAGCCCGGCGCTCCGGCTTAGGTCATAAATCAGTCCGCCATCGGCGAAGATCCAGACCGCGGGCGCATCGCGCAAGACGAGTGTGCCGCCGCCCCACAGCCACACGCTGTCGACGAGCGCGCGCCGGGTCTGCTCGCGCCTTCGATTCACTGCGTGCTCGAACAACAGCATTTGCGTTTCGCTCTGCCAGCGTCGCCAGCGTGCTGCATCCGGGCCGGCCGCGAGATAAGGGACAAGCGGCGCGCCGAGCG